>DASPPM010000068.1:0-12754 GCA_035625535.1 Alphaproteobacteria bacterium
GACCGCGTCCTCGTGCTCGATTACGGCCGCAAGCTCGCCGAAGGCAGCGCCATCGACGTGCGCGCCGATCCCGAGGTGATCGCGGCCTATCTCGGCCACGCCGGCAGCACGCTCGCGCAAACGGCGTCGGTCTCGCGCAATGAGCCGGGCGCCCCGCCCATCGACGTGTCCGGAGAGGCGTGATGCTGCTCAAGATCGAGGGGCTCGCGAGCCATTACGGGCGCATCCAGGCGCTGCGCGAGATCGCGCTCGAGGTGTTGGAGGGCGAGCTCGTGGCGCTTGTCGGCGCCAATGGCGCCGGCAAGACCACGCTCTTGCGCGTGATCTCGGGCGTGCGCCCGGCGAGCGCCGGCACGATCTGGTTCGCGGGCGAGGACATCACGCGGGCGCCGCCCGCGCGGCGCGTGCGCCTCGGCATCGCACAGGCGCCCGAGGGCCGCCACGTCTTCGGCCCGCTCTCGGTCGAGGACAATCTGCGCCTCGGCGGCTACACGCGCCCGCCGCACGAGGCGGCGCAGTCGCTCGCGCGGGTCTACGAGCAGTTTCCGGCGCTGGCCGAGCGCCGCAGCCAACCCGCGGGCACGCTCTCGGGCGGGCAGCAGCAGATGCTCGCCATCGGACGCGCGCTCATGGCCAGGCCCCGCCTCATGCTGCTCGACGAGCCGAGCATGGGGTTGGCGCCCGTCCTCGTCGAGGAGATCTTCCGCACCGTGCAGCAGCTCAAGGAAATGGGCACCACGGTCCTCCTCGTCGAGCAGAACGCCTATGCGGCGCTCGCGATCGCCGAGCGCGGCTATGTCATGGAGACGGGGAGGATCGTGCTCGCCGGCAGCGGCCGCGCGCTCCTCGAGAACGAGCGCGTCAAGGCGGCATATCTCGGGCTTTAGCGGCGCGCTCAGGGCGCCACGTCGCTCCCGAGGTCGGGGAGGGGGAAGCTCGGATCGTGGGCGAGCAGCACCCAGCCGTTCCAGCCCCAGCGATCGACGCCGACGCCGCGCTGGACGAGGCGGACGGGCTTGAGCTCCGCCTCGAGCCGCGCGCCCGGCGCGTTCTCGTCGCGCTCCGCCCGACCGAAGGTGAGGAAGGAGCCGACGCGGTAGAGGCGCTGCTCGACCGCGGAGCCCAACCACAGCCGGTAGGAGCGGCCTTCCGCAACGTCGATCTCCACCGGCGAGCGCCAGATGCGCAGGATGAGCCGCCCAGGCGGGCCGTTCGCATTCGGCTCCGTGCGGATCAGGATGAGCCGCGTCGGCTGTCCGTCGTGAAGCCGCGTGAGCACCGGGAGCTCCGAGAGATCGGCCCCGGTCTCGAGCCAGGTGAGCGCCGAGGCGAGGGTCCAGGGCGGGGGCTCGACCCAGCCGTGCTCGGCGAGCCGGGCCTGGAGCTCGTGCAGCGGGCCCGCCCATTGCAGCGTCATCGGCTCGTCGAGGCCGCCGGCGAGGTCGATGCGGCGCGGCGGCAAGCGGGCCCAGCCGTAGCGCCACCAATCCTGGGCCGCCATGTGCACGGTGACCGGCCGCGCGGCGTAGCGCTGCAAGTCGGCCTGGAAGGCAGCGCTCGCGTGATAGGCGCCCGCGAGCACGAAGACGAGAAGCGCCAAGCCCACGAGCCCCCCGCCGCCGATGAGCCGCGGCCGATGGCTGAGGTAGACGAGGCCGAGGGCGACGACCCAGCCGATCGCGAAGGCGAGGCCGACGACGATGTCGGAGGTCCAGCGCAAGCCCAGGTAGAGGCGCGAGAAGGCGACAAGGAAGACAAGCACCGCGATCGTGATCGCGAGGGCGAGACGCGAGCGCGGCTTGAGCTCGCTCCCGGCGAGGAGTGCCAGCATGCCGTAGACCGTGCCCGCCACGGCCGTATGGCTCGCGGTGAAGTCGAGCGTGCCCGTCGCCGTTTGGAGCGGTGCCTGCCGCGGCAGCCCGAGGAGGAGCGCCGTGCCCTCGACGAAGACGGCCGCGAACGCGACGGCACCGAGCCAATAGCCGGTCACGCGCCAAGCGCCGCGCGCGGCGAGCCATAGGGCCACGGCGAGCGCCACCGCCGCGGTCACCGCGGGGTCGCCGAGCTCGGTCAGCGTGACCATGATCCGGTCCACCCACAGCGTGCGCATGTCCTGCATGAAGTTGAACACGGCCTGGTCCATGCGCACGAGCGGCTGGCCCGTCGCCACATGGGTGACGATGCCGAAGAAGAGCCAGAGGCCGACGGCGAGGAGGGCGACGAGCAGCACAAGACCCTTGACCTCCTGATGGCTCGGGTCCAGGAGCGAGAGGACCTCTCGGCTCACCCAATTGTCATGGTTTCTTGCCCACAGCCACAGCCGGACGGCACCCCGCCCGACTAGCGGCAGGCCCCTCCGCAATGTCGCGCGTACCAGGAGCACGACGAGCCAAAGGACGACGGCGAGCACGATGATCAGCGCGAGCAGCCGGCCGCCGACGGCGCCTGCTATGGCGAGCGAGGCGCTTGCGACCACCGCAGGCACGATATGCGCCACTGCCCAGGCGATCGTGGAAAGGATGTTGACGGTGTAGAAGCGCCAGGGCTTCAAGCGCAGGATGCCGGCGACGAGCGGCACGATCGCCCGGAGCGGGGGCGTGAAGCGGGCGATCAAGATGCTCTTGCCGCCGTGCCTCTCGATGGCCGCCTGGCCCATCGCGACGACTTGCGGATAGCGGTTGAGCGGCCAGATGCCGGTGATCTCGCGATGGTAGCGGTATCCGAGCCAGTATGAGAAGCCGTCGCCGAGGATGGCACCTAGGATGGTGCAGCCAAGCAGCCACTTGATGTCGACCGCCCCGCTCGGCACGAGTGCCGAAATCGCGACGATGATCACAGTGCCCGGGATGAGCGAGCCGAGCACCGGCAGGGACTCCGAGAAAGCGAGCAGCAGGACGAACGCATAGGCGAGCCGCTGGTTGGCGCCGACCGCTTCGACGATGCTGTGAAGAATGTGGCCCATCGTCCTCTCTTTATCGCGTCATTGCCGTTGCAGCATGAGATACCCAGCTGCCGCCCGAGCCGGGAAGCGGATCGAGGGGGAGAGGGTGACGCTCGAGATATTGAGAGCCGGCACTACGTCTCGCCTTTCGCCCGGGCGAGCGCTGCGCGCACGACCTCGGGGTCGCCGATGTGGTTGGCCAGCAATAGGATGAGCTTGGCGTTAAGCTTGAGGCTCGCTTCTTGGCTCAGCCCCTCGTGCGCCCGAATGAGGAGTTCATAGAGCTCGTCGGGTGCGGCGATATTGAGCTTGTCCTTGAGCGGTGTCGCCATGACGCTCATTCCCCTGCGACCGCGGGCGCGTGCGCCTCGCCGTCTCTGCCGAGCGCGCGGGCGAGCGCTGCCGCGAGCGCGCCTGCGCCGGGCGCGCGCCAGCGCGCCGCGACATGCTGGTCCGGCCTCAGGAGATAGGCGGTACCCGGGCGCGCGTCGTAGCGGCGGAAGGCGATGCCCTTGACGTCGAGGAGTGCTGCGTCTCCCTCGCCCTCCTCGGCAACGGCGACGAGACGCGGCCTCGGGAGCGCGGCGGGAAGGGCGCTGAGCGCCGCCTCGGCTGCGGCCGAGGCGCCGAAGACAAGGAGCGTGAAATCGCCGCCGAGCTCCGCGAGCAGCCAGCCTTCGTTCCCCTCTTTCGACAGCGGAGCGTCGAGGGCGGCTGCTCCCGGCACGAGTGCGCCTGAGAAGCCGTCGCGATCCGGCGTATTGAGCGGCGAATCGCGCAAGACGGCGGGGGTCGAGAGCCGGCCGCTGTTGACGAAGGCGCGCGCGAAGGGCGTCCTTTCGGCGAGCTCGAGCACGGCATCGCGGAAGGCGAGGGCTGCGGCTCCCTTGGCCGACATGAAGTTGATCGTGCGCGACGAGATCGCGACGTTCTCGCGTTGCGCCGGCACGCGCTCGCTGTCGTAGGACTCGAGAAGGGCCTCGGGGGCCGCGCCCTTGAGCACGAGCTCCAGCTTCCAGGCGAGATTGTCGGCGTCCTCTATGCCGCTGTTGCCGCCGCGCGCGCCGAAGGGCGAGACCTGGTGCGCCGAGTCGCCCGCGAAGAACACGCGGCCGTGGCGGAAGCGCTGCAGCATGCGGCACTGAAAGCGGTAGACGCTCACCCATTCGAGCTCGAAGGGGCGCTCGGGCCCGAGCATCGCCTCGAGGCGCGGGATGACGCGCTCGGGCTTGCGCTCCTCCTCGGGGTCGACCTCGGGCCCGAGCTGGAGGTCGATGCGCCAGATGTCGTCCGCCTGGCGGTGGAGGAGGCCCGACGGTCCCGAATGGAAGGGCGGCTCGAACCAGAACCAGCGCTCGGTCGGGAAGTCGGCCTTCATTCTCACGTCGGCGATGAGGAAGCGGTCCTCGAAGGTGCGTCCCTCGAACTCGAGGCCGAGGAGCTGACGCAGCTGGCTCTTGGCGCCGTCCGCCGCGATGACATAGTCCGCGGTGAGCGCGTAGCCGCCCTCGGGGGTCTCGAGCTCGAGCGCAACGCCGTCGTTGAGCTGCCTCGCACCCACCACGCGGTTCTTCCAGCAGAGCTCGACGCCCGCCACTTCATTGGCGCGCTCGACCAGCGCCTCCTCCACGTAATATTGCTGGAGATTTATGAAGGCGGGAAACTTGTGCCCGGGCTCGGGCAGGAGATCGAAGCTGTAGAGCAGCCTGTCGCGGTGGAACAGCTTGCCGCGGTTCCAGGTGATGCCCTTCGCCATCATGGGCGCTACAGCACCGAGCCGGTCGAAGATCTCGAGCGTGCGCTTCGCCCAGCAGATGGCGCGGCTCCCGCTGCTCACGGTGTCGTCCTCGTCGAGCACCACGACCTCGACCCCGCGCTGACCGAGGTCGATCGCCGCGGCAAGCCCGACCGGGCCGGCTCCCACGATGGCGACCCGGTGCCGCCCGCGCGCGCGCGCGCGCGCGGCACGATAGGGGTAGTGCTGATAGGCGTAGCTGCTCATGCCCGAGTGTCGCTCGCTCATTCCTTCGCCCGCAAGTCGATGATGCGCTTCGCCTTGCCGAGCGAGCGCTCGACCGTGCCGGTCGCCACCACCTTCACCTCGGCGGTGACGCCGACGTAGGCCTTGACCTCGTGCTGGAGCGACTTGGCGGCACTCGCCTCAGCGGCTGGTGGCAGGCCAAGGGCCCCTTCGACCACGATGGTGAGCGCATCGAGCCGGCCCTCGCGTTTCACCTCGAGCACGTAGTGGGGCGAGAGGCGCTCGTCCTTGAGGATGATCTCCTCGATCTGGGTGGGGAAGAGGTTGACGCCGCGGATGATCAGCATGTCGTCCGAGCGGCCGGTGATGCGCGTGAAGCGGCGGAAGCTGCGCGCGGTGCCGGGGGCCAAGCGCGTCAGGTCGCGCGTGCGGTAGCGGATGACCGGAAGGCCCTCCTTGGTGAGGGTGGTGAAGACCAGCTCGCCGAACTCCCCCTCGCGCAAGGGCTTGGCGGTGCCGGGATCGATGACCTCGGGATAGAAATGGTCTTCCCAGATGGTCGGCCCGTCCTTGGTCTCGACGCACTCGTTGGCCACCCCCGGCCCCATCACCTCGGAGAGGCCGTAGATGTCGACCGCGTCGATGTCGAAGTGCCGCTCGATCTCCTTGCGCATCGCCTCGGTCCAGGGCTCGGCGCCATGAATGCCGATGCGCAAGGAGGTGGTGCGCGCATCTCGGCCCTGGCGCGCGAATTCGTCCGCGATCGCCAGCATGTAGCTCGGCGTCACCATGATGATGTCGGGCTTGAAATCCTGGATGATCTGCACCTGCCGCTCGGTCATGCCGCCCGACACCGGGACGACGGTGCAGCCGAGCCGCTCGGCGCCGTAATGGGCGCCCAGGCCACCGGTGAAGAGGCCGTAGCCGTAGGCGACGTGCACGATGTCGCCCGC
Organism: Alphaproteobacteria bacterium; assembly: GCA_035625535.1. Classification (GTDB taxonomy): domain Bacteria; phylum Pseudomonadota; class Alphaproteobacteria; order JACZXZ01; family JACZXZ01; genus DASPPM01. Next base: position 5,876 of record DASPPM010000068.1, read on the forward strand.
CCTTCCGCCGGACGCGCGGATCGAGCGCGCCATGAGCTCGGCCCACACTTCGATGTCGGCCTTGGTGTAGCCCACCACCGTGGGCTTGCCCGTGGTGCCGGAGGAGGCATGGACGCGCACGATCTTATCTCGCGGGACGGCGAACATGCCGAAGGGATATTGGCGCCGCAGGTCTTCCTTCGTGGTGAAGGGGAACTTGGCGAGATCGTCCAACTGCTTGAAGTCGTCGGGATGGACGCCGGCCGCGGCGAACGCCTCTTTGTAATGCGGTACGTTCGCGAAAGCGTGCGCCAGCGTCCACTTGAGCCGCTTCGCCTGCAGAGCCGCGATCTCATCGCGGCTCGCCACCTCGATCGGGTCCAGCTCGGGCTTCCTCAATGCACCTTTCATGCGGTGCCCTCATCCCGAAATATCGTCAAGCGCCGCTGTCCCTCACCCTGACCCCCTCCCGCAAGCGGGAGAGGGAAGGGGCCTCCGCGGGCCCAAGGCCCGCTTCTTCTGCATCATGTCTCGATCATGCATGAGAGGCGCGCTGCGCGCGCCGGGCGGAGCGATGGGAAGGGTGAGGGATGGCTGCATGGTCGTCACACCCGCTCGATGACCATGGCGATGCCTTGGCCGACGCCGATGCACATCGTGGCAAGCGCGTAGCGGCGCCGGCGCCGGGCGAGCTCGTAAGCGGCGGTCAAGACGAGGCGGGCGCCCGACGCGCCGAGCGGATGGCCAAGCGCGATCGCCCCGCCGTTGGGATTGACGTGCTCGGCGTCGTCCGGCAGCCCGAGCTGGCGCATGACCGCGAGCGCCTGTGCGGCAAAGGCCTCGTTGAGCTCGATCACGTCGATCTCGGCGAGCTTGAGGCCGAGCCGGTCCATGAGCTTGCGCGTCGCGGGCGCGGGTCCGATGCCCATGATGCGCGGCTCCACGCCTGCGCTGCCGGCGGCCACCACGCGGCATTTCGGCTCGAGGCCGTAACGTTTCACTGCGGCCTCGGAAGCAAGCAGCAAGGCCGCCGACCCGTCGTTCACGCCAGAGGCATTGCCGGCGGTCACGGTGCCGCCCTTGCGGAAGGGGGTCGGCAGCTTGGCGAGCGCCTCGAGCGTGGTGTCCGGGCGCGGATGCTCGTCCTCGCGCACGAGCCGGGGCTCGCCTTTCCGTTGCGGGATCGCCACCGGCACGATCTCGGCGGCGAGGGCGCCGTTCTGCATCGCGCGGCCGGCGCGCGCTTGCGAGCGGAGCGCGAAGGCATCCTGATCGGCGCGCGAGATCTGGAACGCCTCGGCCACGTTCTCGCCGGTCTCGGGCATGGAATCGATGCCGTATTGGGCCTTCATGAGCGGATTGACGAAGCGCCAGCCGATGGTGCTGTCGTAGATCTCGGCCGTGCGGCTGAAAGGCGCTTCCGCCTTGGGCATCACGAAGGGGGCGCGGCTCATGCTCTCAACCCCGCCTGCGACCATGAGCTCGGCCTCGCCGGTGCGGATCGCGCGCGCGCATTGCGCTACCGCCTCCATGCCGGAGCCGCACAGGCGGTTGACCGTGGCCCCGGGCACGTCCGCGGGCAATCCGGCGAGGAGCGCCGCCATGCGCGCCACGTTGCGGTTGTCCTCGCCCGCCTGGTTGGCGCAGCCGTAGATCACGTCGTCGAGCCTGGACCAGTCGACTGCCTTGTTGCGCTCCATGAGCGCCTTGATCGGGAGTGCGGCGAGATCGTCCGTGCGCACGCTCGCCAAAGCGCCGCCGTAGCGGCCGATGGGCGTGCGGATCGCATCGCAGATGTAGGCTTCGCTCATGACGGCTCCTTGGATGTCTGGCACTCCGGGTGTCCGGGCTCGGCCACGACCTCGCCCGCGATCACGCGGCTGTTGCCGCGGAAGAGGGCGACGAGCTCGCCCCTCTCGTTGGTGACCTTGATGTCGGAGACCCCGTTGCGGCCGCCGAGCGTCTGCTCCGTTGCCTCCGCGGTCAGTACCTCGCCGAGTTTCGCCGGCTTCAAGAAGGTGATCGTGCAGTGCTGGGCCACGGCGTTCCTGTTGTGGGAGTTGCAGGAGTAGCCGAAGGCCGCATCGGCGAGCGTGAAAATGAGCCCGCCGTGGCAGGTGTCGTGGCCGTTCACCATGTCCTGGCGCACGGTCATGCGGGTCAGCGCATGGCCCGGGCCAATCTCGACGAGACGGATACCGAGCGCCTGCGCGGCGCGGTCGCGCGCATACATGCCCCTGCCGACCGCATCGGCGAGACGCTGCGCCCGGTCGGCGCGCGGGCTCGCCTCCTTACTCATGGAAGCGCCGTCCCGCGAGCACCTTGCGGCGCAGAAGTGCTGAGGCGCGATAGCGGTCCTCGCCGTAGCTCCGCGCGAGATTTTCGATGACCGCGAGCACGCGCTCGAGCCCGATCGCCTCCGCCCAGGCAAGCGGACCCAGGGGATAGCTCACCCCCTTGAGCATCGCGGTATCGACCGCTTGCGCCGTGGCGACGCCTTGGCTCACCGCTTCCGCGGCCTCGTTCGCCAGCATGGCGACGATACGCATGACCACCATGCCGGGGGTGTCGTCGATTGCCGTCGCCTGCATGCCGAGGGCCTGGATGAGGCCGGCCGCGGCAGCGAGGGCCGCGGGCGGCGCCTGATCGGCCTTGGCGAGGGCCAAGCGCTTGGCGCTCGCATAGTCGCGCGCGAGATCGAAGAGCACGAGCGGCTCGCCGGGATGCTCGCGGGCCGCGCGCTCGGTCGCACTGCGGCCGTCGGCGAGCCGCAGCACGGCGCCGTCGAGCACGACCGCACCCTCGCGCGCGTCGGCCTCGTCGCGCGGGCCGAGTGCTAGGCCCTTGGCCTTGATCGCGGCCGCGAGGCCTTCGGCTGGACCGAGGCGGCCCTCGATCGCCACGCGCCGCGGCGCAGCGGCCGGCGGCAGCGTCGCGGGCTTGGCTGCGACCGCACCCGCCTCGTAGGAATACCAGCCGCGCCCGCTCTTGCGCCCCAAGAGGCCCGCCGCGACCATCTCCTTCTGCCGCAAGGAGGGCTTGTAGCGCGGGTCGTAGAAATAGGCGGCGAAGACGGCGTTGGTCACCGCCCAGTTCACGTCCTGGCCGACGAGGTCCATGACCTCGAAGGGGCCCATGCGGAAGCCGCCCGCCTCGCGCACGAGCGCATCGATGGTGGCGAAATCGGCTGCGCCCTCCTCGAGGAGCCGGAGCGCCTCCGCATAGAAGGGACGCGCCACGCGGTTCACGATGAAGCCGGGCGTGGAGGTTGCATGCACGGGCTCCTTGCCCCACGCCCGGGCCGTTGCGGCCACCACCTCGGCCACGGCGGGATCGCTCGCAAGCCCGCTCACCACCTCGACAAGGGGCATAAGGGGCGGGGGATTGAAGAAGTGCATGCCGCAGACGCGGCCCGGCCGTCTGAGCCCGGCCGCAAGCGCCGTGATCGAAAGCGAGGAGGTGTTGGAGGCGAGGATCGCGTCCTCGGCGAGGATGCCCTCGAGTGTGGCGAAGAGGCGCCGCTTGGCCTCGAGCTCCTCGACGATCGCCTCGATCGCGAGGCGCGCCGGAGCCAGCTGCGCTAAGTCCGTGCTCACCTTGATGCGCTGAAGCAAGGCCTCCTGCACCTCCGCGGTCATCCGGCCGCGCTCGACGAGGCGCTTGAGCGCGCTGCCGATCGCCGTGCGCGCGCGCTCGGCCGCCCCCTCGATCGCGTCGAAGAGGAGGACGGGATGGCCCGCGCCGGCCGCCACTTGGGCGATGCCGCCCCCCATGGTGCCGGCACCGACCACGGCGACCGTCGCCTCTTTCGCGAGCGCTGCCATCAGCGTCCCTTGAAGCGCGGCGTGCGCTTCTCGAGAAAGGCGGCGACACCCTCGCGGTAATCCTCGCTGCGCCCGGCGATGCGCTGGAAATCGCGCTCGAGGTCGAGCTGGCGGGCGAGGTCGTTGCCGTAGGAGGCATGGATCGCCTGCTTGATCAGCGCGAGCCCCTTGGTCGGCTGGGTGGCGAGATGGCGCGCCAAGGCGAGCGTCTCCTCCATGAGTTTGTCGTCGTCGACGCACTTCCAGATCATGCCCATCTCGACGGCGCGCTCGGCGGAGACAGGCTCGCCCACGAGGGCCAAAGCCATCGCGCGCGCCTCGCCCACCAGGCGCGGCAGGAAATAGCTGCCCCCCGCATCGGGCACCAGGCCCAGGCGGCAGAAGGGCTGGATGAAGCTCGCCGAGCGCGCCGCCAACACGATGTCGCAAGCGAGCGCCAGGTTGGCGCCCGCCCCCGCGGCGACGCCGTTCACGGCGGCGAGCACCGGCCGCTCCAGCTTGCGCAGGCGGCGAATCAAAGGATTGTACAGGCGGTCGATGGTGTCGCCGAGATCGCGCGGAGCCTCGCCGGGCTTGCTGCGCCGCTCGCTGAGATCCTGGCCCGCGCAGAAGCCGCGCCCGGCGCCGCTCAGCACAAGCGCCCTCAGCGTCTCGTCGCCCTCCACCTCGTCGAGGGCCGCCTTGAGCTCGCCGTGCATCTCGGCGGTGAAGGCATTGAGCCGCTCGGGACGGTTGAGCGTGATCGCGGCGTAGCCTTCGCCCCGCTCGAAGAGGATCGTCTTGTAGCCCATACCGGGCGCTCCTCCGAGGTGGTTTCTTCTCCTTCAGTGCGAGCCCGCCGGCGCCTCGAGGCCGAGCGATGCCAGGCGCGCCTTTAATTCGCCTTGCCAGCGCTTAAGCAGCTCCGCGTTCGTGTGCTGCCTCAGCCCGTACTTGCGGTAGAGCTCGAAGCGCTCGCTGTCGCTGCGCCCGAAGGTGGCGGCCACGCGCGGGTACCAATAGGCGATGGACGCCGCGGCGGCAAGCCGGGCGCCGTCCTGCTCGATCGCGCGCCTGAGCCCGGCCTCGCCCAGGCGCGCGTGCGCGATCTCGCGCGGCACGATGCGGGCGAGCGCTTTTGCGAGCGGCGCATAGGAGCAGGCGAGAAGGTCGCCGAGCTGGATGGCGCTCGCGCGTCCCATCAGCATGTTCATGGCGACGGCATCGACCCAGCCCTCGAGCGGGTAATGGAAGACGTTGAGCCGCTTGTCGCCGCCGATGCGGCGGTTGCCGAGGTCGAGCGCGCGGTCGAGCCGGGCCTGCCAGGGATGGGAGCGTACATAGAGGTCGGCATCCACGCCGAAACGGGCGAGCAGCTCGAGCACCGCCTCGGCATGGGCGAACTTCTCGCTCACGATGCGCGCCGCGGTCGCGCGCTCGCGCATGCCGGGGGCGCGGTTGACGAAATCGGCGAAGCCCGCGGCCCCCGCCATCTCGGAATCGACGAACACCACCATGAGGCGGATGAGCTCGGCGCGGTAGCCCGCCGGAAGCTCGTCCTCGGCGCCGAGCTTCTCGCCCCGCCCGATGCGCGCGATGAGAGCCTCGTCCTCGCTGCCCACCTTGCTCCTCCCGGATCGCGGCGCGTCCGCCGCCGCGGCCACGCAACCGATCGATTCATAGACAAAAAGCGGCCCTCACAGTATCAAATTATCGCCCCGCCCTCGCCGCGGCATCGAGGCCCCATGGCGGACATCCTCATCCTCGTCGGCACCGAATCGGGAAACGCGCAAATGGTGGCCGATCTGCTCAAGGACGAGCTCGCCAAGGACGGCCACGCGGTCGAGGTCGAGGCCAAGACCAAAGGCGGGGCGGCCCGGCTCGCCCGGCCGGGGGTCGTGCTGGTGTGCTGCTCGACCCACGGCGAGGGGGAGCTGCCCGAGAATATCCGGCCGCTCTACGATGAGCTCGCCCGCACCAGGCCCGATCTCTCGCATCTGCGCTACGGCGTGATCGCGCTCGGCGATCAGAGCTATCGCGAGACCTTCTGCCGCGGCGGCAAGACGATCGATGCGCTCTTCGCCTCTCTCGGCGCCGAGCGCATCGGCGAGCGGCTTGAGATCGACGCCTGCACCCAGCCGCTGCCCGACGAGGAGGCCCTTGACTGGGCCAAGGAGTGGGTGTCCCTGCTTTAGCAGGATGCGGAAAGGATGATGAAGTTGACCTCGCCCTTCGAGACGGCGGCTTCGCCGCCTCCTCAGGACGAGGTCAACCCATTGAAACGTAATCTTCCTCATGGTGAGGAGCGCGGCTGGAGGCCGCGCGTCTCGAACCATGAGGATGCTCGAAAGAATTTTTCCGCAGCTTGCGAGGCGGCGAGGAGGAGAAGGCGATGGTCCGCGTCTACGCGATCGACGGGGTGGTGCCCTACGTCCATCCCGAGAGCTACGTGCATCCGCTGGCGTCCATCATCGGCGACGTGATCGTCGAGGCCGGCTGCTACATCGGCCCCGGCGCCAGCCTGCGCGGCGACTTCGGCCGTCTCATCATGCGCAAGGGCAGCAACCTGCAGGACAATTGCATCGTGCACGGCTTTGCCCGCATCGAGACGGTGATCGAGGAGGACGGCCACATCGGCCATGGCGCGGTGCTGCACGGCTGCACGGTCGGGCGCAATGCGCTCATCGGCATGGGGGCAGTGATCATGGACGGTGCCAAGATCGGCGCCGACGCCATCGTGGCGGCGCTCTCCTTCGTCAAGGCCGGCTTCGAGGTGCCGCCCGGCATGCTGGCGGCCGGCATTCCCGCGCGCATCCTCCGCCCCGTGAGCGAGAAGGAGCGCGCCTGGAAAAACACGGGCACGCGCGGGTACCAGGAGCTCGCCGTGCGCAGCCTGGCGAGCATGACGGAGACCGAGCCGCTACGGACGTTGACGCCCTCGCGTCTCGCCCAGCGCAGCGCGGGCGAGCCGGCGGCCGAGCCGCTCTATCTTCGCAAGAAGAGGAAGGGATAGGGGCGCCGGGCCTGCCCGCCCCCTGATCGTTGGCGGCGGAGCACTCCCTCACCCGGCTCGCTGCGCTCGCCACCCTCTCCCGCA
>DASPPM010000069.1:0-7494 GCA_035625535.1 Alphaproteobacteria bacterium
TAAGTATACTCATTTTTCAAAAATAAGCATAACGCCCCTATCGGCGTCACATCCTATAAATTGCCTGGTGCGATGTGACGCGGGCGGCGTGAGCGCGCGAGGTCGCCCCTGAGGCACGCCGCGCCCCTAACTTGGCGCCGATTGCCGCGAAGGAGATCTCGAGCTTGCCGTCGCGCCAGATGCCGGCCTTGATCAGCTGGCCCGAGCGGTCGAGGAGGAGGCCCCTGCCGTTGGCCAGATCGTCGCGGAACTCGCCCTCGTACTGCTCGCCGTTGGGTGCGGTCGAGATCATATAGCCGCTCATGTGGTCGTGGACCCATTGTCCCTCGTAGCGCTGCCCGTCCGCCGTCGTGTAGACGCCGTAGCCCTCGCGCTCGGAGCCCGCGCCCTGCCTGTACTCGCCCTCGTAATGCGCGCCGTCGGCCCAATGATAAATGCGATGGGCGGGCGCCGAGCCGTCCGGCTTGAACTCGCCCTCCATGCGATCGCCGCTCGCGAAGTAATAGACGCCGAAGCCCGCGTAGCGCTTGTTCTCGTCGATCCCACCCTCATACCTGTCGCCGGGCGTGTTCGCGGGAGAGCCCGCGAAGAGCCCCAGCCCGCCGCCGTGCTGCGCCCGCGTCGCCGCGTCGCGCGCGCGCAGCTGCGCGTCGAAGGCTTGAACCTGCGCCGCACGCGCCCGCGCCCCGGCGAGCTCCGCCTGCCGGCGAATGTCATCGATTTTGGCTTGGCTCTCCGTGCCTTCGGCCGCAGGCGGAGTCGCGGCAGCCGCAGCAGACGCTTGCGGCAGCACCGCCGTCTCTACCGCCCCTGGCTTGCCCGCTTGCGGCTCGGCCGACGCCACCAGGGTTTGCATGGCCTCGAGCGCCTTCGCCGCCGCCGGGCTCTTGGGATCGAGGGCGAGCGCGCGGCGGTAGCGCTCGAGCGCCGCCGCATTGTCGCCTTTTTGGCGATAGGCGTCGGCGAGCGCGTATTCCGCCTCGGCATCCTCCTTGAGCGCAAGGCCCGCAGCCAGCGCCTTGATCGCTTGCTCGGCGCGGCCCGCCTTGAGCGCATCAGCACCCGCGCGGAAATCCGCCTGCGCCTGCTGCGCGCGCACGCCCGCGGCCTCTTTGAGCGCCGTCACGAGCGCCAAGGTGATCTTGCCGTCGCCAGCGATGCCCTGCTTCTTCGCGAAGCTTTCGACCGCGGCCGTCGTCTTGGGCCCGATCTTGCCGTCGGCGGGCCCCGAATAGTAGCCGAGCGACTTGAGAAGCCGCTGCGTCTCGGCGATCCCTTCCGCCGTCTTCACTTCGATCGCAGCGGCAAGTGCTGCCGCTCGAGCGCGCGCCTTAGCTGCGACAGTACTCGCCGGGTCGAGCGCCAGCGCATCGTCGTAGGCCTTGAGCGCCGGCACGTCTTGATGGCTGAGCCGGTAGGCTTCGCCCAAGAGGAAAAGGGCGACCGCGTCCTGGCTGAGCGCCAGCCCCGCCGTGAAATCGGCGATCGCCGCATCGAGACCGCCCGCCTTGAACGCCGCGAGCCCGGCCTTGAAGTGGGCAACCGCCTCCGCACTCGGTGGCGAGGCGGCACTCGCGGGCGGAGTCTCGGGGGGTGCCGCAGTGCCGACCGCAGCCGCGGGCGCTGTCCGGCTCGTGGGCGGCCAAGCGGCCGCGAGGCGCTGGGCCTCGCCGAGCTGCTCTTTCGACATCTTGGCGGCGAGCGCATCGCGCTGAGCGGCAGCGCCGGGAGCGCCCGCCGCCGCCGCCAAATTGTACCAGCGGTGCGCCTCCACATAGTTCTGCGCGACGCCGAGGCCCTCCTCCGAGAGCTTGCCGAGGCGCAGCTCGGCCTCGGCGTCGCCGGTATCCGCAACCTCGCGCCAATCCTCGAAGGCCGCCCTGTAGTCTTTGGCCTCGTAGGCGGCGAGGCCCGCCTCGTAGTTCGCCTCGGCGAGCCAGTCCTTGAAAGCTTGCTGGTGGACGAGGGCCGCAAGCGCCCGCGCCTTGGCGTCCTCTGCGGCCGAGTCGCCGGTACAGCCGAGCAAGGGCGCCGCCATGAGCGCGACAATGGCGCAGCGGCAGGTGCGGCTGATGAGGCTCGACTTCATGCGGCAGAAAGCGACATCACGATACGATGACAACCGATTGCGCCTCAGACCGGCGCCGAGATCACGGCGCGGCCATACGGGAGCCGCGCGCGCTCCCCACCGCTTCGCACGCCAGCCCGAAGGGCCGGGAGCCTCCCTCGTCGGCCGCCCAAAAGCTTAACACCGACCGAGGGCCGATTGAAGCCCGCAGCACGCCTCGCGTGCGAGAACTTGCCGTGACGGATTTGCCTTAAGCCGTCGCCCTCGGGCGCGCTGTTGGGGCCTTCTCGTGCCCGGCGGACGAGGGACCGGCCGCCCCCTCCTGCGATCTCACATCTAGTGGCCGATCGTGCTAGATTTTGCTTCATAAAAACCGGCTAGCCTTGCCCGTCGCCGCGAGAGGCGGCCCTGAGGCAAGGAGGGAGGCGCTCGATGACGACTCGGACCCAGGCACTCAGGGAGGAGCAGCTCGGCCGCGTGAGCGCGCTCGCGCGCGAGCGGCTGCCGCGCGGAAAATCCGAGTGGGCCGAGCGCTTCATCCGCCAATATTACGCCAACGTGCCGGACGACGTGCTGGCCGCCGAGGTCGAGCAGCTCTACGGCGCCGCCATGGCGTTCTACACCTTCGCGCGCACGCGGCAGCCAGGCCAGCCCAAGCTCCGCGCCTACAACCCGCGCTTCGAGGACCATGGCTGGAAGTCGAATCACACGGTCATCGAGATCGTCAACGACGACATGCCGTTCCTCGTCGATTCGGTGACCGCCGAGCTCAACCGGCGCGAGCTCACCGTGCATCTCGTGGTGCACCCGATCCTCAAGGTGAAGCGCGACGCCAAGGGGGCGCTCCTCGAGCTCTGGGCGCAGGCCGACACGCGCGAGGGCACCGCCGGGGAATCCTGGATGCACCTCGAAATCGACGAGGAGAGCGCGCCGGGGACGCTCGAGGACATCTCACGGGGTGTCGAGCGCGTGCTCGGCGACGTGCGCGCCGGGGTCGAGGATTGGCCCAAGATGCGCGCGCGGCTTGCCGAGCTCCTGGAGCGGCTGGACAAAGGGAAACTGCCGTTCCCCGCCGCCGAGCTCGCGGAGGCAAAGGCGTTCCTCGCCTGGATCGATGCCGACCATTTCACCTTCCTCGGCTACCGCGAGTATGACTTCGTGGGCTCGGGTGCGGCCGCCCGCATGGAGGTGACGCACGGCACCGGGCTCGGCATCCTGAGGGACGATTCCGAGCTCGTCTACCGCGGACGGCGCAATATGTCGGCGCTTCCCCCCGACGTTCAGGCCTTCCTCCGCGAGCCGCAGCTCCTGACCGTCAACAAGGCGAACCGGCGCTCGACCGTGCATCGCCCCACTCACCTGGACGTCGTCACGGTCAAGAAGTTCGGGGACGACGGCGAGGTCGCGGGCGAGCGGCTCTTCGTCGGCCTCTTCACCTCCGCCGCCTACAATCGCGTTCCGCGCGAGATCCCGCTTTTGCGCCACAAGGTCGCGAACGTGATGGCGCGCTCGGGCTTCTCCCCCAACAGCCACGACGGCAAGGCGCTCCTCCACATCCTCGAGACCTATCCGCGCGACCAGCTCTTCCAGATCGAGGAGGACGAGCTTTTCGAGATCGCGACGGGCATTCTCCATTTGCAGGAGCGTCAGCGCATCGCGCTCTTCACGCGCAAGGACCCCTTCGAGCGCTTCGTCGCCTGCCTCACCTACGTGCCGCGCGAGCGCTACAATACGGAGCTGCGCGAGCGCTTCGGCGCCATCCTCGAGCAGGCCTTCAACGGCGAGGTCACCGCGTTCGAGCCGGAGCTGGGCAGCGATACGCTGCTCGCCCGCGTCCTCTTCATCGTGAAGACGACGCCCGGCGAGATCCCCGAGATCCGCAACGACGAGATCGAGGCGAAGCTCGTCGAGGCGGCGCGCTCCTGGAGCGACAAGCTCAAGGCGGCGCTCGTCGAGGGCAACGGCGAGGAGCGGGGCCTGCGTCTCTTCCGGCGTTACGCGACCGCCTTCCCCGTCGACTATCGCGAGCGCTTCAGCGCGCACACCGCACTTGTCGACATCGAGAAGATCGAGGCCGTGCTCGCCCAAGGCAGCGTCGACATGCACCTCTACCGTCCGCTCGAGGCCCAGGAGAGCGAGGTGCGCTTCAAGATCTACAAGGCGGACGCCGCGGTGGCGCTCTCCGACATCCTGCCCATGCTCGAGGACATGGGCCTGCGCGTGCTTCAGGAGGTGCCCTTCGTCGTCGAGCCGCACGAGACGGATGCCGTCTACCTCCACGATTTCGGCATGGTGCGCGCCGACGGCGCCGCGATCGAGCTCGACGCCTTGCGCGAGAGCTTCCAGGACGCCTTCGCCCGCATCTGGTCGGGTGTGATGGAGGCGGACGGCTTCAACCGCCTCGTGCTCGCGGGCGGGCTTGCCTGGCGCGAGGTCGTGATCCTGCGCGCCTATTGCAAGTACCTGCGCCAGACCGGGATCGCCTTCAGCCAGGCCTACATGGAGGAGACGCTCACGCACAATCCGGCTCTCGCGCGCCGCATCGTCGGACTCTTCCTGGCGCGCTTCGACCCCCTGCGCCAGCACGACGTCGAGGCGCGCGCCGCAGCGCTCGCGCAGGAGATCGAGCAGGGTCTCGACAAGGTCGAGAGTCTCGACGAGGACCGCATCATCCGCCGCTTCGTGAACCTCGTGCAGTCGACGCTGCGCACCAACTATTTCCAAAAGGGCAAGGACGGCGGGCCCAAGCCCTACCTCTCCGTCAAGCTCGACAGCGGCAAGCTCGCCGAGCTGCCCGAGCCGCGCCCGCTCTTCGAGATCTGGGTCTACTCCCCGCGCATGGAGGGCATCCACCTGCGCGGCGGCCGCGTGGCGCGCGGCGGCATCCGCTGGTCGGACCGGCGCGAGGACTTCCGCACCGAGATCCTCGGCCTCATGAAGGCCCAGATGGCGAAGAACACCGTCATCGTGCCGGTCGGCTCCAAAGGCGGCTTCGTGGTGAAGCGCCTCCCCGCGGACGGCGGGCGCGAGGCGCTCATGGCCGAGGTCGTCGAGTGCTACCGCACGCTCATGCGCGGCATGCTCGATCTCACCGACAACATCAAGCAGGGCAAGTTCGTCCCGCCGCCCGACGTGGTGCGCCGCGACGAGGACGATGCCTATCTCGTGGTCGCCGCCGACAAGGGGACGGCGACCTTCTCCGACATCGCGAATGCGGTCAGCCGCGACGAGTACGGCTTCTGGCTCGACGACGCCTTCGCCTCCGGCGGCTCGGCGGGCTACGACCACAAGGCAATGGGCATCACCGCGAAGGGCGGTTGGGAATCGGTGAAGCGGCACTTCCGCGAGGCCGGCCGCGACATCCAGAACCATGACTTCACCGTCGTCGGCATCGGCGACATGTCCGGCGACGTGTTCGGCAACGCCATGCTGCTCTCCGAGCACATCAAGCTGATCGGCGCCTTCAACCACCTCCACGTCTTCGTCGATCCCGATCCCGACCCCAAGGCGAGCCTGGCCGAGCGCCGCCGCCTCTTCGAGCTGCCGCGCTCGGGCTGGAACGACTACGACGCGAAGCTCATCTCGAAGGGCGGCGGGGTCTTCGAGCGCAGGGCGAAGTCGATCAGGCTCTCGCCCGAGATGAAGCGCCTCTTCGGCATCGCCAAGGACGCCTTAACACCGGCGGAGCTGATCCGGGCCATGCTCACGGCGGCCGTGGACCTGCTCTGGTTCGGCGGCATCGGCACCTACGTCAAGGCGCGCGAGGAGGGCCACGCGGAGGCCGGCGACCGCTCGAACGACGCCTTGAGGGTCGATGCGGAGGAGCTCAAGGCCAAGGTGATCGGCGAAGGGGCGAACCTCGGCATCACCCAGCGCGGCCGCATCGCCTTTGCGCTTGCCGGCGGGCGCCTCAACACGGACGCGATCGACAATTCGGCAGGGGTTTCCACCTCCGACCATGAGGTGAACCTCAAGATCCTCCTCGGCGACGTGGTCTCGCGCGGCGACATGACCATGAAGCAGCGCGATCAACTCCTCCACTCGATCGAGGACGAGGTGGCTGCCCACGTGCTCGAGGACAATTACCAGCAGCCGCAGGCGCTCACCGTCGCCGAGGCCGAGGGGACAGCACTCCTCGACGACCAGCTCCTCCTCATCCGCCGGCTCGAGCGCAGCGGACGGCTCAACCGCGCCATCGAGTTCCTGCCGGAGGACAAGGCGCTCAACGCCAGGGCGAGTGCGGGCAAGGGCCTCACGCGGCCCGAGCTCGCGACGCTCATGGCCTACGCCAAGCTCGAGCTTTACGACCGGCTCTTGCCGAGCGACCTGCCCGACGACCCGACGCTTGTCGAGGACCTGGTGCGCTACTTCCCGCGCCCCTTGCGCGAAGGCTATCGCGCCGCGATCGAGCGGCACAGCTTGCGGCGCGAGATCATCGCGACCACGGTCACCAACAGCATCGTCAACCGGGGCGGCGCCACCTTCGTGAGCACGCTCATGGAGAAGTGCGGCATGGCGGAGGCGGACGTGGCGCGCGCCTACACCATCGCGCGCGAGGCCTTCGGCCTCTCGGCGCTGTGGCAGGGCATCGAGGCGCTCGACAACAAGGTCGCGGCACCGGTGCAGACCGCCATGATGGTCGAGCTGCGCCTGGCGCTTGAGCGCGTGGCGCGCTGGTTCCTGATGCACGGCCGCCAGCCGCTCGACGTGAACGGCTTCATCGCGGACTATAAGCCCGGAATCGCGCGCCTGTGGGCGCGCATCGATGAGATCCTCGCACCCGAGGACCGCGCCGTCTTCGACAAGAAGGTGGCGCACTTCACGGAGTCGGGCGTTCCGCTCGAGCTCGCGCGGCCCGTGGCGGGCCTCGACTTCCTCGCCTCCGGCTGCGACATCGTGCGCGCGGCGCAAGGGGGTGCCGTCTCGGTCGAGGAGGTGGGTCGCATCTATTTCGCCATCGGCGCGCGCTTCGGCTTCGACTGGTTGCGAGCGGCCGCCGAGGGGCTCGCGGTCGACGGCCATTGGCATAAGCTCGCGGTCGCCGCCATCGTCGACGATCTCTACGCGCACCAGAGCGACCTCGTGACGGACGTGCTCGCCCAAGCCGGCGCCGGCGCGGCCGCGGACGGCGCCGTCGATGCCTGGGCCCAGGCGCACCGCACCATGGTCGAGCGCGCGCAAGGCGTGCTCGCCGACATCAAAAGCGCGGGCCAGCCCGACCTCGCCATGCTCGCGGTCGCCAACCGCCAGCTGCGCCAGATGATGGCAGGGTAGCATCGACAAACGCTTGCGTGACGCATCCCCTCACCCTTCCCATCTCTGCGAGATGGGCCCCTTCCCTCTCCCCGTGAAGGGGGCGAGGGAAAACGTCCTTGCCACGCTAATAATTCCCTCTCCCCCTTCAGGGGGAGAGGGTAGGGTGAGGG
>DASPPM010000070.1:0-9708 GCA_035625535.1 Alphaproteobacteria bacterium
AGCTCTCGGCGCGCGGCTACCACCGGGTCTTGCGCGTGGCGCGCACGCTCGCCGACCTCGAGGGGGCCGAGCGCGTGCGCCGCCTCCACATCGCCGAGGCGCTCAGCTATCGGAGGCTCGCGCTCGGCCGTTAGAGAAGCGTCGCCGCGCGCCGCCTCACTTGTCCGCCGGCTTGATCATGCGGCCGAGGTTCTTGCCGCCGAAGATGTGGACATGGAGGTGCGGCACCTCCTGGTTGGCATCTGGGCCATTGTTGGCGAGGAAGCGGTAGCCGCTCTCGGCGACGCCGGCCTCGCGCGCGAGCCGGCCCACGACGCGGAAGAGAGCTGCGATCTCGCCGTCGCTGGCCTTTGCCGAGAAGTCGTCGAGGGAGGCGTAGCGCCCCTTGGGGATGACCAGGATATGCACCGGCGTCTGCGGCCGGATGTCGTGGAAGGCGAGCACGTGCTCGTCCTCATAGACCTTCTTGCAGGGGAGCTCGCCGCGCAAGATGCGGGCGAACACGTTGTTGTCGTCGTAGGCCATGCGCCCTCTCCGGTGGCGGCCGCGGCAGCCAGCACCTCAGCCCCTGCTCGCGCGCGAGCTCTTCTCCTCGATGCCCGAGGTGCCCTCGCGGCGCGCGAGCTCGGCGTAGATGTCCTCGGGCTTGAGCCCCATCGCCGACCACAGCACGAGAAGGTGATAGAGGAGATCGGCACTCTCGGCCACGAGCTCCGCGCGTTTTCCCTCGACCGCCGCGATCGCGGCCTCGACCGCCTCCTCGCCCACCTTCTGCGCGATCTTCGGAATGCCGCGGTGGAAGAGATGGGCAGTGCGCGAGACCGAGGGATCGGCACCCTTGCGGCCCTCGATGATGGCGAAGAGGCGCTCTAGGATGGCGGCGTCGACGCTCGTGCTCATGGCTGGCTCCTTCCGGCCCATCCGCCCGGACGATTCCTCCCTAGCAGAATTTCCCTCGCGGGTCACGCCGCGGCCGGGGCTGCTGCTCAGGCGGAAGCACTCTCCCGCACGGGGATGCCGTGCTGCCTGAGATAGGTCTTGGCCTCAAGGATGGAAAATTCGCCGAAGTGGAAGATCGAGGCGGCCAGAAGCGCCGAGGCATGGCCCTCCTTGACTCCCTCCACCAGGTGATCGAGCGCGCCCGCGCCGCCCGAGGCGATCACGGGCACGCTCACGCGGTCGGCGACCGCGCGCGTAAGCGCGAGGTCGAAGCCCTGGCGCGTGCCGTCGCGGTCCATCGAGGTGAGCAGGAGCTCCCCCGCACCGTACTCGACCATGCGCTGGGCCCAGCCGAGCGCATCGAGCCCGGTCGGGCGGCGGCCGCCGTGGGTGAAGACCTCGAAGCGGCCAGCACCCGCGTGCTTGGCATCGACGGCGACGACGATGCACTGGCTGCCGAACTTCTGCGCCGCCTCGCGCACGAGCTCGGGCCGCTCGACGGCGGCGGTGTTGATCGAGGCCTTGTCGGCCCCCGCCAAAAGGAGCTTGCGGATGTCGTCCGTGCTG
This sequence comes from Alphaproteobacteria bacterium, assembly GCA_035625535.1. Taxonomy (GTDB): domain Bacteria; phylum Pseudomonadota; class Alphaproteobacteria; order JACZXZ01; family JACZXZ01; genus DASPPM01. The sequence continues at coordinate 1,507 of DASPPM010000070.1, forward strand.
CGCACCCCGCCGCCCACGGTGAGCGGCATGAAGCACTGCTCGGCCGTCGCCTGGACCACGTCGTAAAGCGTGTCGCGCCGCTCGTGGCTCGCGGTGATGTCGAGGAAGCAGAGCTCGTCCGCGCCCTCGCGGTCGTAGAGCCGCGCCTGCTCGACCGGATCGCCGGCATCGCGCAGGTCGATGAAATTGACGCCCTTGACGACGCGGCCGTCCTTCACGTCGAGGCAGGGGATGAGGCGGACCTTGAGCATGCCGGCTCCCACACTCAGGCGGCGAGAAGACGAAGGGCGGCGCCGAGCTCGAGCCTTCCATCATAGAGCGCGCGCCCGGCGATGACACCGGCGATGCCGTCGCTCTCGTGCGCCTTGAGCGCTTCAAGGTCGGCGAGCGAGGCCACACCGCCCGAGGCGATCACCGGTGTCGAGAGCCGTCTCGCAAGCGCCGCCGTCGCCTCCACATTGGGGCCTTCGAGCGCACCGTCGCGCTCGATGTCGGTATAGACGATCGCGGCCAGGCCCGCGTCCTCGAAGGCGAGCGCCAATGCCGCGGCGCTCGTCTCCGAGGTCTTGACCCAGCCGTCGCTCGCGACCTTGCCTTGGCGCGCATCGATCGCGACAGCGATGCGGCCGGGAAAGGCCTTGGCGGCCTCGCGCACGAGCGTTGGATTGACGAGTGCCGCCGTGCCGAGGATGACGCGCTCGACCCCGGCCGCGAGCCAGGCCTCGATCGTGCGCATGTCGCGGATGCCGCCGCCGAGCTGGAGCGGGATCGAGACGGCGGCGCGGATGGCGCGCACCGCGTCGGCGTTTCTCGGCCGACCGGCGAAGGCGCCGTCGAGATCGACGATGTGGAGCCACGCGCTGCCGGCCGCGGCGAAGGCGCGCGCCTGGGCCGCGGGATCGGCGTTGTAGAGGGTCGCATCCTCCCTCTTCCCGCGCAGGAGCCGCACGCAGGCTCCGTCCTTGAGGTCGATGGCGGGAAAGAGGATCACGGCACGCCCTCGGCGCTCACGGGCGCCAGGCGAGGAAATTGGCGATGAGGCGCAGTCCCGCCGCTTGGCTCTTGTCCGGGTGGAACTGGGTGCCGACCATGTTGTCGCGCCCGATCACGGCCGGCAGCAGAGCGCCGTACTCCACCTGCGCAAGCACGTGGGCGGGGTCGCTGCAGCGCATGGCATAGCTGTGCACGAAGTAAACGTCGGTGCCGCTCGGCAAGCCCGCGAGCACCGGATGATCGGCGCGCTCGACGACGAGATCGTTCCAGCCCATGTGCGGGATCTTGAGGCCGGGATCGCCGGGCGCCAAGCGCGCCACCTCACCCGGCACCCAGCCGAAGCCCTCGTGCGTGCCGTGCTCGAGCCCGCGGCTCGCCATCAGCTGCATGCCGACGCAGATGCCGAGGAAGGGCCGGCCCTTGCGGATCACGACCTCCTCGAGCGCCTCGCGCAGGCCCGGCAGCTTGCGCACGCCCGCCGCGCAATCGCCGAAGGCGCCCTGGCCCGGTAGCACGATGCGCTCGGCCGCCAGCACGGCGCGCGCCTCCGAGACCACGCGCACCTCGAGCCGCGAGGAGCTCTCGCTCGCCGCGCGCTCGACCGCCTTGGCGGCCGAGCGCAAGTTGCCGGAGCCGTAATCGATGACGACGACGCTCATTTGAGGGTTCACCCCAACAGTGTCGCATGGAGACTACTTGATGCATGCATCGTCGCGCCGCCGCCAATCGCGATAAGTCCGTCTCCCGAGCCGACGGGAGAAGGCAAGACATCCCTCTCCCGCAAGCGGGAGAGGGAAGGGGCCCATCCCGGAGGGATGGGAAGGGTGAGGGATTGCCTGATGTCAGAGCTGTCCCTCACCCTCCCATTGCTGCGCAATGGGTCCCTCCCTCTCCCGCAAGCGGGAGAGGGGCTTAGCGTGATCGGCGCCGGCACAAAGATGTGTGCATCAACTAACCTTCCAAGGGGCGAAAGTTCAAATAGCCGGCTCATTCGTCTCCTTCGAGGGGAGCGGCCGGCAGGAGGACAGTACAATCCGCGTCCTCGATGCGCTTACAGCCGGCCCTTGGTCGAGGGCACCGCTCGCTTCTGGCGCGGATCGATCTCGATCGCCGCGCGCAAGGCGCGCGCCAGCCCCTTGAAACAGGATTCGACGATATGGTGGCTATTCTCGCCGTAGAGGTTCTCGATATGGAGCGTGACCCCCGCGTGCTGGGCGAAGGCCTGGAACCACTCCTTGAAGAGCTCGGTATCGAATGTGCCGAGCTTGTGGCGCGTGAAGGTCACCTTCCAGATGAGATAGGGCCGGTTGGAGACATCGAGCGCCACGCGCGTCAAGGTCTCGTCCATGGGGATGAGGGCCGCTCCATAGCGCGCGATGCCCTTGCGCTCGCCGAGCGCCTTGGCAACCGCCTGGCCGATCACGATGCCGCTGTCCTCGGTGGTGTGGTGGTTGTCGATATGGAGGTCGCCCTTGGCCTTGAGCTTGAGGTCGATCAGGCTGTGGCGGGAGAGCTGCTCGAGCATATGGTCGAGAAAGCCGATCCCGGTCGCGACCTCATAGCGGCCCGTGCCGTCGAGATTGACGGTGGCCGTGATCTCGGTCTCGCGCGTCTTGCGCTCGACGGTCGCCTGGCGCATGGCCTGCTCCTCAGCACGCTCGGGAGAACGGCGCCCTTTTAGCAGGAAGCTCCGCACCTCGCCAGTACGAGCGCGCGCCCAGCCACGGAAGATTTGACGGGGCTCGGCCGAATCGGTTAAGGCAGACGGGCCACCATGCGGAGGACGCCCATGGCCGAGCGCCAATTCGCGCCCGGGGACGTTATATATCGCGAAGGCGACAAGAGCGATTTCGCCTACATCATAAAGTCGGGGAGGGTCGAGATCCTCAAGACCGAGGACGGTGAGGCGCGCCAGGTCACCGTGCTCGGTGAAGGCGACATCTTCGGCGAGATGGGCGTCGTCCTCGACCAGCGCCGCTCGGTCACGGCCAAGGCGCTCGACCGGGTGACGGTGCGCGCGATCAGCCGCATGGGCTTCCTCGACGCCATCAACCAGCAGTCCGACCTGGCGCGGCCGGTGCTGAAGACGCTGCTCTCCCGCCTCCATGCCGAGGAAGAGGAGGCGCTCAAGGCGGAGCCGCTGCACGCCGCCCATGAGGCGGACGAGGAAGACCCAGGAGCGGCGGCAGCCGTCGGCCCGGGCGTCAAGCTCCGGCTGCTGCCGGGGAGCGAGTACCTCGAGCAGCTGATGCGGCCGGAAGGCGTCGAGCTGACCTCGCTCCCCTTCCGGGTGGGACGCAACTCGGTCAAGGGCGAGCCGCCGCCGACCGAGGACAACGACCTGACGTTCGAGGACTTCAAGCCGTTCAACCTGTCGCGCCGGCATTTCGTCATCGAGGAGAGCCGCCGCGGCCTCGTGGTGCGTGACTGCGGCAGCCACCTCGGCACGGTGGTGAACGGCATGCGTATCGGCTCCAAGGCGGCGGGCAACATCGCCATCCTCAAAGCCGGCGACAACGAGATCATCGCCGGCACCGAGCAGTCGCCCTACCGCTTCACGCTGGAGCTCACGCGCGAATAGCCGCCCGCCGGGGCGGGTGCCGGGGGTCGGGCCCGCCGGCCCTTGACCGCGGCCCCGCCGTTCCCCAAATGGAGAGCGACCGCCCGAGCGTTTCGCGCGACATCCCGGCATCCTAGCTTCTACCGAGGACCCATGGCCGAAAACGAGACGAGCCTATGGCACGGCACCACCATCCTTTGCGTGCGCAAGGGGGGGCGCGTGGTCATTGCCGGCGACGGCCAGGTGAGCTTCGGCCAGACGGTGATCAAGTCCAATGCGCGCAAGGTGCGCCGCCTCGGCGACGGCTCGGTGATCGGCGGCTTCGCGGGCGCCACGGCGGACGCCTTCACGCTTTTCGAGCGCCTCGAAGGCAAGCTTGAGAAGCATCCGAACCAGCTCACCCGCGCTTGCGTCGAGCTCGCCAAGGACTGGCGCACCGACCGCTACCTGCGCCGGCTCGAGGCCATGATGGCGGTGGCCGACGCCAGGACCTCGCTCATCCTCTCGGGCAACGGCGACGTGCTCGAGCCCGAGGACGGCTTGATCGGCATCGGCTCGGGCGGGCCTTACGCGCTCGCCGCCGCGCGCGCGCTTCTCGACCGGGAGGACGCGGACGCCGAGACGATCGCCAGGCGCGCGATCGAGATCGCCGCGGGCATCTGCATCTACACCAACACCAACATCGTCATCGAGGCCCTATGAACCGGCCGCTCCCGGCATCGCAAAGCGCCAGCTTGACGCCGCGCGAGATCGTCTCCGAGCTCGACCGCTACATCGTCGGCCAAGGGGAGGCGAAGCGCGCGGTCGCGGTCGCCTTGCGCAACCGCTGGCGCCGCCAGCAGCTCACCGACGAGCTGCGCGAGGAGGTGCTGCCTAAGAACATCCTGATGATCGGCCCGACCGGCTGCGGCAAGACCGAGATCGCGCGGCGGCTCGCGCGCCTGGCGCAGGCGCCCTTCCTCAAGGTCGAGGCGACGAAGTTCACCGAGATCGGCTACGTCGGCCGCGACGTCGAGTCGATCATGCGCGACCTCGTCGAGATCTCGATAGCGCTGACGCGCGAGCGCAAGCGCAAGGAGGTGGCGGCGCGCGCCGAGCTCAGCGCGGAGGAGCGCGTGCTCGACGCGCTCGTCGGTCAGAACGCCGGCCAGGACACGCGCCAGAAGTTCCGCAAGATGCTGCGCGAGGGCCAGCTCGACGACAAGGAGATCGAGATCCAGGTGCAGGGCCAAAGCCTCGGCCAGCTGCCGACCTTCGAGATTCCCGGCATGCCCGGCGCCCAGATGGGCATGATCAATCTCAACGAGGTGCTGGGCAAGGCCTTCGGCGGCAGCACGCGGCCCCGGCGCATGACCGTCGCCGAGTCCCACGAGGTGCTGCTCGCCGAGGAGAGCGACAAGCTCCTCGACCAGGAGAAGCTCGTGCGCGAGGCGATCCAGGCGGCCGAGCAGAACGGCATCGTCTTCCTCGACGAGATCGACAAGATCACCGTGCGCTCCGAGCGCATCGGCGCCGACGTGAGCCGCGAGGGCGTGCAGCGCGACCTCCTGCCGCTCATCGAGGGCACCACGGTTGCGACCAAGCACGGCGCCGTCAAGAGCGATCACGTGCTCTTCATCGCGTCTGGCGCCTTCCATCTGGCGAAGCCCTCGGACCTCCTGCCCGAGCTCCAGGGGCGCCTCCCCATCCGCGTCGAGCTCAAGGCGCTCAACCGCGACGACTTCATCCGCATCCTGACCGAGCCGGAGAACAGCCTCATCAAGCAGTACAAGGCGCTGCTCGCGACCGAGGAGGTCAAGCTCGACTTCGACGACAACGCGATCGCGGCGATCGCCGATCTCGCGGCCGAGGTCAATCGCGGCGTCGAGGACATCGGCGCCCGGCGCCTTCATACCGTGATGGAGCGCCTCTTGGACGAGATCAGCTTCACCGCGACGGACCAGCCCGGGCTCGCCATCACCATCGACGCCGCCTATGTGCAGAAGCACGTGGGCGACCTCGCCAAGAACGCAGACCTCTCGAAGTTCATCCTCTAGGCGGAGCGACCCCTCACCCGGCCGCTTCGCGGCCACCCTCTCCCGCTTTGCGGGAGAGGGAAGGGGCCCGTCGCGAGAGCGATGGGAAGGGTGAGGGACGGCGCCGCCCAGGCTGGGAAGCAGGGCCGATAATCGCCAAGCTGCGGGCCAACCGAGGACGGGAGGGTGAAACTTCGGTCCTCTCCTGCGCTCGGCTCAGAGCGGCGCGATACCGAACGCCTGGGCGAAGCCGCGTTGTCCGATTGGCGAGATCGCAACGGCGCGGCTCTGCCGCAGCCGCTCGATCCAGCCGAGCTCGAAGCAGCGCGTCGCGAGCGCCGCACCGAGCGAGCCGGCAAGGTGCGGGCGCCGCTCGCTCCAGTCGAGGCAGGGTCGGCAGAAGGCGCGCCGCCGCCGCTCGATCGCCGCGAGATCGATGCCGAACTCGTCGAGGAAGCGCACGCCTCGCGCCGTCACTTGCCCTCCATCCTCGGCAAGGACGATGCGGCGGCGCTGAACGAGCGCGTCAGCGAGCGCCACGCCGAGCCTTCCGGCAAGATGGTCGTAGCAGGTCCGCGCCGTGCGCAGTGCCTCGTCGCCTCTCCACCGCGGCCGGCGCTGCTGAGCGCCGTCCGCCGCGACCGCCATGATCCCCTCGAGCATTCGGCCGATCAGGGGAGAGGCCAGCCGGTAATAGGAATGCCGGCCCTGCCTTTCGCGGACCAAGAGCCGCGCTTCCGTCAGATTGGCGAGATGGCCGCTCGTCGTCTGCGGCGAGACATGGGCGGCAAAAGCAAGCTCCGTCGCCGTGAGGGCACGGCCGTCGAGGAGCGCCGTGAGCACGTTGGCGCGCGCCGGATTGCCGACGAGCGCCGCGATCTCGGCAAGCGAGGGAGCCGCGGACATGCCCTTGAGCTTAGCGCAGGTGCCGCCGTTGGTCACCACGCCACACTTCGGATTCGTCCGAAGCGATCGCAGGCGACAAGGCCGAGCGAGCCTGCCAGGTTGCGAGCGTCTGCGGCCTGCAAGCCCGGCACCCGCTGCCATCGGTATGCGACGGCCGCTTGGCGAATCCAACCGGCCAGAGACTGGAGAGCGACATGCCGATTACCGTGTTCATCCGTTACCAGCTCGATCCCTTCAAAACGGCGGCTTTCGAGGAGTATGCGCGCCGCTGGCTCACGATCATTCCGAAATGCGGGGGTGATCTGATCGGATATTGGATGCCGCACGAAGGTTCGAACAACATCGCCTACGGGCTGATCTCGTTTGCCGATCTGGCGGCGTACGAGGCCTACCGGGCGCGCCTCAAAGCCGACCCTGAGGGCATCGCCAATTTCGGCTTTGCGCAAGAGCAGCGCTTCATCCTCGCCGAAGAGCGAAGCTTCTTGCGGCCTGTAATCCCGCCCGAAAAGTAGGCTGGCGAGGGCTCTTGAATGAAAGCGTGCTGCGGGAAGCTACCGGCGGCTATTTCCGGAAGAAAATTTCGACCAATCGGGCGATAAAAAGTGACTGTTATAGATCCGGATTTGAAGGCTGAAGGCCTATTGCGCGGAAAGGAGAAAAGAACAGCAAGAGACCTGCACGTGCGGAGCGCGCGGCGGCTAGCTCGACTTCCGCCGCCCAGCCGGCCTCAAGAGGCGCAGCGCCTCCTTGACTTGAGGCTCCGCAAGCGCGCGGATGCGCTCGGCCAAGAGGTTGGCGAGCTCGGTCTTGGCGGGCGAGAGGCCGGCGGTATCCACCGTCACGCGCGGGTGCGAGAGCCGCGCCAGGCGCCTGAGCTCCTCGGCATCGTCCCAGAAGAGCCCGAAATAGCCGCAGACCTGATGCACGAGCCCGTCGCTCGGCCGGCCGCGCCGGCCGTGCTCGAGGGCGGAGAGATAGGCCGCCGAGAGCTGGAGTGCTGCCGCCATCTCGCGCAAGGTGACGCCGCGCTTATGCCGCAAGGCCCGCACCCGCTCGCCGAAGGGCGTCATGCCGGGACGCGCCTCAGCGCTGGCGGCGCAAGAGGAGGTAGAGGGCGCCTGAGCCCCCATCCTTGGGCTGGGCGCGGGCAAAAGCCAGAAGGTGCCTCCTGAGCGGCTCCGCATTGAGCCAGCGCGGCACGGCAGCGCGCAGGATGCCGTCACCCTCGCCGCGCCGCCCCTTGCCGGTGATGACGAGGAGCGTGCGCCGGCGCTCGCGCCAGGCGCGCGCGACGAAGGCGAGAAGTGCCTCCTGCGCCTCCGCCTGGCTATGGCCATGGAGATCGAGGCGTGCCTCGATCGGCAGCTCTCCGCGCCGCAGCCGCTCGGCGCTCCTCGCGTCGAGCCCGGGCGCCGCATCGAGCGAAAGCTCAGGCAGCCGAGCCGGAGCGGCACCATGCGCTCTATGCCGTGGCGTTGGCGGAGTGCCACTTGCTTCTTCCGGCCTTTCGCTCACGTCACCGGCGGGGTGCCTCGCGGACAACCGCTTCTTCCGCGGCAGCGGCCGCGTGTCGCGGGTGACGTGCGCCCAGAGCTCGAGGTCGGCCTCTTTGAGCCTGGGGCGGTGTTGCGCGTCAGCCTTGGGCTTCACCACCGCTTCCCTCCGCCACCAGGATGATGTGGAGGCGCCGCGGCCCGTGCGCACCCATCTGCAGCTGCTGCTCGATGT
>DASPPM010000071.1:0-4479 GCA_035625535.1 Alphaproteobacteria bacterium
GGCAGCCCGAAGGAGGCGCCGTAGCAGAACTGATCGACGCCCGCAGCCTCGTATTCCCTGAGCTTGGCGACCACTTCCGCGGGCGTCCCGAACACCATGCTGTCGCGGATCGCGGCCGGTTGGTAGTCGCTGCGGTTGGTCAGCTGCTCGAAATCGGCCGGCTCGGGAAAGCCGTTCACCACGCCGCCGATGTTGCGGAACAGGGTCTCGAAGTGGCGTCCGTATTTGATCGAGGCCTCGATCGGAACCCGCCCATCCTCGGGCCGCTCGTAGACGCAGGTGCGGCGCAGCATGAGAAAGCGCGGGCGCGGCCGGCCGGGATAGTTGACAAGCGTCGTGGCGAAGCGCTGCCCGAGCACCGCCACCTCGGAATGCGGGCGCGAGAGGGGTGTCGCCATGATATTGGCCCCGCTCTCGACGGCCCACTCGAAGGTCCCGGGATCGCGCGCCGCCACCCAGATCGGCGGGTGCGGCTTCTGCAGCGGCTTCGGCACGGATGTCGCCTTGGGAAAGGACCAGAGCTCGCCCCGGTGCTCATAGTCGCCTTGCCACAGCGCCTTGAGCGCCGGCAGCATCTCCTTCAAATAGGCCACCCCCTTCTGCTGCTCGATGCCTCCGGCCATGCGGTCGAACTCGTACTGAAAGGCGCCGCGCGCGATGCCGAACTCGAGCCGCCCGCCGCTCAGGAGATCGAAGAGGGCCGCCTCGCCCGCGAGCCTGATGGGGTGCCAGTAGGGCGCCACGACGACGGCAGTGCCGAGCCGGATGCGTCGCGTATGCGCCGCCCAGTGGGAGAGGATCAGGAACGGGTTGGGTGCCACCGTGAGCTCGATCGTGTGATGCTCGGCCGCCCACGCGATCTCGAAGCCGCCTCGGTCCGCGAGCCTGACGAGGGCCAAGGCCTCCGCCGCGGCCTCGCGCATGTCCCGCCCCGGCTCGTATCGTTCCATGTTGACGGCGATCGAGAACTTCACCCGCCCTCTCCCCTATCGCATCGCCGGCGCAGATGCGCCGCAGCGGCACGATGGCGACGTTCCTATCAGTGCTGCTGAGCTCCGGCCATGGGGCGGTGACCCCAATCGCTGATGTTGTAGTAGGTCTTGATCTGCCAGGACGCCTCCTCGACCTTGCGTCCGCCCCAACCGAGCTCGAAGGCGAAGCCGGACGGCGTCACCCCGTAGAACGAGATCATGCGGTCGTTCGGGTGGCGGCCGAGGCCGTAGCGGATCGGCACGCCCGCGTCCTGGCAGCGGTCGTAGGCAGCGCCTACGTCGTCCACCGCGTTCACCTCGAGCATGAAATGGCCGAGCCGCCTGCGCATCGGCGCCTTGGTGAAGGCGAGCGAGTGGTGGCGCGGATTGGCGTGGAGAAACACCGCATGCATGGCGACGGCGCCGAGCTTGGCGTCGATATAGTCGCTGAGCTTGAGGCCGAGGAGCTCGCGGTAGAAGGCGTCCGTCTTCTCGCTGTCGTCGACGAAGAGGAAGACGTGGCCCATGCCCTCCTCGCCGGTCACGAAGCCCGAGCTCATGGCCGGCGAGCGGAAGGGTCTGTCGCCGCGCTTCGGCCCCTGCGCCAGCTCGACGCGGATGCCGTTGGGATCCTTCGTCACCGCGAGCGCGTCGACCTTGCGGGCCTCGATCTCCGCGGGCGTGCCCGGCCTCACCTCGACGCCGGCCCGCTTGAGACGAAGAATGAGGGCCGCGAGCTCGCCTCCATCCGCCGTCTCCCAACCGATGTAGGCGACATCGTCCGACTTGCCCTCATGGAGGCGGATGCGCTGGGCATAATCGTCGAGGCGGAGCGGCAGGGCCCCGTCCTGGGCGGGGGGGCCTGCCTCCAGGCCGAGCACGCCGGTGGCGAAGCGGAGCCACGCATCGGGCTGGCTCACTTCGAAACCGAGATAAGCAAGACGCGCGACGGCAGCCATGGCGGTCCTCCTTCCAGCCGCTTGCCCTTGCGAACAAATCCGCGGAGCGCGAGGCCGCACCGCGGACACGCGCTCGCGAAGGGCAAAGGGGTGCCGCATTTCGGGCGCGCGCACCCGCGCGACTGTGCTACGATGATATTCGATTGCCGCGGCGGACGCGACATTGACTTGCCTGCAGAGGAGCACAGCATGCGCCCTCTCTTCTGTCTTGTCCTCCTTTGCTGGGGCCTGGCCGCCTGCAGCCCGACCATGATCGTGCTGCGCCAGCCCGCGACCGGCCAAGTCGCCGAATGCTCGACCGGCGTGCTCATCGCCAGCATGATCGACAACGTCGAGGGCTGCGCCCAGGATTACGCGCAGCAGGGCTATCAGCAGCAGACCCCCTGAGCGCCTTCGTACCGCGGGCGGATGCCCTGCCGGGCGAGCGGCCCTTCAGAGCCTCCGCCGAACCCGCGCCAGTCAATTCGACTCCTTACACTGTGTGGTTTTGCGTTCCTGAGTAGGCTAAGTCCGTGGTATATAGGCCCATTGGACACGCGATGGGCGATGGCTACCGAGTGGCTGCCGGCTGGGCGCGCGCCGGACCCTCGGCAAGAAGCAAGAACAGCGCGCTTGGGAGGGTGGCGATGTTCAATCAAGTCCTCGATCCGACGGGGAACGTGCTGATCACGTGGTTGGTGGCGCTCGTTCCCGTGGTGCTCCTGCTCCTCTTGCTTGCCGGATTCCGCATGTCGGCTTGGCTGGCCGTGCTGATCGGCTCGCTCATCACTTTCGCGCTGGGTGTCGTGGTGTGGGGGATGCCGTTCGGCGACGGCGCGCGGGCTTACGTCTATGGCTCGCTCACGGGCATCTGGGCGGTCGATTGGATCACGTGGTGGGGCGTCATGCTCTTCAACACGCTCGTCGTCACCGGCGTGTTCGACAAGTTCCGCCGCTGGCTCATCGCCCAAGGTACCGCCGACGTGCGCGTGCAGACGATGCTCTTCGCCTGGGCCTTCGGCGCGCTGCTCGAGGGCCTCGTCGGTTTCGGCTATCCCTGGGCCTTCGTGGCGCCGATCCTCATCTCGCTCGGCATTCCGGACATCGACGCCATCCGCGTTGCCGCCATTGCCAACAACGCGCCCGTCTCCTACGGCGCGCTCGGTGCTCCCATCATCGCCCTTGCCGCCGTCACCGGCCTGCCGCTCTTGACCCTTTCAAGCTCGGTCGGCCACGTCGTGGCGGTCCTCGCGCTCTTGCCGCCCTGGGTGCTGCTCTACCTCGTGGCCGGTCGCCAGGGCATGTGGGAGGCTTGGCCGCTCGCCATCGTCGGCTCGCTCGGCTATATCGCGGGCCAGCTGCCGGTCGCGGCCTACCTCGGGCCCTACGTGCCCGACGTGGCTGGCGGCATCACCTGCTTCGTGGCGCTTCTGATCCTGCTCAAGGTGTGGCATCCCGCGAACGTGCTTGGCTACGGCGGCAAGCCCGTCTCGGCGGCGGATCAGGCAAAGCTTGCCGGCGGCGAGCACGGGCTCAGCGGGGGCGAGCTGTTCCAGGCTTGGCTGCCCTTCCTCGTGCTGATCGTGATCGTGGTGGCATGGACCGGGCCGTGGTCGCCCATTCCGGCCTATGTCCCCTTCAAGCTCGCGGCGATCGCCGGATCTTCCATCAATCCGGGCGCCAAGGTCACGGCCGGCTTCAACTGGGCGCCGGGGATCGGCGGCACTGCCATCATGGTATCTTTCATCGTGGTGGCGGTGATCCTGCGGCTCTCAGGTGCGCAACTTCGCGACGTGCTCAAGCGCACCTACCATCAGATGTGGGGCGCCTGCCTCGTGGGCGTATTCATCTTCGGCCTTGCCTTCGTGTTCAATTTCTCGGGCATGGCGGCCTCGCTCGCGAACGGCTTCTCCAAGATCGGCGTATGGTTCATCATCGTGGCACCGCTGCTCGGTTGGATCGGGGTGGCGCTCTCGGGCAGCAACACCTCGACGAACGCCATGTTCGGCTTCTTCCAGATGACGGTCGGCAAGCTGCTCGGCTTCCCGGTGATCCTGCTGCCGACGCTCAACTCCGTGGGGGCGGAGATCGGCAAGCCGATCGCACCCCAGACCGCGAGCGTGGGCGTGTCGACGAGCCGCTTCGTACGCAACGAGGGTGAGGTCATCCGCCACAACATGGGCTGGACCTTCTTCCTCCTCGGCTATCTGATGCTGATCGGCGTGGCGTTCTATCTCTTCTTCCCGCAGATCATCTTGCTTGGCCACGGAGCGGGGTAAGGCGAGCGGCCCAAGCGCGGTCTGGATTGCTTCGTCGGCTTTGCCTCCTCGCAATGACATCGTCGTCATTGCGAGCCGACCTGCCTGCGCGAAGCCGAAGCGGCTTCGCTTCGGCGAAGGCAGGAGGCGAAGCAATCCAGCCCTTCGGCCCTAAAGCATGTTCCGATGGCGCGGAATCACCCCCTCACCCAGCTCCGGCTAAGCTCGACTTCGTCTCGCTAAGCCTACGCAACCCTCTCCCCCTCCGAGGGGGAGAGGGTAGGGTGAGGGGGCTGCTTCCAAATCAACGGG
>DASPPM010000072.1:0-6584 GCA_035625535.1 Alphaproteobacteria bacterium
TATAACGTGAAGAACCCCAAGACGAGCGAATGGGAAGGGCTCGACGTCGATCTCGCGGTCGAGCTCGCCAAGACGCTCGGCGTCAAGCTCGAGCACGTCGACGTGAGCTTCTCGACGCTCATTCCGAGCCTCGCCACGCAGAAGTGCGATCTCTCGATCGCGGCGACCTACATCACGCCGGCACGCGCCGAGCAGGTGCTCTTCACGCGCCCGTTCGCGGCCGAGACCAAGACGATCTTCGTGCCCCAGGCATCGACGGCGAAGAGCTATGCCGACATCGACAAGGAGGGCGTTACCATCGCGACGCGGGCGGGCACCGCCGAGGACGACTACGCGAAGCGCTTCTTCAAGCACGCCACCATCAAGACGCTCACCTCGGACGCGACGCAGCCCCATCTCCTCGAGGTGGCGGCCGGGAGGGTCGACGCCGCCTTCGCCGGCTACGTCGGCAGCCTGATCTTCCTCAGGCAGAACGCCAACCTCAAGCTCCGGCCGCTCGGCGACAAACTGCTCGACCCCACGCCGTTCGCCTTCATGCTGCCGCGCGGGGAATACCATTTCCAACAATATCTCAACGTCTTCCTCGACCAGCTCGAGCGCACGGACAAGCTCAAGGAGCTCTCGGACAAGTGGCTCTCGGCATCAGGGTGAGGCGGCGCGCCCGCGCGTGACGAAGGGGAGCGCGCGGCCATGGCTCTCGCCTCGCCGGCCGCGGGCGCGCGCTTGGAGGCGCGCTTCGACCGGACGAGCGTCCTCTCGCTCGTCGTCGGCTTGACGATCATCTATGGCGTCTATGCGACGGTCGATTGGAAATTCGTCCGCGGACTCGATTTCCACGTGCTCGTCGAATATTGGCAGCCGCTCCTGCGGGGTGCCATAACGACGGTCCTCATCACCGCGACCTCGCTCGTGGTCGGGCTCCTGGTCGGCGTTGCGATCGCCGTTCTGCTGCAGCTCCCGATCGGCCCCTTGCGCTGGCTCGTCGTCGCCTATGTCGAGCTGTGGCGCAACACGCCGCTCATCGTGCAGCTTTTCTGGGTCCACTTCAGCCTGCCGGCGCTGACCGGAATCTCCACCACCTCGCTCGAGAGCGGCTTCCTCGCCTTGACGCTGCAGTCGAGCGCTTATCTCGCCGACATCGCCCGCGCGGGCATCCAGGCGGTCGCCAAGGGCCAGTTCGAGGCGGGCCGCGCGCTCGGGCTCCCGGCCCGCGCGCTGTGGCTCGACGTGGTGCTGCCCCAGGCGCTCAAGATCATGATCCCGGCCTTCGCCAATCTGGCACTGAGCTTCCTGAACGGCAGCGCGCTCCTGGGCCTTCTCCAGGTCGGCGAGCTGATGACGGTCGCGACCAAGATCAGCGACTACAGCTTCAAGCCGATCGAGGTCATGACGGCGGTCGGCGTGCTCTATCTTCTCCTCAATCTCGCCGTCGGCCGTCTCGCGGGATGGCTCGAGATCGCCACGCGAACGCCCAGCTGAGCCCATGCATTTCGACACCAACATCGTCATCCAACATCTGCCCGAGCTCGCGCGCGGCTTTAGGCTCACCCTTCTCCTCGTGCTGGTCTCGCTCGCGCTCGGGACCGCGCTCGGCCTCATCGCCTGCCTCGGCAAGCTCATGGGCCGCGGCCTTCTGTGCTGGCTCGCCGTCGGCTATGTCGCGGTGATGCGGGGCATCCCCGAGATGGTCGTGATGTTCTGGATCTACTACTGCGGCCCGCTCATCCTCGCGACCCGGCTCTCCTCCTTCGAGTCGGCGGCGGCCTCGATGTCGCTCTACGCCGGCGCCTTTCTTGCCGAGATTTTCCGGGCCGGGATTCTTGCGGTGCCGCGCGGTCAGAGCGAGGCGGCAAAGGCGCTCGGCCTCCCGGCCTTCTGGGTGTGGGCACGCGTGATCATGCCCCAGGCGCTCCGCCTGATGATCCCCGCCTTCATCGGGCTCGTGACCCTCATCGTCAAGGTCTCGGGCCTGGCTTCCGCGATCGGGGTCGCCGAGCTCGTCTATCAGGCGAGCATCGTGAGCGCACAAACTTACCGCTATTTCGAGTTCTTCACCGCGGTCGGCGCCTTCTATTTCCTGCTGATCTTTCCGTTGAGCCTGCTTGCGCAGAGCTACGAGCGCCGGCTCAAGGCGAGAGTAGGATGAGGGCTGACGGCACCTAAGCGCGCACCCAACCGCTGAGCCGAGGAGAGGCCATGGCACCCCGTTCCCGAGAATTCACCTTGAGAAGCTTCCTCGCGCGCGTCGCGGCCGACGACCCGGAGGGCATCGTCCGGGTGCGCGAGCGGGTCAACCTCGACTATGACGTGACGGCGAGCGTGATGGAGATGGAGCGGCTCGGCCGAGCGCCGGTCCTCTTCTTCGAGAAGGTGGGCAGCTCGCCCTTTCCGGTGGTGACCAATCTCTTCGGCGCGCGCCGGCGCTATGCCTTGGCGCTCGGCGTTCCCGAGGATCGCCTGATCGAGGAGTGGGCGGCGCGCAACGACCGCACGATTCCGCCCGTCTTGCGCAAGAGCGGCCCCGTCCATGACGTGGTGGTGACGGGGAAGAAGCTGGACCTCGCACTCCTCCCCATCATGCGGCACTTCGCCGAGGATGCCGGGCCCTACATCACGAACGCCATCCTCGTCGCCAAGGACCCGGACAGCGGCGTGCGCAACACGAGCTTCCATCGCATGCAGCTCAAGGGCAAGACGCGGCTCGGCACCAGCCTGCACAGCCGGCGCCACCTGTGGAACTACATGCAACGCGCCGAGGAGCGCGGCGAGGATTTGCCGGTCGCGATCGTGATCGGGGCGCATCCGGCCTTCACGTTCGGGGCCCTCTGGAAAGGGCCCATCACAAGCGACGAGTACGCGGTCACGGGCGGCCTCATGAGCGCCCCGCTCGCGATCACGCGCGCAGTGAGCATACCGATCGAGGTGCCGGCCGAGGCCGAGATCGTGCTGGAGGGCCGCATCCTTGCGAAGAAGCGCGAGCCCGAGGGGCCGTTCGCGGAGTTCACCGGCTACGCCTCCGCGCGCTCGACCGAGCACGTCGTCGAGGTGTCGGCCATCTGCCATCGCAAGGATGCGCTCTATCAGGACATCGTGCCGGGAATCTCGGACGAGCACACGGGCCTGCTTGCGGTCCCCTCGGAGGCGCGCCTCCTGCGCACGCTGCGCCAGCATTTCCCCAACACGGTCGCGGTCTCCTATCCCAAGTCGGGGACCTGCCGGCTCCACGCCTATATCGCACTCCGCAAGCCGGCGCCCGGCCAGGCCCGGAACGCCGCCGCCGTCGCCTTCGGCGACGATCTGAGCCTCAAGCTCGTCGTCGTCGTGGATGACGACGTCGATATTCGCGACGACCGCGAGGTCCTATGGGCGATGGCGACGCGCATGCAGGCGGACGAGGATATCGACGTCATAAGGAACGCCATGGGCGCCATCCTCGACCCCTCGAACCGGGCCGGGATGACGGCCAAGATGATCATCGACGCGACGCGGCCGGGGCCCGATTTCCCGCCGCGCCATACCCTGCCGCAGAAAGCGGTCGAGCGCGCGCACACGATTCTCGAGAAGGCGTTCGGCGGCTCCGCATGAGCTGGCGCGGCGGCGATGCGTTGCGGCCGGCCTTTGCCTTCTAGGCGGCGTCCACCAGCACGACTTCGGAGTCCTCGAGCCCCACGATCTCGAGGCTGACGAGCCCGGTGATCGCGGCGCCGTCGCGGCTCTCGATGCGCACCCCGCCGGCCTCGATCGTGCCCGTGGCGGGTACGAGATAGGCGTGCCGCTTGGGATCGAGCGCCACGCTCACGCGCTCGCCGGCCTTCACGGTTGCGCCGAGCACGCGCGCTTCGGCGCGGATCGGCAGCGCCTCGCCGTCATCGGCGAAGCCGCTCGCAAGGGCGACGAAGCGGCCCGAGCGCTCGGCCTTGGGAAACGGCTTGGCGCCCCAGGAGGGCTTGCCGCCGCGCGTGCTCGGCTCGATCCAGATTTGGAAGATGCGGGTGGTCGCGTCTTCGAGGTTGTACTCGGAGTGGCGCACCCCCGACCCCGCCGACATCACCTGGACGTCGCCGGCCTCAGTGCGGCCGCTGTTTCCCAGCGAATCCTTGTGGGTGATCGCCCCCTCGCGGACATAGGTGATGATCTCCATGTCGGCATGGGGATGGGGCGGAAAGCCGGAGCCGGCGGCGATCTCGTCGTCGTTCCACACCCGGAGATCGCCCCAGCCCATACGTTTGGGGTCGTAGTAGCCGGCAAAGGAGAAATGGTGCTTGGTCTTGAGCCAACCGTGCTCGGCGCCGCCCAGCTCGGCAAACGGTCTGCGCTCAATCATGATTGGACCTCCCGCTTGCGATCGGGCTTCCGCCCCGGGCTGCACACGCGTCTCGGTTGAAGATAACTTGAGCTCTGGCTGAGCCGACGCGAGGAGCCGCAAGGCGGCCTCCGGGTCCCGTGCCCAACCTTCGTGAACCCGACTTCGCGCAGACATGCGAGTAGCGCCACCCTCGACCCGGAGCGGTCATTTGACCCGGCCGCCGACCGCACGGGCGGAATGCAGGACATGCGACCCGGTCTGCTCACGCGAGCAAATAAAGGTCTGTGGGGCACCGCCGTCCGGCGCGCCACAAGATCGTCGATTCTGGAACGATCTACTTGTAATAGCCGACGCCGCAGATCAGATCGCCGACCCTGGTTAGAAAGCTTTCCTTCTGAACCGGCGTCTTGTCGGCGCCCGGCTTTGGAAACATGTAGTCGACCACCGTGATTTGACCTTCCGGCTTCTGCGCCGCGCCGTACATTTCCAGGCCGTACGCCTTGCCGTTGGCGTCCTTTAGGGTCCTGGCGTCCTTGCCAATCAATTGCTTTGCATTAGGGTTGCCGACGGCAACGATCATGTCGTCGCTGACATTAGAGCAAAATGGATAGAGGTCGCCTTTCAGGAATCCGCCTTCTCCCTTGTTGAACGTGTCCAGCGCCTTCGCCTTGTCTGCTTTCACGGCGGCAACCGCCTTTTCGAGCATGGCCTTGGCCTCTGCCGCCGTACCTTGCGCGAATGCCGTCGTCGAGAACAAGAGAGCCGCCGCGCCGAGCGCGCCAATCACGAGTTTACGCAACATGGATTTCCTCCCTCCCTGTTTGGTGGTCTGCGTCATAATCCCGCCCACCCTGCGCGGGCACTCCAGGCCCAGATCGAGCGGCCTCCAAGTCGTCATGAATCGCAGCATGCTCCGACGCTTGTCCCGGCCATTCCACCGAGCGTTAATCTCGACGTCCGGGGTCGGCGCTCACGGTACGCCAAACCCGAGCAGCGGGGAAGGGGAGGTCCTCAGGCGAGGATGTCCGCAACAAGGAGCGCGCGACCATGACCGGCCGTACCATTCCGCCCTTTGACGTGCCAGCCGTTTGCCGCAAGCAGGCGGGCGCGGCCTTCGACGGCGGCCTTCTGTCGCCGGATGGCGCCGCCGTGCCGCCGTCACGGCGCGTCGAGAAAATCGAGGACGGCAGCGCTGACGCGGACCGGGTCCTGCTCGATCATCGTATGTGTCGTGCTCGGGATTATTCGCTGACCTCGTGGCCGTGCGCTTCCGATCGACACCTCGCCGCCACGCGCCCTTGCCATGGTTGACAAAGGTAGCTTCCGGTAGCTACCATTCTATCCATGCGCTCCGTCGGACTCAAGATACTCAAGAACAGGCTCAGCGAATATATCCGCCTTGCCGCGGGCGGCGAGATCGTGCTGGTCACCGACCGCGACCGCGTGGTGGCGGAGATCGTGCCGCCGCAGGCCGGGCGCAGCCCGCTTCTCGCCGACGCGCTCTTGGCCGAGGCGGTGCGCGCGGGCTGGCTGACGCCACCCGCCGTGGCCGGTGGCGGGCCACCCCCGCGCAAGCCGATCATGCGCTTCCGCGAGCTCATGCGGGAACTGCGGCAAGACCGGGATGACCGGTGATCTATCTCGATAGCTCGGTTGCGCTGGCCCACCTCTTGACGGAGGATCGCGCCCCACCCGCATCTCTTTGGCAGGCGCCGCTGATCTCGAGCCGTCTCCTCGAATACGAGGTGTGGACGCGGGTTCACGCGCGCGGGCTCGAGCAATCGCATGGCGACAACGTGCGGGCGCTCATCGGCGGGGTGGCGCTGCTCGAGCTCGCACCTCCCGTGCTCGGACGGGCGCTCGAGCCGTTTCCGCTCCCGGTGCGCACGCTGGACGCACTCCATCTCGCCTCGATCGAGTTCCTGCGAGGGCGGGGACAGTCGATCGAGCTCGCGAGCTATGACGAGCGCTTGCTGGCCGCGGCGGAAGCCTTGCGCATCCCCCTCGTCGCGCTGTGAGGCGGGGCAGCGCCGGCGCGCCGAAGCGCGCTCCTTGCCGGCGCCGCCTTCAGCGCCGCTCCGCGAGGATGAGCTCGCTCGCCTTCTCGGCGATGGCGATCACGGCGGCATTGGTGTTGCCGGAGGTGACGGAGGGCATCACCGAGGCGTCGACCACGCGCAAGCCATCGAGCCCGCGCAGCTTCAAGCGGTGGTCCACGACCGCGAGCGGGTCCGTGCCCATACGGCAGGTCGAGGTCGGATGGAAGATAGTCGAGCCG
>DASPPM010000073.1:0-3880 GCA_035625535.1 Alphaproteobacteria bacterium
CTCGGCGCGCTTCGCCTGCGCACGCTCGCCACCAAGGACCGGCGCGCCGGTGATTTTCCCGACAAGGACGCGCAAGGGAAGTTCGACCCCGCAGTCGTGCTCGAGCTCGACTACACGGTGCTGCTCCCGCGCCGCGGCTGATCACGCGGATTTCGCCGACCCGAAACGAGTCGCCGCGGAGGCGTGGCGGCGCATCCGCGGCGGTCTCGGGAGCGAAGCCCCCAAATAAAGCGAGGCGTCAGGAGCGTAAGCGAGAACCCACGCTACGTGTCCGGGCGGGACACTCCTGACGCCTCTAGGGCCGAAGCCCCATGGCGCGGGAAAGCGACCCGGCTTCCGGCCGTCTCCCTCCTCAGGTACGCCCCCGTGAAGGGGCGCCCCGCCGGAGCGAGGAGCCGTATCCCCCTCGCGGGGGATCGCCAGCGAAAAGCCCACTCGTCGGCCGCGTCCGGTTCCTCCTGTCGCGTCCCTCCTCCCTTGCGGGAGAATTTTCGCGCCTAAGACCGCAAGGCCCCGAAAGGTCTCGCGGCCCCCCGTGACGGCCCCGATGGCCCGAAGGCCGCCGACGCCGATCCGGGAAAAGAGCCGGCCAACCGGGAGTTTGACCTCCCGCCTGAGGGCGGTGCTCCGAAGAGTCCCGCCCACAAGGCCGGGCGGTGCCGCCCCGAAGGACCGCATCGCCCCGAAGCTTTCGTCCTCTTGCCCGCCGCCCGAAGTCCCGAAGGGCCTCGGATGGTTCCGCTTGGGCTTACTCGCTTCGACACTCTCTCGTGCCGCCTAAAGCCTATCTCTTTCAAAGGCACGTTCAATGAAAAAACGCCTTTCGTTTGAAAATATCTGTGAGTAGATTTGTCAATTCCGCACAAGGCTTCCACAAATTCTCCACATATTTATCCACAGAAACTATTGAGCGAGTCGAGGCCTCAAAATTCAATGTCATGTTATTCAGGCACTTACACTCGATGTCCGGCCGGGAGGGTCCCGCTGCCGCAAGCCTTTCGCCTGAGAAGAAGGCGGCGTCGGGAGCGTAAGCTGCACTTACGCTGCGTGTCCGGGCGGGACACTCCCGACGCCGCCGGGGCCTGGGCGGACCCCGTGCTGGAAGGCCTGCGGCCGCGCCGCCGTCGACGCGCGCGCGCCTCAGGGAGAAGCGCGAGCAGCGGCGAAGCTTGAGGGCCGGGCCTGCCCTGGGCGGAGCAGAACCCGAGCCCGCGGCACGTCACCGTCACGCGAACCGCTCCCGACGGAAGCTCGCGCTCGCGCGCACGCCCCGTCCAAGCGAAGGAAACCGAGACTCCCGGGCGAGGAGGCGGCCCCCCTAGCCGCCTGCCCCCCGGCATGCCCTAGGGGCGCCGTGGGGCCGGCGTCAGATCCTCGTTCCGGCACGTCGGCACCCTCATCCGCGTGGGACCGAGCCTTGCGGATCGGCTCACGCGAGAGGGTGCCCCGCTTTCTTGCGAAAGCGTCGCCGCGTCCGCTGCGGAACCGCGGTCTCAACCCCCGAGCCCGCGCCAAGGCGCTTCGCTCGAGACTCTAAGATCGGGCGCCGCTGCGGTGACCTCAGCACCGTCAAGTATAGTGCAGAGCGTCTTCCCGAGCGGCAACAAGAAAAACAAATAATCGTCAAAAATCTTGTGAATAAATCGAGATTTTCCTCACAGGTCCGCCAGAAGTTTTCCACTGTCTTATCCACAAAAGACGCGGTCTCGGCAGGCGCGCCGCGGCCGAGGCCCTTGCTTGTCTTGGATTTGTGCGGGGAACTTCGGTCGGTGCGTGGCCGCCATGCGCTTTTGCTGCGGCGCGGAAGATTGACTTAGGCGGTGCGGCGGCCTAGAAAGCTTGCGGACGATCGAGCGGGCGTCCCCTCGCCCGCACGCGACCGGGCGCAACCGTGCTCGGCTCGCCGACCATGCCCATGTAGGCGCGCTCATGACCGCTCGGAACAGGCCGCTCTCACCTCATTTGCAGATCTATCGGCCGCAGCTGACCTCGCTGCTCTCGATCACCCATAGGGCGACCGGCCTCGCGCTTGTGGCGGGCGCCTTTCTCCTCGTCTGGTGGATCGCCGCCCTCGTGCGCGGCCCGGCCTCCTTTGCGCTCTTCCAGCACTTCATCGCCTCGGTCCTCGGGCGGCTCTTTCTCTTCGGCTGGACGTGGGCGCTTTTCTACCATTTGGCCAATGGCATTCGCCATCTCTCGTGGGACGCGGGCTGGGGCTACGAGCTCGAGAGCACCTACGCGAGCGGCTGGTTCGTGCTCGCCGCTTCGACGGTCTTGACGCTCGTCGCCTGGTCGATCGGCTACGTCATGCTGGGAGGGCACGGATGAGCGGCATGCGCACCCCGCTCGGCCGCGTGCGCGGCCTCGGCTCCGCCAAGGGAGGGGTGGAGCATTGGTGGATGCAGCGCCTTACCGCAGTGGCGCTCGTGCCGCTCACGCTGTGGTTCGTCTATTCGATGGTGGCGCTCACCGGTGCCGACCACACGAGCGTGGTCAACTGGTTCGCGCGGTCGAGGAACGCCGTGCTGATGATCCTTCTCGTGATCGCCACCTTCCACCACGGCCAGCTCGGCGTCCAGGTGGTGATCGAGGACTACGTCCATAACGAGAGAACGAAGCTGGCGGCCATCCTCATCGTCAAGTTCGCGGCGGTGCTGCTCGCGGCCGGCAGCATCTTCGGGATCGTGCGGGTTGCCTTCGGAGTGATCGGCTGATGGCACAGGCATACGAGCTCATCGACCATGACTACGACGTGGTGGTGGTCGGCGCCGGCGGCGCCGGGCTGAGGGCCACCCTCGGCATCGCCGAGAAGGGACTGAAGACGGCCTGCATCAGCAAGGTCTTCCCCACGCGCAGCCACACGGTCGCGGCGCAAGGCGGCATCAGCGCCGCCCTCGGCAACATGGGCCCGGACGATTGGCGCTGGCACATGTACGACACGGTCAAGGGTTCCGACTGGCTCGGCGACCAGGACGCCATCGAATACATGTGCCGCGAGGCGGTCCCGGCGGTGATCGAGCTCGAGCACTACGGCGTGCCCTTCTCGCGCACGCCCGAGGGCAAGATCTATCAACGCCCCTTCGGCGGCATGACGACGGAGTTCGGCGAGGGCACGGCCCATCGCACCTGTGCCGCGGCCGACCGCACCGGCCACGCCATCCTCCACACGCTTTACGGCCAGGCGCTCAAGCGGAGGGCCGAGTTCTTCATCGAGTATTTCGCGATCGACCTCATCATGGACGAGGACGGCGGCTGCCGCGGCGTCGTCGCCTGGAACCTGGACGACGGCACGCTCCACCGCTTCAACGCCGCCCTCACCATCCTCGCCACGGGCGGGGCGGGCCGCGTCTACTTCTCCTGCACCTCGGCCCACACCTGCACGGGCGACGGCAACGCCATGGTGCTGCGCGCCGGGTTGCCGCTCGAGGACATGGAGTTCGTGCAGTTCCACCCGACCGGCATCTACGGCGCCGGCTGCCTCATCACCGAGGGCGCGCGCGGCGAAGGCGGCTATCTCACCAACTCCGAGGGCGAGCGCTTCATGGAGCGCTACGCGCCGCACGCCAAGGACCTCGCCAGCCGCGACGTGGTGAGCCGCGCCATGACGATCGAGATGCGCGAGGGGCGCGGCTGCGGCCCGAATCGGGATTACCTCATGCTTCATCTCGAGCATCTCGACCCCAAGGTGCTGCACGAGCGTCTGCCCGGCATCTCGGACCTCGCGCGCATCTTCGCCGGCGTCGACGTGACGCGCGAGCCGATCCCGGTGCTGCCGACCGTGCACTACAACATGGGTGGGGTGCCGGCCAACCGGCACGGCGAGGTGCGGACGGTCAAGGACGGCAACCCCGAGGCGGTGGTGCCCGGGCTGATGGCGATC
>DASPPM010000074.1:0-2757 GCA_035625535.1 Alphaproteobacteria bacterium
CCGGTCCTCACCAGGTGCTCAAGGCACAGTGTCGCGTGGCGGCTCTCGGCAGGCCGATCCGGCAAGAACCAGTCTACAACCGAGACCGGCAGAAGAAGGGTACAGGTGTCTTCACGCAGCGCGATTGCGTCCGCCATCGACACCCACCTCACCCGCTCGCTTCGCTCGCCCCCCTCTCCCCCCGCAAGCGGGCGGAGAGGGATTCCATTAACCCTGCGTGACGCCAGGCATCTTCGAACTGCCTCATCACTCCTTGCGCGCTTTGCGCAGGTGCTCCTCCGAGCGGCGGCGCAGCTCCGCGACCGAGAGATCCTCCTGGCGCGTCGCGCAGTACCAGACGTAGCCGAAGGGATCCTTCACGCCGCCGATGCGATCGCCGTAGAACTGATCCTCGACCGGGCGAGCACCTGCGCAAATTGCGCAAGGAGTGATGAGGCTAGTTTCTGACAGGCAGGAGCGGTCATGTTTCCCTCTCCGCGCGAAGCGGGGAGAGGGAGGGGACCCATCGCTCGCCAGAGCGATGGGGAGGGTGAGGACCTCCCACCAATGGTCAAGGACGATGTGCGGGGCGGTAACCCCGCAAGGAGCGCGCTCGATCGTCCCGTGGGCACGGATTGTAGCGCCGTGCTCGCCCTGTCCAGGACGCGCCGCGCCGGCTTCGCCGGTGCCGCAAAGCGGCATCCTGGACAGGACTTGCGCGCGGCGCTGCGGTGCTGGCAGGTCGGGACGAAGGGATGGGCGCGTTCGGTCGAACAAAGGGATATGTCATGCTGCGGCAGCGCCGTGCGCGGTCTTGTAGTCGGGATCAAAGAGGACGCCGCGCTTGAGCAGGGTGCATGCCACCAAGAGCAGGCGATCACCGACACCGCGCAGCGCGCGGCCATGGCTGTGGCCGCGCTGGCGCAGTGCGGCATAACGCTCTCGGCTGAGGGGATCGTGTTGCACGGCGACGCGCGACCAATGATAGACGGCCCGAGCCAAGCGCTTGTTGCAGGCATAGCGCCGCAGGACGAAACAGGACTTGCCGCTGCGGCGGGTGACCGGCGCCTGGCCGGACAGCGCCCGCAGGGCGTGGTAGTCTCGTTCGCGCAGAGGCCCTGGCGCCTCGGCGAGCATCGCGGCGGCGACAGTCCTTCCGACTCCCGGCAAGGAACGCAGGATCGTCACGTCGCGGTGCTCGCAAGCCTGCCCCGGCTCGTCCTCCGCCGGCGCCTCAAGCCTGGCGCAGAGCTCGTCGAGATGGCGATCCGCCGCCTTGAGCTGGTCGCTTATCAGGCGAAGGCGCGGCAGCAGCAGGCGAATGTGGGCACTCGCGGCTTCGGCCGTGCCCGGCGCTACCGCCAGCGGCTTCTGGCTCAGAACGTCGAGCAGCTGCGCCGCCTCCCAGCGGCGGATACGATGCGCCGTCAGGATCCGCTCGATCACCGACCGGCGCAGCTTAGCCGCCTTGGCTGGTGTCGGCGCCTGCTGCCACAGCGCCAGGAACCACGCTGCGGTGAGATCGTCGCCGGCGACCTGAAGAGCCTGGGGATAGTAGCGCCAAAGCTGCTCGCGCAGTCGATTGCCCAGGCGATTGCGTTCCGCCGTGAGGTCGTCGCGCAAGCGCGACCACTCGCGCAACTCGATGACCACGGGGTCTTCGAGGCTGATCCTGCGGAACGCGCGCGGGTCGGTGCGCAGCGCGTCGCCGAGGACCCGAGCATCGCGGCTGTCATCCTTGGCGCCGGCAACGCTGAAGCGATCGCGGAAGCGATCGAGCTGCTTGGGATTGAGGCTGAAGACTTGAAAGCTGCGCTCCAGCAGCGTCTCGACCACCGGGCCGGAGGACGTCTCGATCGCGATGGCGATCTCCCCCGGCGCACCGCCCGTCTTCTCGACCAGCCAGTCGCACAGCTCGGCGAGCCCGGCGCCGCCATGCGCAACGTCGCGCTCGCCCAGGCGGCTCCCTGCTGCATCAAGCAGATAGGCGTGATGCTTCTGCGACGCCCAGTCGACGCCGCACCACCATCGAATACTGTGATCCATGGCTCCGATCCTCCCGATGAAGCAACCGGATCGAGCCGCGACGAGCATCGATACCTGTACTGGCGCTCGAGAGGCGCAACCTCCCACTGGACTTCCGTCGCGACCGACCTGCCGAGGCGCCGGTCCTCACCAGGTGCTCAAGGCACAGTGTCGCGTGGCGGCTCTCGGCAGGCCGATCCGGCAAGAACCAGTCTACAACCGAGACCGGCAGAAGAAGGGTACAGGTGTTGCGCCGTCGCACCGCTGCCTGATTTAGAGGAACCCCGCCCCGCCCGCCACTGGCGCGCGGCGAGCGTCGGCGTGGCTAGGCTGGCCGCGAGCAGCGCCTCGAAGGCTCTACCGGCAGGGCGGCGCCGTCCCGTCCGCGCAGACGGCGGTGGCGCCGCTCGGCACGATGATCGTGGTGCTGGGCGGCGGCGGCGGGCTGCTGCTGCTGATGCAGCCGGCCATGCCGAAGCCGAGCGGCAGCAGGACCAGCGCGGCGATGGCGGCACTCTTGATCTTGCCCATGACGGGATAGCCCTCCGGTTGTTCTCGCGCATCCGCGATGCCGCGGCGCGCTGAGGTAACGCCTCACGGCGGGCGATGACGCCAAAAATGGCGCCGCCGGGGCGACAGGAACTGACGGTTGCCCGGGCTGCCCCGTCTGCGGCCCGAAGTCGGGTCCGCAAGCGGTCCTCGCCGGCGGCTGTTGATCCAGCTCAATCCGCCGCAGCAGCCCCTCTGTATCAT
>DASPPM010000075.1:0-2479 GCA_035625535.1 Alphaproteobacteria bacterium
AGCTCCTGTGGCGGGTCTACGTGCCCCTGGCCAAGCCCGTCTACATCGCCTATGGCCTCGTCTCGGTGAGCTACCACTGGAACAACTTCCTCTGGCCGCTCATCATCACCAATTCGGTGACGACGCGGCCCGTGACCGTCGGCCTCTCGGTCTTCGCCGCGACCGATCAGGGCATCGACTGGTCGATCATCACCGCGGCGACGCTCTTATCCTCGGCCCCTCTCCTCGTCGCCTTTCTTCTCTTCCAGCGCCAGTTCGTGCAAAGCTTCATGCGCGCCGGAATTCGCTGAGGTGTTGTTATGAAGATCGAGAACGTGCCCTTCCTCGTCACCGACTGGGCGCGGCTGCCCGCGAGCACGGCCAAGGGCGCAAGCGGCGAGGCAAGCACGCGCATGGTCGAGGCGGGCAACCTCCGCCTCCGCATGGTCGAGTTCTCGCCGGGCTATCGCGCCGACCATTGGTGCGAGCGCGGCCATGTCGTGCTGGTGCTGGAGGGGGCCCTCACGACCGAGCTCAAGGACGGGCGCCGCTTCGAGAGCCCGGCCGGCACCAGCTTCCAGGTCGCCGACGGCGACGGCTTCCACCTTGTCTCGACGGCGGGCGGGGCCAAGGTCTTCATCGTCGATTAAGGCGTGGGTGCTGTGGGCCAGGCGCATGGCTCGCCCTGTTAACAAGGCGGGGCCGGGCGCCTATACTGCCGCGAAATCCGCCCAAATTTTCCCAGGGAGGAGCGCCATGCAGCTCAAGGACAAGAGCCTGTTCCGGCAGAAATGCTACATCGACGGCGCCTGGATCGATGCCGACGGCGGCGCTGTGATCAAGGTCAACAATCCGGCCACGGGCGAGATCCTCGGCACCGTCCCCCGCATGGGGACGGACGAGACGCGGCGCGCGATCGAGGCCTCCGAGCGGGCGCTTCCCGCCTGGCGCGCCAAGACCGCGAAGGAGCGCGCCAAGGTGATGCGCAAGTGGGCCGACCTCATGCTGGAGAACCAGGAAGACCTCGCCCGGCTCATGACCGCCGAGCAGGGCAAGCCGCTTGCGGAATCCAAGGGCGAGATCGTCTACGCCGCCTCCTTCATCGAATGGTTCGCCGAGGAGTGCAAGCGCATCTACGGCGACACCATTCCGCAGCACCAGGCGGACAAGCGCATCGTCGTGATCAAGCAACCGGTGGGGGTGACGGCCTCGATCACACCGTGGAACTTCCCCTCCGCCATGATCACGCGAAAGGTGGGACCGGCGCTCGCGGCAGGCTGCACCATGGTGGCGAAGCCGGCGAGCCAGACGCCTTTCTCGGCCTTGGCACTCGCCGAGCTCGCCGAGCGCGCGGGCGTGCCCAAGGGCGTCTTCAGCGTCTTGACCGGGAGCTCGAGCGAGATCGGCAAGGAGATGACGTCCAACCCGATCGTGCGCAAGCTCTCCTTCACCGGCTCGACCGAGATCGGCAAGCTCCTGATGGGGCAGTGCGCGGGCACCATCAAGAAGGTCTCGCTCGAGCTCGGCGGCAACGCGCCCTTCATCGTCTTCGACGATGCCGATCTCGACGCCGCGGTCGAGGGTGCCATCGCGTCGAAGTACCGCAACACCGGCCAGACGTGCGTCTGCGCCAATCGCCTCCTCGTGCAGGACGCCGTCTACGAGGAGTTCTCCGCCAAGCTCGCCCAGGCGGTAAGCGGGCTACGCGTCGGCAACGGCCTCGAGGCGGGCGTCACCCAGGGCCCGCTCATCGACATGAAGGCGGTCGAGAAGGTCGAGCAGCACATTGAGGACGCGCTCAAGAAGGGCGCGCGCGTCGTGGTGGGCGGCAAGCGCCACCCCAAGGGCGGCACCTTCTTCGAGCCGACCATACTCGCCGACGTGAAGCCCACCATGGCGGTCGCGCGCGAGGAGACCTTCGGCCCCGTGGCCCCGCTCTTCCGCTTCCACAGCGAGGCGGAGGCGGTCGAGATGGCGAACGACACCGAGTTCGGCCTCGCGAGCTATTTCTACGGCCGCGACATCGGTCGCATCTGGCGCGTGGCGGAGGCGCTCGAGTACGGCATGGTCGGCATCAACACCGGCATCATCTCGACCGAGATCGCCCCCTTCGGCGGCGTCAAGGAATCCGGCCTCGGCCGCGAGGGCTCGAAGTACGGAATCGAGGAGTACCTCGAGGTCAAATATTTGTGCATGGGGGGAATCTAGAGCAATATCCGACGAAGTGGAATCGCCCCCTCACCCAGCTTTGCCTAAGCTCGCTACGCTCGCTAAGGCTGCGCGACCCTCTCCCCCTCGACGGGCTATCGGATTCACACATCACGGCGACGGCGCCAAGCCCCTCGCCCGCGCCAGCGGGAGAGGGAGGGGCCCGGCCCGCGAGGGCCGGGAGGGTGAGGGTCATGGCCGTCGAGCCCGAGCGCCGCGCGCACGCCCTTCCAGCTCCTGCGAGACGACATCCTGTACGCCCCGGGATTGGCGAGAATGTCGTTGTTCCAGA
>DASPPM010000076.1:0-13275 GCA_035625535.1 Alphaproteobacteria bacterium
TCAGGATGATGTCGCCCGTGAACCGGGGCAGGGCGTCGAAATAGGCGAAGCGCACCCCCGGCCGGCGTTGGACGAAGACCTCATAGCCGTGCTCGCGGCACCATTCGAGGGTGCCGTCGGTCGAGCCGCCGTCGACGACGACAAGCTGATCGTACCATTCCGGCCGGATGCGCGGAAGGATGGCCTTGACCCCCTCCACCTCGTTCAAGGTGAGCGCCACGAGCGAGACCTTCATCACCTTGTCCGCGGGAAAAACGGGCGCGCTCACAATAGCGACGCCCCGGGGGATGGTCATGATATCACTGGCCACGTTCTACCGCCTCCTCGAGCAAGCGACTCGGTCCGCTTTTCATCCAAAGTCGACCGAGACGGATTCTACGCTGAAAGGATGCGCCATAATTATTATCGCGCCATTATAATTAGCAGGCATCATACCATTTGCAATGACCTGAGGTTATGGCGGACCCTGAGGGGTGTTGCCGTCTGTCGGGGGCAAGGGAGGTCGGGGCATGGCACCCGGCGAATAGCGGAATCGAGCCGTGCCGCAGCCGCGGTTGATTTCCGCTCGTCGTGCGGTTATGCAGGGGCACTGCGGTAAAGCTCTGGCGCTCAATCACGCGGAAGCACGCAGCAAGCGGCGATTCTGCCGCGACAAATGAGGTTGCTGACCTTGAACGCACGCCTCGAAGGCGAGCCGAGCAGCGACGATCTCCAGCGCATCTACCGCTCCTTGCGCCTCATCCGGCGGGCGGAGGAGGAGATCGCGCGCCTCTATCCCTCCGACAAGATCAAGAGCCCGGTGCATCTCTCGATCGGCCAGGAGGCGGTCGCGGTCGGCGTGTGCGAGGCGCTCGGTCCGGACGACGTGGTGTCGCCCACCTACCGCGGCCACGCCGCCCTCCTGGCCAAGGGCGGCTCGCTCAAGGGCATGATGGCAGAGCTCTACGGCAAGGCGACCGGGCTCACCGGCGGGAAGGGCGGCTCGATGCATCTCATCGACATGAGCCATAACGTGCTCGGCGCCTCGGCGGTGGTCGGTACCACCATCCCCGTTGCGGTCGGCCACGCGCTCGCCTTCAAGCGCATGAAATCGATGCGCGTGGTCGCGGCCTTCTTCGGCGACGGCGCCACCGAGGAGGGGGTCTTCGCGGAAAGCCTCAATTTCGCGGCCCTGCACCGGCTGCCGGTGCTGTTCGTCTGCGAGAACAACGCCTATGCCATCCATACGCCGGTCGCCAAGCGCTGGGCGACCGAGCGCCTCATCGAGCGGGTCGCGAGCTACGGCATCCCGGCCGCGCGCATCGAGGACGGCGACGTGCTGGCCATCCGCGCGCAGGCCGCGGACGCGGTCGCCAAGATGCGCGGCCACGACGGGGGCCCGCATTTCCTCGAGTGCCGCACCTATCGCTGGCGCGAGCACGTCGGCCCCAACGAGGATTATGACGCGGGCTATCGCTCTCGTGCCGAGCTCGCGCCATGGCAGAGGAATGATCAGCTCGAGCGCATCGGAGTGCGGCTTGCGCCCGGCCGGCGCGCGGCCATCGATGCCGCCATCGAGCGCGAAATCGCGGAGGCGATCGCCTTTGCCGAGGACAGTCCCTTTCCCGAGCGGGAGACGCTCTTCACCGATGTCTTCGCCGGCTAGCAACGCGCGCGTCTTGCACTACGTGGATGCGCTCGCCGAGGCGGTCGCACAGGAGATGCGGCGCGATGCCAGCATCTTCGTCTTCGGCTGCGACGTCGACGACCATAAGGCGATCCAGGGCTCGACGCGCGGGCTCGTGGAAGAGTTCGGCGCCGAGCGCGTCTTCAGCACGCCGCTTTCCGAGGACGCCATGGCGGGAGTCGCGATCGGGGCCGCCATGGCGGGCATGCGGCCGATCCACGTGCACATCCGCATGGATTTCCTCATGCTGTGCATGAACCAGCTCGTCAACATCGCGGCCAAGAGCCGCTACATGTACGGCGGGCAGGTCAAGGTGCCGCTCGTCGTGCGCAGCATGATCGGCAAATCCTGGGGCCAGGGCGCGCAGCACTCGCAAGGCCTGCATGCGATGTTCATGCACGTGCCCGGGCTCAAGGTGGTGGCGCCCTCGAACGCGCACGACGCGAAGGGCTGCCTGGCCGCGGCGATCCGCGACGACAATCCGGTGATCTTCGTCGAGCACCGCTTGCTTTATTTCACCGACGCATTCGTTCCCGAGGAGCCCTACGAGGTGCCCTTCGGCAAGGCGCGTGTGTGCGTCGCGGGCGGGGACGTCACCATCGTCGGCGTCTCGAACATGCTGGTCGAGTGCCTGAGGGCGCGCGAGCTTCTTGCCGAGGTCGGCATCTCGGCCGAGGTGATCGATCCGATCTCGCTCGTCCCCCTCGACATCGAGACGATCGTTCAGTCGGTCGGCCGTACCGGCCGACTTCTCGTCGTCGACAATGCCTGGACCTGTTGCGGGGCGAGTGCCGAGATCGTCGCCGCCGTGGTCGAGCGTGCTGCGAACGGCCGCGCGCTCAAGGCCCGCCGCATGGGCTATGCTCCGGTCACCTGCCCGACCACGCCCGCGCTTGAGGCGGAGTTCTATCCCGACCCGGTCAAGATCGCGCACGTCGCCCACGCCATGGTGCGCCCCGATGCGACTCCCTGGCGGCCCGATCAGAGGCACGCCGAGCTTGCCTATCAAATGACCTTCCGCGGGCCCTTCTGAGGGGGCCCTCGCGGCAGCGCGAGGAGCAGAGCGAGGCCATGTTCTACGATTTGGCGGCCGGCACCTGGGGTGCGGAGGAGATCGCGGCGATCCAGCGCGTGATCGCCTCCGACCGTCTCACCATGGGGCCGCAGGTGGCGCGTTTCGAAGAGGCCTTCGCCGCCTATCACGGGCGCAAGTACGGCGTCATGGTCAATTCCGGCTCCTCCGCCAATCTCGTCGCGGTCGCGGCGCTCTGCTACAAGAAGGAGCGCCCGCTCGCGCGCGGCGACGAGGTGATCGTGCCCGCCCTGTCGTGGGCCACGACCTACCATCCGCTGCAGCAATACGGGCTCAGACTCAAGATCCTCGACATCGAGCTCGAGACGCTCAACATGGACGTGAGCCAGCTCGAGCGCGCGATCGGGGAGCGCACGCGCGCAATCGTAGGCGTCAGCATCCTCGGCAACCCGGCGGCCCTCGACGTCATGCGCGCCGCGGCAGACCGCCACGGGCTCTACCTCATCGAGGACAATTGCGAATCGATGGATGCCGAGCTGGCGGGCAGGAAGGCCGGGACCTTCGGCCACATCTCGACCTTCAGCCTCTTCTATTCGCACCACATCTCGACCGTCGAGGGCGGGGTGGTGACGACGGACGAGCGCGAGCTCTTCGAGCTCTGCCGCGCCATGCGCGCGCACGGCTGGATCCGCGACCTCCCCGCCGATTCCGAGCTCTACGAGAAGCGCGCCGACGATTTCTACGAAGCTTACCGCTTCATCCTGCCGGGCTACAACGTGCGTCCGACCGAGATCGGCGGCGCCGTCGGGATCGAGCAGCTCAAGAAGCTGCCGGCAATGACCGCGGCGCGGCGGCGGAACTGGGACTATTTCCGCAAGCTCTTCGGCGGCGACAACCGCTTCATCATCCAGCGCGAGAACGGCAAGAGCTCCGCCTTCTCCTTCACCATCATCCCCAATCCCGAGCTCGGCATCCGGCGCGCGGACATCCTGCCGCGGCTCAAGGAGGCCGACATCGGCTACCGCATGATCACGGGCGGCTGCATCACGCGCCACGACGTGATCAGGCACTACGACTACGCGTGCGTGAACGGGTTGCCGAACGCGAACCTCGCCCACGACGAGGGTTTCTTCGTCGGCAACCATCCCTTCGATCTCACCGCGCAGATCGCTCGCCTGCGTGAGGTCCTCGACCGCGCGGCGCGCGCATGAGCGCCGCGGCCCCCTCGCGCGCGAAGTCCGGCCTTAACGTCCTGGTGACGGGCGGAGCCGGCTATCTCGGCTCGGTCCTGGTGCCGGAGCTTCTGGCGGCCGGCCACAAGGTCACCGTGCTCGATAATTTCATGTACCGCCAGAACAGCCTCGCGCAGGTCTGCCATCTTGCAAGCTTCGAGGTCGTTGACGGCGATGCGCGGCTTAGCCAGGTCCTGCGGCCGCTCGTCGAGCGCGCCGATCTCGTCATCCCGCTCGCGGCCCTGGTGGGGGCCCCGCTCTGCGAGAAGGATCCGCTCGCGGCGACCTCGACCAACCGTGATGCCGTCGCCACGCTCGTGAAGATGCTCAGCAGCGAGCAGCGCATCATCCTGCCCACCACCAACAGCGGCTACGGGGTCGGCGAGAAGGAGACGCACTGCACGGAAGAGTCCCCGCTGCGTCCCGTCTCGCTTTACGGGCGCGACAAGGTCGCGGCGGAGGAGTTGGCACTCGCGCACGGCAATGCGGTGAGCCTCAGGCTGGCGACCGTGTTCGGCATGTCGCCCCGCATGCGCATCGATCTTCTCGTCAACGATTTCGTCTATCGCGCGGTCCACGATCGCGCCGTGGTGCTCTTCGAAGGGCATTTCCGGCGCAACTATCTTCATATCCGGGACGTGGCGCGCGCCTTTCTCCATGCGATCGACAAATTCGAGACGATGAAGGGTGAGCCTTACAACGTCGGGCTTTCGGACGCCAATCTCTCGAAACTTGAGCTCTGCGAGCGCATCAAGCTGCAGATACCGGCGTTCGCCTACCTCGAGGCCCCAGTCGGCAAGGATCCCGACAAGCGCGACTATATCGTTTCGAACGCCAAGATCGAGCGCACCGGCTTCAAGTCCGTCTTCTCGCTCGACGACGGCATCCGCGAGCTGATCAAGGGCTATCGGATGATTCGCAACTCCGTCTATGGTAACCTTTAATGCGTGCCGCGGCGGCAGGGACGTCGGGGTGTGGAGGTATAGGGGGAGTATGAGCGGCACGCCGCCAGGTGCGAGCTGCCTCGCGCGGCTCGATGTGCTCGTGCTCGCGGGTGGTCTGGGGCTCCGCATGCGCGAGGCACTGGCCGGCGGGCCGAAGCTGGTCGCCCCCGTCGCCGGCCGGCCCTTCCTCGACCATCTCCTGGATTGGCTCGCGGGATTCGGCGCGCGGCGCATCGTCTTGGCACTCGGCTACGGTGCCGAGGCGGTTCTCGGTCATCTCGCACGGCTGCAGAAGTCGGGTCTCGCGCTCGAAAGCGTCGTGGAGCCCTACCCGCTCGGCACGGCGGGCGCCATCCGCTTCGCGCGCAGCAGGCTCTCAAGCGATCCCGTCCTGGTGGTGAATGGCGACAGCTTCGTGGACGCCGATCTCTGCGATCTCGTCGAGCGGCACCGGAGAACGGGGGCGCTCGGCACTTTGTTGTGCACGGAGGTCGAGGACGCCGGCCGCTACGGCCGCGTCGCGATCGACGGGGCGGGGCGCATCGCGGGCTTCATCGAGAAGGACGCGAGCCATCGCAGCAGGGCCATGATAAGCGCCGGGGTCTATCTGCTTTCGCGACGTCTCCTGGACGAGATCGCCGCCGGCACGGCCGTTTCCCTCGAGCGGGATGTCTTCGAATGCCTGCCGGCAGGCTCGCTTGCGGCGCTCGCGGGGCGCTACGGGTTCATCGATATCGGGACGCCGGAGTCGTTTGCTCGGGCGGCCGAGATGCTTGGCGGCCTGGCGCCGGAAGCGGCGCCAGCGGACGCGGGCGGCTCCGGGCGATGATCATCAGCAGGACGCCCTTCCGGATTTCCCTCTTTGGCGGCGGCACCGACTATCGTCCGTGGTTCCGCGAGCACGGCGGGGCCGTGATCGGCACGACGATAAACAAGTACTGCTACATCACCGTGCGCTATCTGCCGCCGTTTTTCCCGCACCGGCACCGCATCGTCTACTCCAAGGTCGAGCTCGTGCGCGAGATCCCGCAGATCCAGCATCCGGCCGTACGCGGCGTGCTTTCCGAGCTCGGCGTCGAGAAGGGGGTCGAGATCCATCATGACGCGGACCTGCCCGCGCGCTCGGGAATGGGCTCGAGCAGCTCGTTCACGGTGGGCCTGCTCAATGCCATGCATGCCCTGCGCGGCCACATGGCGACGAAGCTCGAGTTGAGCCAACAGGCCATTCACGTTGAGCAGGACGTGCTCAAGGAGGCGGTCGGTTGCCAGGACCAGATCTGGGCCGCATACGGCGGCTTCAATCGCATCGACTTCGCGCCGGACGGGACGTTCGAGGTGATGCCGGTCATCGTCCCCGCCGAGCGGCGGGAGGAGTTGCGCCGATCGATGATGATGTTCTTCACCGGCTTGCCGCGCGATGCCTCCGTGATCGCCCAGCAGCAGATCGATAACCTGGGGCGCCGCGTTCGCCAGCTCGACATTCTGCGGGGCATGGTCGATCGTTCGTTGGAAATCATTCGCGACGAGCGCACGCCGCTCATCGAGCTGGGAAAGCTCATGGGCGAAAGCTGGCGGCTCAAGCGGGAGTTGGCCTCGGCCGTCACCACGCCCGCGATCGACGAGATCTACGATGCCGCGAGTGCGGCGGGCGCCGTAGGGGGCAAGCTCTTGGGTGCCGGCGGAGGCGGCTTCATCCTGTTCCTGGTCGAGCCCGGCAAGCAAGCGCGCGTGCGCGAGCGGCTCAAGCATCTCCTCCAGGTTTCCTTCGACTTCGAGCAGGAGGGCAGCAAGATCGTGCTCTATCAGCCGGACGGGCTTTAGGGCAGCGCGTCGCAAGGGGTGATGTGAGCACGCATCACGAGAAGCCCGCCCCGGGCGGCGGGCTTCATGGGGAGGGCGTTGGTGCCTTCCGGTCGTGGTCGCCCTCGAAAACGAGCACGGCCAACGCCACGAGGGCGAGTGCCAGAAGGACGGCAAGCGCGAAGAGCAGCCTCTCCCCGACGAGCGGCCGGAAAACGAGATCGACCCGGTGCTCGCCAGGTGCCAATGAAACCGTCTTGAAGCCGTCCGCGTTGGGCTCGAGTGCCGCCGGGGCGCCGTCCACGGCTGCTTGCCATTGGGGAGTCCATGCGTCGCGATAGGTAAGGATGCCGCCGTGAGGAGCGGTTACCGCGATGGTCGCTTCATTGGCGGTGAAGCGGACCATGCGTGCCGTGCCGCTCTGATCGCTGATCGTGAGCTTCGGCTGATGGCAGCCGAAGGCGGCATCGAAGTCGTCGCCCAGGCTATGCAATCGAGGCGTCGCCGCAGGGCCGAAATAACGGCGCATTTGCCCCGGTCCCAATCCGAAGAGTTGACCCTCCGTCAGTTCGAGATCGCTCGCACCACGGCGCCTTAGAGACTCGGCGACCCCCCGCGCGTAGCTGTCGGAGCGTGCGTTTGGGATACAGGGGTCGATGCCGATGAAATCCCACAAGCCATGATAGATCGAGCCGCTCAACACGAAGCGGGCCCTGAGGTAGGGATAGCGGCCGTCTGAAACGCGTGTCGGCTGATAAACCAATTGGCGCGGCCTTTGGTACCACGACTCGACGAAAGGCAGATCCGCGAACGCAATCGACGTTCGTGCCGGATCGAGTGCTGCGTAAAATGTCGCCTCGAAATCCGCGCGGTAGACCACCGTCTCGCCAGCCGCGATCACGGCGAGCACGAGGGGGGCGAAGCGCTGCCAATATCGCTCGCGGCAGAGGATGAGCGCCGCGCTCAACACGAGCGTCGCGCCGATGGCGACCCAGCCATATCCGGCAGAATCCCAGTTGTAAATCGGCGGCAAAGCTATGGTTTGCAAGAAGATCGAGCAAATCAGCACCGCCAGGCTGAGCAACAGCAGGGCAAAGCGAGCGCCGGCCTCGACCAGCCGCGGGCTGGCGAGCACGGTGGCAACGGCCAGGATGGCGAGGGGTTTGGCGAAGACGATTGTGGCACCCGCCGGCCGAAACAGGTTCATCCCCGGGAGCCAATAATAAGCCCATTCGGCGAGGGGGAACTGCTCGGACAGAGCAAAGACGACGATGAGGAGGATGAGCGCCAAGAGCTCGGGGACGAATCTTACCGGCCAGCCTATGACACAGGCAAAAAGCAGAATCGCGAGATTGGCGGTACCGAAATACGTCCAGATGTTCGGAACGCCGAAGGGCCGCGCGATGAACAGGTCGTAGAGCCTGGCGCCGACCGGCGCCTGCAGATCGTGGAGGTAGTCGTCCAAGGCCGGCAGCAGGGTCACCGGGTCACGCAGACGCGGAGTGAATTCCACGTACTTCAGCATCTCGTGGTCGATCGCCAGCACGCCTGCGGCAAGCGCCACGGTAAGGGCGGCGAGGAGCAGCGCGGGGAGCGTGAACAGGCTGCGGAGGACGCCGCGCCATTCCGCAACGAGCGCATCACGGTAGCGCAGGCCCGCCATGAGGAGGAACAGCGCGCCGATATAGAACTTCGGCACGACGAGATACTGCGGATTGCCGTAGGGGCTGGAGACCAGCGCAAGCCCAGCCGCGATCAGATAGATGCTGCGCCGCCTCTGCAGGAAGCGGAGCAGAAACAGGATGACGAGCAGGACCGTCAAGGCGCAGAGATAGCCGTAGTTGTTCGTGGTCTCCATGTAATGCGTGAATGGCATGGCCACCGCGGCGAAGCCGACGTGGGGTCCGTCTTTGCCGGTCAAATCGCGCGCGAGGTAGGCCGAAACCACGCCGATGAGCGCGAAGTCGATGCCGATCGCGCCGAAAAACAGCAGCTTGATGTCGGTAATCCGGAAGAGCGCGCCGATGAGCGCCGTCGCCGCGTTGCTCGGGCCGAAGGAGAACAAGAACTCGAAGGCGCTCGGGATGCCGTAGCCGGCGTAGGGCTCCCATAACGGGATCTGGTGGTCGAGCAACACGGACGAATAGGCAACATGATAAAGCTGGTAGTAGGAAAAGACGTCGTGCTGCGGAAAATAGGCGTCCGCATAGCCGGCCCAGCCGATGGCGGCGCCGCTTGCCAGTGCGAGGAGGAGGGGTAGGCGCATCGGCATGATCGCGCGATCCTCGGGCGGCACTCGGGTTGACGGGAAATGCGGGCACCCGAGCTGGATCGACGCACCGCTCGGGGGATCAAGAGCCGCCGTCGCAGGCGCATTTGGTAGCGGTTTTTCGAGGTGCATACAACGGACGTGTCGCCAAAGCCGAGGACTGCGCGGACGCGCCGATGACCAGGTTCCGGCAGGGAAATCGTCGCTCGCCATCATCCCCTTTCGGACAAATCGACGCATCCCGAGTTGGTTGCGCGGGCCCCTTGAGATGTGATAGGAAACAGCCGCTTTCGGGCGGCCGTTGCCGCCCCGAGGGTTGGGCCCCCGTGGCGCCAGGCGCGCGGGCGCGCCGAAAACCCGCCCCATCCCGGCCGCATCCGGGCAGGCGAAGCGGGATTCTTCAGGGCCATCGAGAGGAACGCGCGAGTGGCTTCGGAAACGACAGGCCTTTCGGGCATTGCCGGACGCTATGCCGCGGCGCTTTACGAGCTGGCGGACGAGAGCAGGGAGCTCGACGCCGTGGCCGCCGACCTGCAAGCACTCAAGGCCATGATCGCCGGCTCCGCCGAGCTGCAAAGACTCGTGCGCAGCCCGCTCATCTCACGGCGCGATCAGGCGAAGGCGATGGCGGCACTCCTCGAGAAGGCGGGCATCGGCCAATCCGTGCGCCACTTCGTCGGCGTCGCCGCCCAGCACCGTCGCCTTTTCCTTCTTCGCCCCATGATCGACGCCTTCTTGGCGACGCTTGCGGCACGGCGAGGCGAGCTCTCGGCCGAGGTGAGCTCGGCGGCCCCGCTCGAAGC
The DNA here is from genome assembly GCA_035625535.1 of Alphaproteobacteria bacterium. Taxonomy (GTDB): domain Bacteria; phylum Pseudomonadota; class Alphaproteobacteria; order JACZXZ01; family JACZXZ01; genus DASPPM01. Next base: position 9,748 of record DASPPM010000076.1, read on the forward strand.
CTCCCAGGTGGAGGCGCTCAAGGCCCAGCTCGCCAAGGCGATGGGCAAGGCGGTCAACCTTGATTTCAAGGTTGACCCGACCCTCCTCGGCGGGCTCGTCGTGAAGGTCGGCTCGCGCATGGTCGACAGCTCGCTCAAGAGCAAATTGCAGAGACTAGAGCTTGCCATGAAAGGTATTGGCTGATGGAAATCCGGGCGGCGGAAATCTCCGCCATTCTCAGGCAGCAGATCGCCAATTTCGACGTGCAGTCGGATGTGGCCGAGGTCGGCCAGGTGATCTCGGTCGGCGACGGCATCGCGCGCGTCTGGGGCCTCGACAAGGTCCAGGCCGGCGAGATGTTGGAGTTCCCGGGCGGCATCAAGGGGATGGCCCTCAACCTCGAGGCCGACAACGTCGGCGCGGTGATCTTCGGCGACGACCGCACCATCAAGGAAGGCGATATCGTCAAGCGCACCGGCGCCATCGTCGAGGTGCCGATCGGCAAGTCGCTCCTGGGGCGCGTCGTGGATGCGCTCGGCAACCCGATCGACGGCAAGGGCCCCATCGTCGGCACCAAGATGTCCCGCGTCGAGGTGAAGGCACCCGGCATCATCCCGCGCCGCTCGGTGCACGAGCCGGTGCAGACCGGCCTCAAGGCGATCGACAGCCTGATCCCGATCGGCCGCGGCCAGCGCGAGCTCATCATCGGCGACCGCCAGACCGGCAAGACGGCGATCGCGATCGACACCATCATCAACCAGCGCGACATCAACAAGTCGGGCGACGAGAAGCGCAAGCTCTACTGCGTCTATGTCGCCGTCGGCCAGAAGCGCTCGAGTGTCGCCAAGCTGGTCAAGACGCTCGAGGACTATGGCGCGCTCCAATATGCGGTCGTCGTCGCCGCGACGGCCTCGGAGCCAGCACCGCTTCAGTTCCTCGCCCCCTATTCCGGCTGCACCATGGGCGAGTTCTTCCGCGACAACGGCATGCACGCGGTGATCTTCTACGACGACCTCTCGAAGCACGCCGTGGCCTACCGCCAGATGTCGCTCCTGTTGCGCCGGCCGCCGGGTCGCGAGGCCTATCCAGGCGACGTGTTCTATCTGCACTCGCGCCTGCTTGAGCGCGCGGCCAAGATGAACGAGGCGCACGGCGCGGGCTCGCTCACCGCCCTTCCCATGATCGAGACGCAGGCCAACGACGTGTCGGCCTACATCCCGACCAACGTGATCTCGATCACGGACGGGCAGATCTTCCTCGAGACCGATCTCTTCTATGCCGGCATCCGCCCGGCGGTGAACGTCGGTCTCTCGGTGAGCCGCGTCGGCTCGGCGGCGCAGATCAAGGCGATGAAGCAGGTCGCCGGTCGCATCAAGCTCGAGCTGGCGCAGTACCGCGAGATGGCGGCCTTCGCCCAGTTCGCCTCCGACCTCGACGCCTCCACCCAGAAGCTGCTCGCCCGCGGCTCGCGCCTGACCGAACTCCTAAAGCAGGACCAGTACATGCCCATGCCTGTCGAGGAGCAGGTGGCGGTGATCTTCGCGGGCGTGCGCGGCTACCTCGATACGCTCAAGCTCGACGACGTGAAGCGCTTCGAAAGCTCGCTCCTCTCCGAGCTGCGCGCGGCCAGCAAGGCGATCCTGGACGCCATCCGCGACGACCGCGAGCTCAAACCCGGGACCGAGGCGAAGCTCAAGGCGTTGCTCGACGATTTCGTCAAGAAGTTCGCGTGATGAAATAATTCAAGCATTGCAATAGGAACGCGCGCGAGAGCCCTTCATGCCGAGCCTCAAGAGCCTGAGACTGCGCATCGTGAGCGTCAAGCAGACGCGCAAGATCACCTCCGCCATGAAGATGGTCGCGGCCGCGAAGCTGCGCCGCGCCCAGGAGACGGCCGAGGCGGCGCGCCCCTATGCCGAGCGCATGGAGCAGGTGCTCTCAGCACTCGCGCAAAGCATGCGCGGCCGGCCGGCGGCACCGGCCATGCTGGTGGGCACGGGCAAGGACGAGGTCCATCTCGTCGTCGTCATGACCGCGGACCGCGGGCTTTGCGGCAGCTTCAACTCCTCGATCGTGCGCGCGGCGCGCCGGCTCATCCGCTCGCTCCTCGAGGAGGGCAAGAGCGTGAAGATCCTCTGCATTGGGCGCAAGGGTCGCGACCAGCTCAGGCGCGATTACGGCGCCTACATCATCGATACCATCCAGGACGTGGGCCGGCCGCGCCTCGGCTTCGCCGCCGCCGAGCGCATGGGCCGCCGCATCACCGAAATGTTCGGGACGGGCGAGTTCGACACCTGCACGATCGTCTACAACAAGTTCAAGAGCGCCATTCAGCAGATCGTCACGCGCCAGCGCATCATTCCCTTCGCGGCAGCCGCGGGGGGGCGCGCCGAGGAGGAGGAGACGGCGGCGGGGAACGCCGCGGTCTACGAGTACGAGCCCGACGAGGAGGAGATTCTCGCCGATCTCCTGCCGCGCAATCTCTCGGTCCAGCTCTTCCGGGCGCTGCTCGAGAACAACGCGAGCGAGCAGGGTGCCCGCATGTCGGCGATGGACAGTGCCACGCGGAATGCCGGCGACATGATCGATAGGCTGACGCTCAACTACAACCGCACGCGTCAGGCGGCCATCACCAAGGAGCTCATCGAGATCATCTCGGGGGCCGAGGCCGCGTGAGGCCGCAAGAGATACTGAGAGATGGAGTAGCGCATGGCGAAGAACCTCGTCGGTACGATCACCCAGGTGCTCGGCGCCGTCGTCGACGTGCAGTTCGAGGGCGATCTGCCGCAGATCCTGAACGCGCTCGAGCTCGAAAACCACGGCCGGCGGCTCGTGCTCGAGGTGGCGCAGCATCTCGGCGAGAACACGGTGCGCACCGTCGCCATGGACACGACCGACGGCCTCGTGCGCGGCCAGGAGGTGCGCGATACCGGCGGGCCGATCTTCATGCCGGTCGGCCCCGAAACGCTCGGGCGCATCTTGAACGTGATCGGCGAGCCGGTCGACGAGCGCGGGCCGGTCAAGGCCACGCACACGCTGCCCATTCACCGCCCCGCACCCGCCTACATCGAGCAGTCGACCGAGGTCGAGATTCTGGCGACCGGGATCAAGGTCGTCGACCTGCTCGAGCCCTATCCGAAGGGCGGCAAGATCGGTCTCTTCGGCGGTGCCGGCGTGGGCAAGACCGTCATCATCATGGAGCTCATCAACAACATCGCCAAGGCGCACGGCGGCTACTCCGTGTTCGCAGGCGTGGGCGAGCGCACGCGCGAGGGCAATGACCTGTACCACGAGATGATCGAATCGAAGGTCATCGACCTCGAGGGACCGGGCTCCAAGGTGGCCCTCGTCTACGGCCAGATGAACGAGCCGCCGGGTGCGCGCGCGCGCGTCGGCCTCTCGGGCCTCACGGTCGCCGAGTATTTCCGCGACGAGGAGGGCCAGGACGTGCTCTTCTTCGTCGACAACATCTTCCGCTTCACCCAGGCGGGCTCCGAGGTGTCGGCGCTCTTGGGCCGCATTCCCTCCGCCGTGGGCTATCAGCCGAC
>DASPPM010000077.1:0-8334 GCA_035625535.1 Alphaproteobacteria bacterium
CCCTTGAGGGGGAGGGTTGGGGCGGGGGGTGTGCCAGGCGCAATGATCCCCTTCACCGCGTCACCACAGGGACGGCGCGCCAATTCCGCTTGCGGGCGAGCTCCGCCCGCAGCCGCGCGGTCGCCGCCTCGTCGACGCGCCAGTCCCCGGGCTCGATGACCACGCCGTAGTCCTCGCGCGCGGCCCTCAGGCTCACGAGCTCGTTGCGCACGTCCTTGAGCACGCGCCAGCTCTCGCGCTCGAGCGGATCGCCCCAGCCGCCCGCACCCGGCAGCTCGTGGCGGTAGAGATCGCCGCGCTTGAGCATCATCGTCACCTTCGCCGGCACCAGCTCGGCGTTGGCCTCGGGATTGATGATGTTCGAGGAGGTCTTCCCGGGGCTGCCGCCGTAGAGCCCGTAGGGGCGGAAAGTACGCCGGTCGGAGCGCACCTGGAGGACCGCCTCCTCCTCGAGCAGGCGGTAGTCGCGCCGGATGGCGACCCCGCCGCGGAACCTGCCCGCTCCACCCGTGTCCGCGACGAACTCCGAGCGCAGGATCTCGATCGGCTGCTCCACCTCGCACACCTCGATCGGCTGCGAGGAGAGGTTCGCCATCATGTTGGCGTTGCCGTCGAGCCCGTCCGCCCACGGCCGGCCGCCCCACGCGCCGCAGATGAACTCGACGTAGATGAAGGGCGTGCGGTCGGCATAATAGCCGCCGATCGAGATGCCGGTATTGCCGCCGTCCGAGGCCGCGAAGACGCGGTCCGGCAGCATCATGGCAAGCGCGCCGTAGCAGCAGTCGATCATGCGGTAGCCGGTGAGCCCGCGCGCGGCGGACGCCGCCGGCAGCACGCAATTGGCGATGGTGCCCGCGGGCGCGATGACCTCGATCGGGCGGTAGAAGCCCTCGTTGTTGGGGATGTCGTGCGGCAGCACCGACTTGACGCAGGTGTAGGTCGCCGCCTGGGTATAAGAGAGCGTGTTGTTGATCGCACCCTTGACTTGCGGCGAAGAGCCGGTCCAATCGGCCACGAGGCTGTCGCCCTTCTTCCTGAGCGTCACCTTGAGCGGCACCGGCGTGCCGCGGTCGATCCCGTCGTCGTCGATCCAATCCTCGAAGCTCCATTCGCCGTCGGGAAGCTCGCGCACGGCCGCGCGCGTGAGCCGCTCGGTGTAATCGACGAGCTCGCGCATATGGCGCTTGGCCGTCCCAGCGCCGTGGCGCGCCACGAGACGGAGGAAGGCCTCCTCCGCGATGTGGCAGGCCGCGAGCTGCGAGCGCATGTCGCCGAAGACGCGGCCCGGAAGCCGCACGTTCTTCTCGATGAGGCGGAAGAGCGTCTCGTTGGGCTCGCCCGCGTCGTACATCTTGACCGGCGGGATGCGCAGCCCTTCCTGATAGGTCTCCGTCGAATCAGAGGCGTTCGAGCCGGCGACCCGGCCGCCCATGTCGGTCTGATGGCACACGGTCGCGGCGAAGGCGAGGCGCTCGCCCTCGTGGAAGATCGGCTTCAGAATGAAGACGTCCGGCAGATGCATGCCGCCCTCGAAGGGGTCGTTCAGGCAGTAGATGTCGCCGGGACGCATGCGCTCGCCGTAGCGCCGGATCGTCGCCGCGAGTGCCGCGGGGAACGAGCAGAGGTGCGCCGGCAGGGTCAGGCCCTGCGCCACGGTCTTGCCCTCGCCGTCGCAGAACGCCGTCGAATAATCCATCACGTCCTTGAGCACGCCCGAATAGGCGGTGCGGAAGATGGTCAACGCCATCTCGTCGGCGATCGAGAGCAGCGTGTTCTTGAAGAGCTGGAATTCGATCACATCGGTGTTGCCCGACGCCATGCTCGATCCTCCTTACGCGCCCGCCCCGCTAAACTTCCGGCACGAGCTCGATGACGATATTGCCGTGCGCATCGAGCGCCCCGCTTGCGCTTGGCGGGATGACGCAGGTCGCATCATACTCCTCGATTATCGCGGGACCAGCCACCTTGGCGGCGAGGTCGCCGCGCGCGAGGATCGGCGCCTCGAGCCAGCCGTGGGGGGCGCCGAAATAGACGGCTCGCCGCCGCGGCGCGGCGCTCGCCGTCCCCTTGCCGCGCTCGAGGATAAGCTGCTCGGGCATACGCGGCTTATCCGGGATGCCTTGGGCGACGAGCCGCAGGCTCATGAGCACGACGGGCTCGTCCACGCCCGCGCGATGGCCGTAGACGCGCTCGTGCTCGCGCGCGAAGGCCTCCTCGAGCTTGGCGATCGTCCCCGCATCGATGGCGCCGGGCTCCATCGGCACCGTGAGCTCGAAGGACTGGCCGAGATAGCAGAGGTCCGCCGCGCGCTTGAGCCGCACGGCATCCGCCGCGAAGCCCTCGGCCGCGAGTTGCGCGCGCGCGACCGACTCCATCCGCGCCACGACCTCGTCGAGCGCCGAAGGCTCGGCGCCGCGCGTCTCGCGGCGGTACGTCCTCACGTAATGGTGCTCGACGTCCGCATAGAGGAGCCCGAAGGCCGAGAACAGGCCCGGCGCCGGCGGCACCAGTATGCGGCGCATCTCGAGCTGGCGTGCGAGGGAGGCCGCGAACAGCGGGCCGTTGCCGCCGAAGGCGAAGAGCACGTATTCGCGCGGGTCGCGCCCGCGCTCGCTCGAGACCGATTTGATCGCGCGGATCATGTTCGAGGCGGCGATGCGGTGCGCACCCTCGGCCGCGTCCTCGAGCGAGAGGCCGAGCGGGCGCGCGATGCGCTCGGCGAAAAGCGCGCGCGCGCGCGCGGCGTTGAGCTTGACGGCACCGCCCACGAGATATTCCGGATTGAGATAACCCAAGATCACGTTGGCATCCGTGATCGTCGGCTCGCTCCCGCCGGTATCGTAGCAAACCGGGCCCGGCGAGGAGCCCGCACTCCTGGGGCCGACCTGGAGCGAGCCGCCGGCGTCGATCCATACGATCGAGCCGCCGCCCGCACCCACCTCGGCCAAATCGACGACCGGCGCGCGCAGGAGATAGCCCGAGCCCGTGAGCAGCCGCGAGCCGGCGAGGATGCCGCCGCCGACCGAGAACTCGGTGGCGCGGTTGATCTCGTAGTCCTCGATGATCGAGGCCTTGGCGGTGGTGCCGCCCATGTCGAAGGTGATTACCTTGGGCTCGGCAAGGCGCCGCGCGAGGGCATGCGAGCCCACGACGCCCGCCGCCGGGCCCGACTCGACGATATGCATCGGCATGAGCGCAGCCGCCTCGGCGGTCATGATGCCGCCGTTCGACTGCATGATCATGAGCGGGCTCGAGATGCCGCCTTCCTTGAGCTCCGCGGTGAGGCTTTCGAGATAATGCCGCACGATCGGCAGGATGTAGGCATTGATGACGGTCGTCGAGGTGCGCTCGAACTCCCTGATCTCCGGCAGCACCTCCGAGCTTATGCATACCGGGAGCCCGGGCAGCCGGCGCTCGACGATCTCCTTGATGCGCCTCTCGTGGGCGGGATTGGCGTAGGAGTTGATGAGCGAGACGGCGAGCGCCTCGATGCCCTCGCCCGCGAGGCGATCGAGTGCCTGCTCCACCTCCGCCGGGTCGAGCGGCGTGTGGATTTCGCCGCGCGCGCTCGTCCGCTCGGCGACCTCGAGACGCAGGTAGCGCTCGACGAGCGGGGGCGGCTTCTCCCACGCGATGTCATAGAGCCGCGGCATGCGCAGGCGCCGGATCTCGAGCACGTCGCGAAAACCCATCGTCGTGATGAGGCCGGTCTTGGCACCCCGCCCCTCGAGGATGGCGTTGGAGGCGACCGTGGTGCCGTGGCTGATCTCCTCCACGTCGCCGCCTTGCAGTCCCGTTTCCGCGAAAACGGCGCTGAGCCCGTCCGCGATCGCGCGCGCATAATTGTCGCTGCTCGAGGAGACCTTCTTGAGATGGAGGCGGCCGTCGGCCGAGAGAAACACGATATCGGTGAAGGTGCCGCCGATATCCACGCCGACGCGATAATTCATCCTGCCACCCGCCGCTGGATCTTGCCTTGGGACGCGCGACCCGATTGTCCCGCGCCCCGGCGATTTGATAGGATTTTCGCGGCGTGGACAAGCGCGGAGCCACTCTCGCCGCGCCCCCGAGGCGCCTCGGATCGGCGCGGGGCACGCGCTTTCGTCCCTTGCACCCCTCAGGACCGGCGCTCTAAGGTATCATTCTAGGGATGTTGGGGAGAGCGCGCGCGCGAGCGGAGCGGCGACCGCATCGGCGGGCGGCGCGCAAAAAGAGCAGGGTCGAGGCGCGCGGGAGGCAGCGTGTTCCGGTGACGACGACGGCGAGTCCCTGTTCCCGCTCGCGGGCACGACTGCGCGCTGCGGCTGGCGCGCGATGAGCGGGCATTCGCGTCTTGGCTCCGGCACTGCCGCCGCCGCGCCCGCATCCGGCCGCCGCGCGGCACACCTCAGCATAAAGTCCGTTCGCCGCCTCTACGGCGCGCTCGAGGCGATCCGCGAGGTGAGTTTCGACGTGGCCGAGGGCGAGTTCCTGAGCGTGCTGGGCCCGAGCGGCTGCGGCAAGAGCACCTTGCTCATGATGGTGGCCGGCCTGCTCAACCCGAGCGAGGGCGAGATCATCATCAACGGCGACCCGGTCCGCGGCCCTCGCCGCGAGATCGGCGTCGTCTTCCAGTCCCCGCTCCTCCTGCCGTGGCGCAACGTGCTCGACAATGTGCTCCTGCCCATCGAGATGTTGCGCCTGCCGCGCCGCGAGTATCTCGAGCGGGCGCGGGCGCTCCTCGACATGGCGAAGATCCACGATTTCGCCGACCGGCTGCCGAAGGAGCTCTCCGGCGGCATGCGCCAGCGCGTCGCGATCTGCCGCGCGCTTGTGCATGACCCGAGCATCCTCCTCATGGACGAGCCCTTCTCGGCCCTCGACGCCCTCACCCGCGACGAGATGGGCCTCGAGCTTCTGCGCATCTGGCACCACCACCGCAAGACGGTGATCTTCGTGACGCACAGCATCCGCGAGGCGGCGTTTCTCTCCGATCGCGTGCTGGTGATGGGCCGCCGGCCCGCGACCGTCACGCGCGAGCTCGCGATCGAGTTGCCCCGCCCGCGGCTCATCGACATGATGGAGGGGGATGCCTTCAACCATCACGTCCGCATTCTGCGCAAGGCGATCGAGGTGAGCCATGAAGCCTGACGGCAAGCATCCGGAGCGGCGGGGATCGCCTCGCGCAGAAGCCGCGGCGGCGGCGGCGAGGCCGCGGTGACGGCCCTCCTCGCTCTCGCCAGGCGTCTCGGCGCGCTCGCCTGGCCGCTCGGCGCGAGCTTGGCGCTTCTCCTCGTCTGGGAAGCGCTGGTCCGCGCGCTCGGCGTACGCTCCATTCTGCTGCCCGCACCGTCCGAGATCCTCGAGGTCATCGTGCTGCGCTACGACCTCCTCCTCGCCAATCTGTGGCCGTCCCTCTACATGACGGTCTTCGGCTTCGTGCTTTCGGTGGTAGGCGGGGTCTTCATCGCCATCCTCATCACCTACTCGGCGATCGTGCGCAAGGTCCTCTACCCGATCATCGTGATCTCGCAGGTGGTCCCCAAGATCTCCATAGCACCCCTCCTCATCGTCTGGTTCGGCACGGGCGCCGTCTCGGGCCTGTTGCTCGCCTTCCTCATCGGCTTCTTTCCCATGACGATCAACGCGGCTGCCGGCTTCCAGGCGGTCGACGAGGACATCCTCAAGATGGCGCGCGCCTGCATGGGCTCGCGCTGGCAGATCTTCCGCTCGATCCGGCTGCCGCACGCCATGCCGTATCTCTTCAGCGGCATGAAGATCTCGATCACGCTCGCGATCATCGGCGTCGTCGTCTCCGAGTTCGTTGCCTCGCAGGAGGGAATCGGCTACCTGATCAAGCTCGCGGGCGGCCTGCTCGACACCCCGCTCATGATGGCGGCGATCACGGTCCTCAGCATCACCGGGCTCCTGCTTTATGCCATCATCGCCTGGGTCGAGGGTCTGGTCATCTATTGGCAATCGCCGAGTTTCGTCGAGGTCGCCCAAGGGGCCTAGACGAAGGGTCGCCCGTCGAAAAGAGACGTGCCGCTTGAGAGGAGGTCAACGCCATGAGACGACGCCGCTTTTTAGAGGGAGCCGCCGCCATCGCCGGCGCCGGCGCGCTCGCTCCGCTCCCGCGCCTCGCCCGCGCGGCGACTTCGGTCAAGATGACGCTGCCCTGGCTGCCGCTCGGCACCTTCAGCTTCACCTTCGTCGCCAAGAAGCTCGGCTTCTGGGAGAAGCGCGGCCTCGACGTCTCCATCGACCGCGGCTTCGGCTCCGGCAAGGTCTGCCTGCCCGTCGACCAGGGGCAGTACGACTTCGGCCTCCTCGACATGGGCGTCATGATGAATTGCACGAGCAAGGGTCTCGACCTCGTGGCGATCGCGGGCCTGTGGCCGCGCTCGCCGGTCGGCATCTTCTCGCTCAAGGAATACAACATCACCAAGCCCAAGGACCTCGAGGGCGAGGCCGTCGGCTTCGACGCCGGCAGCGGCGACTTCCAGCTCTGGCCGGCCTTCGTCAAGGCGACCGGGATCGACGACGCCAAGGTCAAGAAGGTGATGCTGGACGGCCCGGCGCTTACCCAGGCGCTCGTCGAGCGCAAGATCAAGGCGGAGGGCAACTTCCTCGGCAGCATCGCACCCAGCCTGTGGGCCCAGGGCATGGAGCTCAACAGCATTTTCTACGAGCATTACGGCATCAAGACCTTCAGCAACTGCTTCGCCTGCAAGCGCAGCACCATCGAGAAGAAGCCCGAGCTCTGCCAGGCCTTCGTCGACGGCGCCATGGAGGGCCTGAAATACGTCTACCTCAACCCCGAGAAGTCGGTCGACATCCATATCGAGAGCGTCAAGGAGTTCCAAGGCGGCAGTGCCGCCAACCGCGACGTGGTCAAGTATGGACAGGCGGTCTCGACGGCACTCGGGCTGGTGCCTTCGGTCAAGGCGCACGGTCTTGGCTACATGGATGCGGCCCTCGTCGAGACCACGCGCGAGACGGTCGAGACCTACATGGGGGCCAAAGGCACGCCGCCGGCCGGTCAGCTCTTCACCGACAAGTTCGCAGGGAACGTCAAGCTCACGGACGCGGAATGGGCCGAGGTCGAGGCCCGCGTCGGCAAATACATGCCGGCCAAGGGGTAGTGTCCTGATTCCAAAATCAACGACATCCGGAAAATGCTCGTCATTGCGAGGCGTCCGAAGGGCGCCGAAGCAATCCAGGGACGAGTTTGCACCCGAGCTGGATTGCTTCGCCTCCTGCCTTCCCCGAAGCGAAGCCGCTTCGGCTTCGCGCAGGCAGGTCGGCTCGCAATGACGTCGGTCGAGCCTGTGTCCCATAGGTTGGAAGCGCGACACTAGGAGGATAGGGCGTGAAGAAGAGCTTTCGCGATTTCCTCGCTGATCTCGAGAAGGCGGGCGAGCTGCGCCGGGTGAAGAAGCCGGTCGATCTGCGCGACGTCTCGGCGCTCGTCGCGCAATCGCGCGAGGCAGCGCTCTTCGAGACGCTCGCCGAGTATCCCGGCTGGCGCCTTGCGGGCGGCCTCGTCTCGACGCGCAAGCGCCTGGCTCTCGCCATGGGCAGCAGCGAGAACGAGGTCGCCATGCGCTTCGAGGCAGGCCTCGACCGGCCGATCGAGCCGATCCTGGTGGGGAACGCGCCTTGCCAGGAGGTGGTGCTCGAGGGCGAGGACGCCGATCTCACCTCGATCCCCTACCCGCTCATGCATGCGCGCGACGGCGGCCCCTACATCTCGGCGACCTGCGTCGTCTCCAAGGACCCGGAGTACGGCCGCAACGTCGGCTCGTACCGGCTCATGTACCGCACGCCGAAGGAGACCGGCATCGATCTCGTCTCGCCCTCCGACATGCGCTTCTACTACCAGCGCCAGCTCGATCGCGGCAAGCCGCTCGAGATCGCGGTCGCCGTTGGCGTGCATCCCTTCGAGATGCTGGCGGCCTCCTACAAGGCGCCCATCGACATGGACGAGTATTGGATCGCGGGCGCGCTGCATGGCGCGCCCTTAGCACTCGTCAAGTGCAAGAGCGTCGAGCTCGAGGTGCCGGCGGACGCCGAGCTGGTGCTCGAGGGCGAGCTTTTGCCCATCGGCTGGAGCGCCGATGAGGGGCCGTTCGGCGAGTTCAGCCACATCACCGGCGACGTCAAGTGGAACCCGATCTTCCGCGTCAAGTGCATCACCCACCGGCGCGACCCCATCTTCTATTTCCTGCAGATGCCGTGGGAGAACGACTGGCTCTCGGCCCCAGTCACCGAGGCGGCGGGGCTGCGCGCGCTCAGGAACGCCAGCATCAAGCCCGTGGCGATCAAGGCGCCCGTCGGCAGCTGCGGCTATTG
>DASPPM010000078.1:0-13479 GCA_035625535.1 Alphaproteobacteria bacterium
GCGGTCGCGCGCCTCGTGGCACGGGGCAAGGTCTCCGCGGTCATCACCCAGAACGTCGACAATCTCCATCAGGACTCGGGCGTGCCGGCGGAGCGCGTCGTCGAGCTCCACGGCAACGCGACCTACGCGACGTGCCTCAGCTGCGCGCTTCGCCACGAGCTCGAGGTCCTCAAGCAGAGCTTCCTCGGGCGCGGCGAGATCCCGAGCTGCCGCGAATGCGGCGGCCTGGTCAAGACGGCGACCATCTCCTTCGGTCAAGCCATGCCGCAGGACGCCATGGCGCGCGCGGAGAGGGAGACGCTCGCCTGCGACCTCTTCATCGTGCTCGGCTCCTCGCTCGTGGTCTATCCCGCGGCCGGCTTCCCGCGGCTCGCCAAGGAGAAAGGCGCCAAGCTCGCCATCGTCAACCGCGAGCCGACCGAGCAGGACGTCTTCGCCGACGTCGTGCTCCATGAGGAGATCGGCGCGGTCCTCCGCGCCGTCGTGCCCGCGGATTAGAGTGCAATCTGAGCAAGTTGAATTGAATGCTTTCGTCATTCCGGACAAGCAAATCATCGCATGAGCGACGATTTGCGCGATCCGGAATCCATGATGCGACGGCCCCCGTGGAGAAGGCCCCTGTCATTGCGAGGCGCCGGAAGGGCGCCGAAGCAATCTAGAATCTTTTCACGCTAAAAACCTGGATTGCTTCGCTCCGCTCGCAATGACGGCGTGGAGGCTCCCCTCTGCTTCCGGAATGACGCGACATCTCGGATGCGTGCATCAATGGGCGCTCGAGCGGGGACGACGAACCAGCTGTTTCAACCCGCTTGGATCATGCTCCAGCCGCGGAAGCCGCACACCGCCCGCGCGGAGCCCTATTTGAGGAGCCAGGCGTCGAAGCGCTCGATCGCCTTCTCCTTGTTGCTGCCCCACCATTCGGTCGAGGAGAGGATCAGCCGCTTGATGTTGTCGGGGGCGGTGGGGAGGTATTTGGCGCGCTCCGGCGGGATAAAATCGTAGGCCTTGGGGTTGGTCGGCCCATAGGCGAGCGTCTTGGTGAATTCGGCCTGCCGCTTGGCATTCGCGCAGAACTTGATGAACCCCTTGCCGACCGCCGCTTTCGGGTTGCCCTTGGCGATGACCCAGCCTTCCAAGGAATAGATGCCCTGGTTCCACTCGATCTCGACCGGCTTGCCGGCGTCGATCAGCACCTGGGCCCGCCCGTTCCACGTCGGCACGATGTCGCATTCGCCGCTCTCGAGCAGCTGGGTCGTCTGCGCGCCGCCCGTCCACCACACGTCGATGTGGGGCTTGATCTTGTCGAGGCTGGCAAAGGCGCGGTCCATGTCGATGGGGTAGACCTTGTCCGGCGCCACGCCATCCGCAAGCAGCGCCTGCTCGAGCGTATCGATCGGATGCTTGTGGAACGCGCGCCGGCCGGGAAACTTCTCGACGTTCCAGAAATCCGCCCACGACTTGGGACCATTCGTGCCGTACTTGTCGGAGCGATAGCACAGCACCGCCGCATAGACGTCGGTGCCCATCCAGTCGGGCCTGTGCGCCTCCGGCATGATCTGGGCCATGTCGTCGCCGCTCCAATCGAGCGGCTCGAGCAGTCCCTGCCTGGTCAGCTCGTAACGGTCCGCGTCCGTGGCGGTGACCACGTCCCAGTTGTAGCTCTTGGTGTCGACCATCGCCTTGATCTCGACGGTCGGATAGTGAATGCGCGCGACATGCGAGATCTCGTCGCCCGTCTCCTGCTCGTAGGGCTTGATGAAGGCGGCATCGAAGGCGGGACCGAAGGGACCTCCCGGATCGGCGACCGTGAAGGTCTCCTTGGCGAAGGCGGCGTGCCGCGGAAATTGCGTCAACGCAAGGGTAGCGGCACCGGCGCCGATCAGAAGCTCGCGCCGGCTGAGCGAGGCCGCGGCAATCCCGGTTTCTCTCTTGCTCCTGGACATCGAAGTACCTCCCTGACCCTGTTCCGGAGACCTTGTCCCGAGGACAAGCTCCTTGCTTTCGTTGCCATCGCAGCACCCAGCCTACTATGGCGACCCTGCCGGCGTCGAGAGAACGCCTACCCGCCCGGAATGCCGCTCTCGGCCGGCGTATATGGCCTGATGACGGTCGGGCAGACGACGATCTCGGGGATCGAGGTGCGCTTCGGCATGAGCGCCACGTAGCGCATGGTCTCGGCCAGATCCTCCGGCTGGATGAACTGGGCGAGCACCTCGGGCGGATATTTGATCCTGCGGCGCGCCATGATCGGGGTGTTCACGTCGTCGGGGCAGATGCAGCACGCCCTGATCCCGAACTTCCAGGCCTCCTGCGTCAAGGACAGGCTCATGCCGAGCATGCCGAACTTGGAGGCGGAATAGGCGATGCCGGCGGCCCCGCTGACGCGCCGCGCCGCGGTCGACGCCACGTTGATGACGAGCCCGTCCTTTTGCGCGCGCATGGCGGGGAAGACGGCCTGAAACATGTTGAAGGCGCCCGTGAGGTTGACCGCGAGCACATGGTCCCAGTCTGCGGGCGAGACCTCGTCGAGGCGGCGGGTCGTCACGTTGGTGCCCGCGTTGTTCACCAGGATATCGACGCGCTTCAGGCGGTCCAAGAGGCGGCGCGCACTCGCGTCGACCTGCTCCCGCAGGGAGACGTCGAGCGGCTCGACGAGCGCCGTGCCGCCCCCTCGGCCAATCTCGGCCGCCACCTCCTCGAGCTTCTCGCGCCGCCGGCCGATGAGCGCCACCTGCGCCCCCTCGCGCGCGAACATGGCGGCACCCGCCCTGCCGATGCCGCTGCCCGCACCCGTCATCCACACAACCTGGCCCTCGAAGGCCTTCATATTGCACCTCCCGAGACGGTCAACCGAAGACACGGAGACGCGCGCGCATCGATGCGGCGCGCCAAATTGCCGCGCCGCCCTCCCGCGCCTAGCGGAAAGCGGCCGCGACGCGCTCGCGGGTCAATTGCCCTGGCCCTCGAGCGGCACGCCCCAGCCCTTGTAGACCGTCTCCTCGCCCTTCGCATTGAGGCCGATCGCAAGCATCAACTTCACGCCGACGTGACTCTCATGCGTGATGGTGACCGTGTCGGCGAGCACTCCGGTGTCGAACTGGCGCAGCGACTCCATGGCGGCGAGCCATTTCTCGCGCGTCGGCTGTGGGCCGGCGCGGTGGAAGGCCTCGACCGTGACGATGCCTGCCGGGACGCCGAAGTAATAGAAGTTCGTGGGCACGCCGTCCTTGGGCAGCTCGTCCGGCTTGAGGTACTTCACGAAAATGTCGTGGAATTTCTTGAGCGGGCCCTCGCCGAGCTTGGCCTTGAACTGGTAGGGCTGGAAGAAGATGTCCTCGACCGCGGCCATGTCGTTCACCTGGCGGACCGTCTGCTCGAAATCGGCACCCAGCGCGCCGACGACGGGAATGTTCAGGCCGAACTTGTGCATCTCGCGGAGGAGGATCACGAGCTCGGGCTGATAGAGGCAGCCGAGCACGGCCTCCGCACCCGAGGCCTTGATCTGCAGCACCTGCGCCGTGGCGTCCGTCGAGCCGCGCTCCATCGCGGTCACCACAGCGACCTCGCCGCCGTTCGCCTTGAGATACTCGGTCGCGGGATCGCAATAGCCGTGCGCCCAATCATTGCTGTGCTCGGCGATGGCGATCTTCTTGACACCGGGCTTGCTGAGCGCGATGCGGGCCATGTTCTGGCCGGACTCGATGCCCGTGTAGGTGACGTGGAACATGCTCGGCACGGTCGGCCGCGTGAGCTTCGGATTGGCCGCGATGCCGATCCAGGGGATGCCCTCCTTGTCGAGCATGGGCTTGATGGCCATGGCAACGCCGCTGCACGGGCTGCTCATGATCATGAACACCTTGTCCTCGTAAATGAGCTTCTTCGCCGCGGCGATGCCCTTGGCCTCGTTGCAGGCGTCGTCGGCGAACACGGTCTCGAACTTGCGTCCCTCGACGCCGCCCTGGGCGTTCGCGTAGCGCAGGTAAGCATCGGGCCCGTAATTCAGCGGAGCGAAAACCGAGGCCTCGCCCGTGAACGGTCCGAGGTTGCCGATCTTGATGGTGGTGTCGGTGATGCCCTGCGTATTGTCGGCGCGCGCCGGAGCCGCGAGCGCGAGCGACACGATGCCCGCTGCAACCGCTAGCAGGTAGCGGGCATTCTTCGTGCAAGTACCCATGGCGTCATTCCCCCTGGTGGCGAGACAATCGACGAAAGCGCTAACGCGTCGCGAATTTTGCAGTAATATCGGAGCTTGGGAGGCGCATTACTGTCGTGCTCGGAAGCGCGCCGCAAACAAAAGCCTAACGCCGTTCATAATGTCGTTCAACCCCATTCGAGCTCGCGCGAGTGCTTGGGCGGTGCCGGCAGCCGGGAGGCGGCAGCCGTGCTGATGATGATGCCGCAGTTGGTGGTGAGCGGCGTCTCGACGGGCATGCTTTACGCCGTCGTGGCGCTCTCCATGACCGTCGTCTACAAGGCCACCACCGTGGTCAACTTCGGCCACGGCGATCTCGTCATGGCCGGCGCCTACGCCGCCTTTGTCTTCACCGCCGGCATCGGCCTGCCCTTCGTGCCGGCGCTCGTGCTGGCCTTGGGCGCGCTGTTCCTCTTCGGCCTCGCCATGCAGCGCGCGCTGATCGAGCCCATCCTCACCGGACCCCACCTCTCGCTCGCCATGATGGCGCTCGCCGTCGGCAATGTCTTGCGGGGTGCGGCACGCCTCGAATGGGGAAACGAGACCCTCATGCTCGCGCGGCCCTACCCGCAGACGAGCTTTCTGCTAGGCCCGATCGTTCTCACCATGGACGATATCGTCATCTCGGCCGTCGTCCTCTTGCTCCTCCTGGCCCTCTTCGTCGTCTTCCACCTCTCGCCGCTGGGCAAGGTCGTGCAGGCGGTATTCCAGACGCAACGGGGTGCGGCGCTCGTCGGCATCAACGTGCGGGCCTTCCACGGCACCATGTGGGGCACGGGTGCCGCCCTCGGTGCCGCGGGGGGCGCGCTTTTGGCGCTCAACACGGCGTTGACGCCCGACATGGGAGCCTGGACACTCGTGCGCGGCTTCGCCGCCATGACGCTCGGGGGCTTCGGCTCGCTCTACGGCGCCGTCGTCGGCGGCCTTCTCCTCGGCATCATGGAGAAGCTTCTCGGCTTCTACGTCTCGACCGCCTTCATCGACATCACCGCCTATGTCGTGACCATCGTCGTGCTGCTCGTGCGGCCGCAGGGCCTGTTCGGCCACGCGACCGGGCGAAGCGTCTGAGCGGCGCCCCTCGTGTCCGGCGAGGGCAGAGCCGAGAGCCGCCGGAGTGCTTCGGCCCCGCGTCCCCGCTCCGGCCGCCTCATATTCTGGTTGGCGCCCTTGGCACTCCTGCCCCTCCCGCTGTTTCTCAATCAGTACCAGCAGTACGTCCTCAATCTGATCCTCATGTACGTGCCGGTCGGCGTGGGCTTCAACGTCGTGGTGGGCAATCTCGGCCAGCTCGCCTTCTCCAACGTCGCCTTCTTCGGCCTCGGCGGCTATACGGCGGGCATCCTGATGGCGAAGCTGGGGCTGCCGTGGTGGGCGACCGTGCTGCCCGCCGGCATCATGGGGGCTGTGGCCGGCTGTGCCGCGAGCGTGCCCGCGCTCCGCGGCGTGCGCTCGTTCTCGCTCGCCATCATGACGCTCGCCTTCGGCGAGCTGATGCGCTGGACCTACATCCGCTCGGAGTGGCTCACCGGCGGCTCGATGGGCATGGCCGTGCCGGCGAGCGACCTTTTCGGCTGGAGGCTTGATCTCGAGTCGCACAAGTTCTACGTCTTCCTCGTCCTCGCGGTCGCCGTCGTCATCGCCACGGACCGGCTCTTGCGCTCGCGCGTGGGGCGCGCCTTCATGGCGATCAAGGACAACGAAGTGGCCGCGGCCGCCATGGGGGTGCCCACGGGCCGCTATTACGTGCTCGGGCTTGCCTGGAGCGGATTCGTCGTCGGCATCGGCGGCTCGATGTACGCGCTCCTCGTGGGACACCTCTCGCCCGACTCCTTCAATCTGATCGAGCTCATCCTCGAGTTCGCCATCATCATGGTGGGCGGGCTCGGCAGCCTCGCGGGCTCCGTCGTGGGCGCCGTCGTCATCACCGCGACGCCCGAGATCTTCAGCAACTTCCCCGGCTTCGAGGAGCTCATCTTCGGCCTCCTCATCGTGCTCGTCATCCTGGTGCTCCCGCGCGGCCTCGCGAGCCTCTTGGCGCGCCTTCATCCCGTCTTCCGCGACCGCTACTACGAGGGCGCCTGAGATGGCTTCGCTCCTCGAGCTCGCGGAAGTCACGGTGCGCTACGGCGGCTTGAACGCGGTCGACAATGTGTCGCTCAGCGTCGGGCCCGGCGAGGTCTGCGCGGTGATCGGACCGAACGGCGCGGGGAAGACGACGCTCTTCAACGTCGTCACCGGCAACGCGCAGAGCACGTCCGGGCGGATTCTCTTCCGCGGCGAGGAAATCCAGCGCCTCTCGCCTCACGAGATCGCAGCGCGCGGCGTGCGCCGCACCTTTCAGCTCGGCGCCTTGTTCGGCGAGCTGACGGCGCTCGAGAACGTGCTTGCGGGCCTCCATACGGAGATCGAGAGCGGCCTCCTGGGCCTCCTCCTTGGCAGCCGGCGCGCGCGCGCCGCCGAGCAGGCGGCGACCGCGGAGGCGCGCCAACTGCTCGAGCTCATGGAGATCGGCCATCTCGCCGAGCGCCCGGCGCGCGAGCTTTCGGGCGGGCAGCAGCGCATGGTCGAGATCGTGCGCGCGGTCGCGAGCAAGCCTCGGCTCCTCCTCCTCGACGAGCCCGCCGTCGGCCTCGCGCCGCCGATGCGCGCGCACCTCGAGTCCGTGATCCGCTCCCTTGCCAAGGAGCGCCAGACCGGCATCCTCGTCATCGAGCACGCGATCGAGCTCGTCATGAACATTTCCGACCGCGTCATCGTGCTCAACTACGGTGCCAAGATCGCCGACGCGCCGCCCGCAGAGGCGCGCGCCAACAAGGCGGTGCTGGAGGCGTACCTGGGCCATGCCTGAGCCATTGCTCGAAATCCTGGGTCTCGAGGCCGGCTACGCCCAGCGGCAGATCCTCTTCGGCGTCGAGCTCGGCGTCAGGCACGGCGAGGCCGTGACGCTGCTCGGCGCCAACGGCAGCGGCAAATCGACCCTGCTCAATGCCGTGAGCGGCTTCGTGCGGCCGCGCGCCGGCTCCATCCGGCTCGAGGGGAGCGAGCTCGCCGGCCTGCCGCCGCACGAGACCTTCCGCCGCGGCGTCGTCCAGGTCTCGCAGACGCGCGACCTCTTTCCCGAGATGACGGTCGAGGACAATCTGCGCCTTGGCGCCGCGCGGCAGCGCGAAGCCGTCGCCGGGCTCCTCGCGGACGTCTTCAGCGCCTTCCCGCGCCTCGAAGCGCGGCGGGCGACGGCGGTCAACTTGCTCTCCGGCGGCGAGCAGCAAGTGGCGGCCATAGGGCGCGCGCTCATGGGCCGGCCCAAGCTCCTTCTCCTCGACGAGCCCTCGGGCGGGCTCGCGCCCAAGCTGGTCAACGAGATCGCCGCGATCGTCGCGCTCCTCAAGGCGCGCGGCATCGCCATGCTCATCGTCGAGCAGAACATCAAGCTCGCCCTCTCGGTCGCCGACCGCTTTCTCATCCTGCGCGACGGCCGCGTCTCAGAGCGCGGCGACATCAGAGGCGGCGGGGTGCTCGCGGAAGAGATCGTGAGGAGCATTTATCTCTAGTGTTCGCCGCCGGAAAGGGATGCTACAGAAACTGGGGCGATCCTCACCCCTCAAAGGGAGAGGCGTTGCCCCATCGCCCCCTCACCCCACCCTCTCCCCCTGAAGGGGGAGAGGGATACGAAGGGTTGGCGAGGCGGAGCCGAGCCTTACCCGCAGTTGGGTGAGGGGGGTGAGGGGAGGGTGAAGGAGGAGAAGAGCGAGCGGACGATGGACGGTTTCGAGATCGGCGTCGACATCGGCGGCACCTTCACGGACGTGGTGTGCCGCGAGGCGCAAGGGACGCTGCGCCTCGTCAAGATTCCGACGACGCGCCTTGACCCGAGCGCGGGCGTCAAGGCCGCCATCGACTTCATGGCCGCCACCTGGCAGGTCGAGGGGCGCGCGATCCGCCGCTTCGTCCACGGCACCACGGTCGCGACCAACGCGGTGCTCGAGGCCAAGGGTGCCAAGATCGGCCTCCTCACCACGGCCGGCTTCAAGGACGTGCTCGAGATCGGCCGCCAGAAGCGGCGCGCCATGTACGACCTCATCCTCAAGTCCGAGGCGCCGGTCTTCCTCGTCCCCGGCGCCTTGCGCAAGGAAGTGCGCGAGAGGATCTCGGCCGACGGCTCGATCCTCGTGCCGCTCGACGAGGCCTCCGTCGAGCGCGCGGCCGCAGCTCTTGTCGCGGACGGCGTCGAGGCGATCGCCGTGAGCTATCTCTTCTCCTTCCTCAACCCTGCCCACGAGGAGCGCACGCGCGAGCTCATCCACCGCTTGGCGCCCTCGATGATGGTATCGCTCTCCTCGGAGGTCGATCCCGCCTTCCGCGAGTACGAGCGCACCTGCGTCACCGCTTTCGATGCCTATATCAAGCCGGTGGTCGACCGCTATCTCGAGAACATGGAGAAGAATCTCGCGGGCGGCGGCGTCGCGATCCCGCTCCAGATCATGCAGTCGCGCGGTGGGATCGCCTCCTCCCGCGTGGCGCGCCGGCGGCCCGTGCGCCTTTTCCTCTCGGGCCCTGCGGCAGGCGTCATCGGCGGCGTCGAGGTCGGGCGCTCCGCCGGCATCGAGGACCTGATCACGCTCGACATCGGCGGCACGAGCTGCGACATCGCCCTCGTGAGCCGCGGCCAGCCGCTCGTCCGCGCCGAGGGCGAAATCTGCGGCTACGGTGTGCGCGTGCCCATGGTCGACGTGAACACGATCGGCGCCGGCGGCGGCTCGATCGCGTGGCTCGATGGGGCGGGCTCGCTGCGCGTCGGGCCGCAGTCGGCCGGCTCGGAGCCCGGGCCGGCCTGCTACGGCCGCGGCGGCGAGGCGCCGACCGTGACCGACGCCTCGCTTATCCTCGGCCTCATCAATCCCGACTATTTCGCCGGCGGCTCGCTCAAGCTCGCGCCCGACCTCGCGCGCCAGACGCTCGGGACGAAGATCGCGCGTCCCTTGAACATGACGCTCGAGGAGGCGGCGCTCGGCATCCACCGCGTCCTGAACGCCCAGATGTCCGAGGCGATCCGCCTCGTCTCGATCGGCCGCGGCATCGATCCGCGCGAGTACACGCTCCTCCCCCTCGGCGGCGGAGGCCCGCTCCACGCCACGGCACTCGCCCGCGAGCTCGGCATCCGGCGAATCGCGGTACCGCTCCATCCGGGCGTGCTCTCGGCGGCGGGGCTCCTTCACGCGCCGATCGAGCACGAGGTCTCGGCCGCCTTCCCGCGCCCGCTCGCCGGGCTCGCCTGGCCGGAGGTGCGCGCCATGCTCGCGAGGATCGATAAGGCGTGCTCGGCACTCATGGCGAGCGAGGGCGTCAAGCACAAGGACACGCGCATCCACTACTTCGCGGACGTGTGCTACGTCGGCCAGTCCTATCACTTGGAGATCCCGCTCGCGGCCTCGGGCGCCCAGGCGCTCGAGAGGCTTTACCGCGACTTTCTTGCCATGCACGACCGGGTCTACGGCCACAGCGTCGAGGGACCCGCGCGCATCGTCAACTTGCGCACCATCCATCAGAGCGCCGCCGCCCGGCACTCCCCGGAGCCTTACCGGCCGAGCCCGGCCTCGGCCGAGAAGGAAAGCCGCCGCATCCTGACGGCGGAGAGCGGCGGCTTCTCGGAGGCGCGTGTCTATGACCGCGCAGCCCTCGCCGTGGGTGCCGGCATCGCCGGTCCGGCCATCGTCGAGCAGAGCGACACCACCACGCTCGTCGAGCCCGGCTGGTCGGCGCGCGTGGAAGAGAACGGCACCCTCGTGATCACCGCGGACTGACGGAGCCCGCCCATGCCCCCGCAAGCGAAGGACACGGCGCTCGATCCCATCACCGTCGAGGTGGTGCGCCACAAGCTCGACGGCATCGCGAACGAGATGCAGTCGACGCTCTTGCGCAGCTCCTTCTCGCCCATCGTCAAGGAGGGGCTCGACGCCTCCGCGAGCCTCTTCACGCCGGAGGGGACGACGCTCGCCCAGTCCTGCTCCATCCCGATCCATCTCGCCACCCTCATCCCCGCGGTCGCGGAGATCATCAAGACCTATCCGGTCGAGCACATGCGGGAGGGCGACCTCTTCGTCCTCAACGACCCCTATACGGGCGGCACGCATCTCCCCGACATCGCGGTCGTGCTGCCGGTCTTCCATCGCGACAAGCTGATAGCGCTCGCGGGGGCGATGACCCATCACCAGGACGTGGGCGGCATGGCGGCCGGCTCGGTGCCGACCAACTCGACGGAGATCTACCAGGAGGGACTCCGCATTCCGCCGCTCAAGCTGCGCGACGCCGGGGTCATGAACGACACGCTCGTCCGTCTCATCCGCCAGAACGTGCGCATCCCAGACACGGTGATGGGCGATCTCAACGCCCAGGTCGCGGCCTGCACCGTGGCCTCGCGCCGGCTCGGCGAGGTCGCCGACCGCTACGGCCACAATCAGCTCGCGGCGATCTTCGACGAGCTCCTCATCCGCTCGGAGGAGATGACGAGGGATGCGCTTCGCGCGATCCCGTCGGGCACCTATCGCTTCGTCGATTACCTCGACAACGACGGCATCGAGCTCGACCGCCAGATCCGCATCGAGGTCGCCGTCACGGTCAAGGGCGGCGACATCGAGTTCGACTTCGCCGGCACGAGCGCACAGGTGAAGGGGCCGCTCAACTGCGTGCCCTCGGGCTCGCTCGCCGCCGCCTGCTTCGCCGTGCGCGCGCTCACCGACCCGACCATCCCGACCAACGGCGGCTGCTTCCGCCCGGTCAAGCTCAAGCTGCCCAAAGGCTCGCTCGTAAACCCGGAGGCGCCGGCGGCGGTCAATGCCCGCACCTCGACGATCAAGCGCATCACCGGCTGCATGATAGGGGCACTTGCCCCCGTGCTCCCCGGCAAGGTGCCGGCCGCCTCCGCGGGCGAGCTCCTGGTGCTGGCCTTCGGCGGCCGCGGCCGCGACGGCGCTCCTTACGTGGTGGGCGATCTCGTCGCCAGCGGCAGCGGCGCTTCCGCGGCGCGCGACGGCGTCGACGTGATCGAGACGGATGCCACCAACTGCATGAACCTCCCGGCCGAGGCGATGGAGATGGAGGCGCCGATCCGCATCCACCGCATCGCCTTGCGCGAGGATTCGGGCGGGGCCGGCGAGTTCCGCGGCGGGCTCGGCGTGGTGCGCGAGTACGAGATCCTGGAGGGCGAGGTCTCGTTCTCCCATCGCGGCGAGCGGCATTTCTCGAGCGCGCCGGGTGCGCACGGCGGCCTGCCCGGGGCCATGTCGCGCTCGCGCATCACGCGCAAGGACGGAAGCCTGGTCGAGATTCCGTCCAAGATCGTGACCACCCTCAAGAAGGGCGACCGCCTGGTCGTCGAGACCGCAGGCGGGGGCGGCTACGGCGATCCCAAGCGCCGGCCGCCCGAGGCCGTACGCGCCGACGTGGCGAACGGAAAGGTCAGCCGCAAGGCCGCGCGCAGCACCTACGGCCGGAGCGAGATATCGCAGAGCGCTTCGGGCCGCCCGGCCCGCAAGGCAAAGAGAAGGGGCAAGCGGCCATGAGACGGCAGGTGATCAAGACCGCGTCGGCGCCGACGCCGCTCGCGAATTACTGCCAGGGCATCGCCGCCGGCGACGTGGTCTATGCCGCGGGACAGATCGCGTCGGACTTCAAGGGAGGCGTCGCGCCGGAGGCGCGCGTCGATCCCGCCTTCCCTTATTACGGCTCGGAGATCCAGCGCCAGACGCGCTACATCCTCGACAATCTCGCCGCCACCTTCAGGGCGGCGGGCTGCGACTTGAAGGACGTGGTCAAGGCGCAGGTCTTCCTCCTCGACCTCGGCGACTTTTTCTATTTCGACCAGATCTGGAAAGAGTATTTCCCCGCTCCGCCGCCGCGCACGACGATCGGCATCAGCAAGCTCCTCGTTCCCGGCTGTCTTGTCGAGATCGACCTCACAGCCGTCAAGCCGGGCGTCGCGCGCAAGGTCATCGCCACCAAGAGCGCGCCGACGCCGCTCGCGCATTATTGCCAAGGCATCGTTGTCGGCGACACCGTCTACGCGGCGGGCCAGATCGCGTCGGACTACAAGAGCGGGGTCGCTCCCGAGGCGCGCGTCGATCCCGCCTTCCCTTATTACGGTTCCGAAATCCAGCGCCAGGCGCGCACCATCCTCGACAACTTCCGCGCCACCTTCAAGGCCGCCGGCTGCGGGCTCAAGGACGTGGTCAAGGCGCAGGTGTTCCTGACCGACCTCGCCGACTTCTTCCATTTCGACCAGATCTGGAAAGAGTATTTCCCCGCCCCGCCGCCGCGCACGACGATCGGCATCGGCGGCCTGCTGGTGCCGGGCTGCAAGGTCGAGATCGACCTCACGGCCGTCAAGCCGCGGGTGCCGCGCAAGGTCATCGCCACCAGGACCGCCCCCACCCCGCTCGCGCATTACTGCCAAGGTGTGGTCGTCGGCTCGACCGTCTATGCCGCTGGCCAGATCGCGTCCGATTACAAGACCGGCGTCGCGCCGGAAGCGCGCGTCGACCCCGCCTTTCCCTATTACGGCTCGGAGATCGAGCGTCAGACGCGCTATGTCCTCGACAATCTCGCCGCCACCTTCAAGGCCGCGGGCTGCGCCTTGAGGGACGTGGTCAAGGCGCAGGTCTTCATGACCGACCTCGACGACTTCTTCGCCTTCGACCAGGTGTGGAAAGCGTATTTTCCCGCCCCGCCGCCGCGCACGACGATCGGCATCGGCGGCCTCCTCGTCCCCGGCTGCAAAATCGAGATCGACCTCACAGCCGTCAAGCGCTAGAGCATTTTATCTGGGTGGAATCGCCATCCCCTCACCCTTTGACGCCAGCCGAGCATGCCACGGGCACGTTCGGGCCAGGCGTCAAACGGGCAAGGCTCGGCTGGAAATGGATGTCGGCCCGTTCGAGACCGCGCGGCGCCGCCCATAGTGCCGAGTCATAGCCACCAAGCGGCGAGCCGCGATAGCCGGAAATGAAGCCGCAGGTCTAGACCTCGGCGGGCATTGAGTCGTCATGACCGGCCATGGCGCCGCTCGATCTCTTCCCAGTCGCGTTGCCGCACCGCGCGCTGGAAGACCGCACGAGCCTCGTCGATGTCGGACCAACCGGCGCCCGCCGGCGCGCCGCTGGCGATCTCCTTGAGTTCGGCAAGCGCCCGCGCCACGGCAAGCGCGGTGCGCAACACGACGAAGCTCGGATATGCCACTTGGCTGTAGCCCATGCCGTACAATTCGGCGGGCGAGAGCCAGGGTGTCTTCCCGC
>DASPPM010000079.1:0-14069 GCA_035625535.1 Alphaproteobacteria bacterium
GTGGAAGCCGAGGCTACCGTAGGCCGCGAGGGCCTCCTCCATGCGCCCGCGCACGTCGACGACGACATGGTCGAGTCTCGGAACGTCATTCGCCATCTCGGAGGACCCCAGACGGTTTTGTCGCGCGCGCAGCATCGCGCCCCCGCGGGCCGCATCATCGCATTGGGCTCGGGCTCCGACAAGACGAGCGGCGGTGCGGTGCGTGGTGTCCTGGTTATGAAATTCGCGACATCAGCAGAACGCGCCTCATTGCGAGGCGCCCGAAGGGCGCCGAAGCAAACCAGAAAGGGCCTCGCACCATACAGCTGGATTGCTTCGCTGCGCTCGCAATGACGGGTTTTCCGGGCGGGATGAACTGCCAAACCGGGAGACTAGCGACGATCCGCACCGGACGGCTCGAGCAGACGCTCGAGAAGGACGAGGTCGAGCCAGCGCTCGAACTTTCGGCCGACCTCCGAGAGCCGCCCCATCTCGCTGAAGCCGAAGGCGAGATGCAGGCGGAGCGAGACCGCGTTGTCGCCCGCGATCACCGCCACCATCGCGTGCTTCCCCGCCTCGCTCGCGTGAGCGACGAGACGCTGAAGCAGCGCCTTGCCGACGCCGCGGCCGCGGTGGCATCGATCGACGTAAAGCGAGTGCTCGACCGTATGGAGGTAGCCCTCCCACGGCCGGAAATCGCCATAGGAGCCAAAGCCGAGCACGCTCGTTCCCTCGGCGGCGACGAAGACCGGAAAGCCGCGGCGTCCGCGCTCCTCGAGCCACGCCCGCCGCGCCTCGAGCGTGGTGGGGGTCAAGCTCCAGATCGCGGTCGTATGAAGGATCGCCTCGTTGGTGATCTCGAGGATGGCGGGGAGATCGCCTTCGCGCGCGTCGCGGATCTGCATCTTTCCCTCTGGACCTGGTCGAGTTCATCCAGTATATTAGACGAATGACTACTATTCAAGATGATCTCGACGCCCGCCTCTCGGCCCGGCTCAAGGCGGAGCGCGACGGGCGCGGCTGGTCGCTCGCCGAGCTCGCCGGGCGCGCCGGCGTCTCCAAGGCGATGATCAGCAAGCTCGAGCGCGGCGAGAGCAGCCCCACGGCGGCCCTCCTCGGCCGCCTCTCGGGCGCCTTCGGTCTCACGCTCTCGCAGCTCATGGCGCGGGCCGAGGCGAGTGCCGGTCCGCTTGCGCGCAAGATCGAGCAAGCGAGCTGGCGCGATCCGGCGACCGGATTCACGCGCCGCACCTTGACGCCCGCGAGCGGCGAAGCAACGGCGCTCGAGCTCGTCTGGGGCGAGCTTCCGCCGGGTGCCGCGATCGCCTATCCGGCGAGCGCCTTCACCTTCATCCAGGATCAGCAGATCGTAGTCCTCCAAGGTGCCCTCAGCTTCACGCAAGGGGGTGCTGTCTACGATCTCGGCCAAGGCGACTGCCTGCGCCTGGGACCGCCTCAAGATTGCGAGTTCCGCAATGCCGGGCGAGCGACATGCCGCTACATCGTGGCCGTGCTGCGCCGCTAGCGAGCCCACATTGGCTCCAGGCTCCCCCCTCACCCTCCTCCTCGTCGTCGCGGCTGGCGCCGGCCTTGTCCTTCAGAATGCGCTCATGGCGCGGATCGCCTTGGGCGCTCCGACGCTCGCGGCGCTCTTCGCCAACTCGGCGGTCGGCCTCGTTTTGATCGCGCTCGTGGGCTGCTGGCTCTACGGAGCGAGCTTTCCGATGGACACGCTCGCGCGCTTCCGCCCGTTCTGGCTGCTTCCGGGGGCCCTCGGCACCTTCTTCGTGTTCGCGAGTGTCACCGGCTATGCACGGCTGGGTGCGGCCTCGACCACGGCGGCCCTCGTCGCGGCCCAGCTTTGCTGCGGTCTCCTCGCCGATGCCTTCGGCCTCACCGAGTCGGGCCGCGGCATCGGCCTGCAACAATGGATCGGCGCAGCCCTTCTCCTCGCGGGCGCCGTCCTCGTGGTGCAGAATCGCTCCTGAGTCCCGAGTCGCGCGTCGGCAAGCGCGGGTTATCCCCATGATTCTCGCGCGACTCGGACGGCTCTCCTTCAGGCGGCATCGCTCGCGGCGTAAAATGGCGACGTGGCGAGGGAGACATAAGCAAGGCCGCCGATGCGCTTTCACGCCGACCTGCACGTCCATTCCAAATATTCGCGCGCGACGAGCCGGGATTGCGATCTCGAGCACCTCGCCTACTGGGCCGCGCGCAAAGGGATCGGCGTCGTCGCGACCGGCGACTTCACGCACCCCGCCTGGCGCGCCGAGCTCAAGGAGAAGCTGCTCCCCGCCGAGCCCGGCCTGTTCCGGCTGCGCCAAGAGCTCGAGCGCGCCGTCGCCGAGAAGCTGCCGCCCGCGTGCCGGAGTGCCGTCCGCTTCATGCTCTCCGTCGAGATCTCGACCATCTACAAGAAGGGCGAGCGCACCCGCAAAATCCATCACCTGCTCTACGCGCCCGATTTCGACAGCGCCGAACGCATCAGCGCGCGGCTCGCCCGCATCGGCAACATCGCCTCGGACGGCCGCCCCATTCTCGGCCTCGATTCGCGCCACCTGCTCGAGATCACGCTCGAGGCGAGCCATCAGGCCTTCCTCGTGCCCGCCCACATCTGGACGCCTTGGTTCGCCGTACTCGGCTCGCAGTCGGGTTTCGATTCGATCCTCGAGTGCTACGGCGACCTCGCGCATCACATCTTCGCGCTCGAGACGGGCCTCTCCTCCGACCCGGCGATGAACTGGCGGCTTTCGTTCCTCGACCGCTACCGCCTTGTCTCCAATTCGGACGCGCACTCCCCCGCCAAGCTCGGACGCGAGACCACGCTTTTCGATAGCGAGCTCGATTACTTCGCGATCAGGCGCGCGCTCGAGACCGGCGAGGGCTACGTCGGCACGGTCGAGTTCTTCCCGGAGGAGGGCAAGTACCATCTCGACGGCCACCGCAAGTGCGGCGCGCGCCTCTCGCCCAAGGAGACGCGCGAGGCCGGCGGGCGCTGCCCCGTGTGCGGCGAGCGGGTCACGGTCGGCGTGCTCCATCGCGTGGAGGCGCTCGCCGACCGCAGCGAGGACGAGGTGGCGCCGCCGCCGACGGCGGGCGAGGTCGCGAGCCTGGTGCCGCTCCCCGAGGTGCTCTCCGAGCTCGCCTCGACGGGCCCCGCGAGCCTCTCCGTCGAGCGCAGCTACGACCGCCTGGTCGCGAGCCTCGGGCCCGAGCTCGCCATCCTGCAAGCGGTCCCCCTCGACGACATCGCGCGCGCGGACTCATCGCTTCTCGCCGAGGCGATCGCGCGGCTGCGCGCGGGACGGGTCATCCGCGAGGCCGGCTACGACGGTGAATACGGCGTCATCCGGCTCTTCGAGGCGGCCGAGCTCAAACGCCGCACCGCGGGCGGCCTGCTCTTCGAGGTGCCCGGCCGCAAGCGCAAGAAGGGGGATGCCACGGCGCAGACGGAAGCGTCCGGCGCGCGTTCGAGTGTGCCGGCGCCGCGCGCGCGCCTCGAGCAGCACCGCGAAGCTTTGGCGGCGCCAGGCGGGCTCGTACCGGCGGCCTCCCTTCTCGCCGGCCTGGACGACGACCAGCGCCTCGCGGCCGCGACGACGCTCGGCCCGCTCCTCGTCATCGCGGGCCCGGGCTCGGGCAAGACCCGCGCGCTCACGCATCGCATCGCCCATCTCGTCGCCGACTGCGGGGTCCCCCGCTCGGCGTGCCTCGCCATCACCTTCACGCGTCGGGCCGCCGCCGAGATGAGAGAGCGCCTGGCGCGCCTGCTGCCGCCCGGCACGGACGAGATTCCGATCCACACCTTCCATTCGCTCGGCCTTGCCATTCTGCGTGAGCATGGCCAAGCGGCCGGCCTTCATCGCGGCTTCCGACTGGCCGGCGAGGCGGAGCGCACGGCGCTCCTCGCCGAGACACTGGCGCTCTCCGAGCGCAAGGCGCGCGCGCTGCTCAACACCATCTCCAAGGCGAAGCGCAGCGAGAGGCCGGCCGAGGGCGAGGTCGCGGCGGCACTCTCGGCCTATCAGCAAGCATTGGCGCTCAAGAACGCGATCGACTTCGACGATCTCGTCGGCCTCGCCGTGCGCGCCTTGGCGTCGGATGCGGCGCTCGCAGCGCACTTTCGCGAGAGGTTCCGCTTCATCTCGGTCGACGAGTTCCAGGACGTCGACGCGCAGCAGTACCGCCTGCTCGCGCTTCTGGCGCAAGGTGACGGCAATCTCGCCGTGATCGGCGATCCGCGCCAGGCGATCTACGGCTTCCGCGGAGCGGATGCCTCCGCTTTCGAGCGCTTCAAGAAAGACTACCCCGCGGCCGCCGTCGTCACCCTCAGGCGCAACTACCGCTCGAGCGGCACGATCGTGGCCGCCGCGACCCAGCTCATCGCGGAATCGCGCGAAGAGGTGCAGTTCGCCGAGATCGTGCGTGAGATGGCCGAGCGCATCACCACCCATAGCGCGGCCACCGAACGCGCCGAGGCCGAATTCGTCGTGCAGTCGATCGAGGAGCTCATCGGCGGACACAGCTTCTTCTCGATCGACAGCGGGCGGGCGACGACGGGCGGCGATACGGGGCTCGGTTTCGCCGACTTCGCCGTATTGTACCGCACCGACGCGCAATCGGCGGCCCTTGCCGAAGCCCTGGCCCGCTCGGGCATCCCCTTCAAGAAGGCCTCGCGCGCGCCGCTTGCCGGGGAGCCCGCCGTACGCGCCCTGCTGCGCGAGCTTGCGCAAGCCGGCGTAGGCGCGGAGGCCGCGGGCCGCCTCGCTGTCGAGCTCAAGGCGGCGGCCGCGCGTCTCGCCCTTGAGGAGGGTGCGCCCGACGCGGCGGCGATCGAGCGGGCGCTCCAGCAGCTCGTGACGCTGGCCGAGGTGAGCGCCGGCGAGCGCCGGCGCTTCGAGGATGCGCTTCTGCTGGCGACGGACGCGGATTTCTGGGACCCCCGCGCCGACGCGGTGTCGCTCTTGACACTTCACGCCGCCAAGGGGCTCGAGTTCGCCGTCGTCTTCATTGTCGGTCTCGAGGACGGCATTCTGCCGCTCCGCTGGGGCGAGGCCGGCGAGGCGAGTCTCGCCGAGGAGCGCCGCCTCGCCTACGTCGGCATGACGCGGGCCAAGGACCGGCTCTTCCTCTGCCGCGCGCGCGAGCGCCTGTGGCGCGGCCGGCGCCGGGCGCTCCCGGCTTCGCCCTTCCTCGCCGACATCGAGAGCGAGCTCGTGAAGGTCCAGCACATGCCCGCACCCGCCCGCAAGCCGGCGCAGCAGCAGCTCAAGCTGCTCTAGGTGCAACACTCACGGGCCGGCCGCGGGCTGCGCGCGATAATAAACATTTCTGTTGACTATCAACAAACAAGTTGATTAATATCGCCGCCATGCGACGCGCGAGCCCTCTTTCGGCGGCCGCCCGTGAGCCTGCGGACGAGGCGCTCGACCGCGTCTTCGCGGCACTCGCGGATCCGGTGCGGCGCGCCATCTTGAGGCGGCTCGACGGCGAGGAGTTGCTCGTGTCCGAGTTGGCGGAACCCTTTGCGATCTCGCTTCAGGCCGTCTCGCGGCACATCCAGGTGCTGGTCCGGGCCGGCCTCATCAAGCAGGAGCGCACCGGCCGCATCAGCCGCTGCCGCCTCGATGCGGGGCCGATCTACGAGGCGGCGGTATGGATCAACCGCTACAGCAAATACTGGCAGTCGCAGTTCGACACGCTCGCCGCCTGGCTCGACCGCATCGAGCGGCGCAAGGGGGCGGCAAAGGTGCCGCGCAAGCGGCGCAAGCCCTGAGAAGCGCCCGCCTTGGCAACCGCATCAGAGGGAGGAGGAAAGTCATGGCATACCGCGAAACGTCCAAGAAGATGGCGCAGCTGCGCCAGCAGATCGCCGGACTGCGCAAAGAGATGCGCGAGCTCCAGCAGGCGATCGAGCCCGAGGAAGTGAAGGATTACGAGCTCTCGACCGCGGAGGGCAAGGTCCGCCTCTCCGAACTCTTCGGCGACAAGGAGCATCTCTTCGTCATCCACAACATGGGGGCCGGCTGCCGTTATTGCACGCTGTGGGCCGACGGCTTCAACGGCATCCTGCCGCATCTCGAGAATCGCGCCGCCTTCGTGCTTTCCTCGCCGGACGATCCGGACAAGCAGGCAAAGTTCAAGGCCTCGCGCGATTGGCGCTTCCGTATGGTGTCCCATCGCGGCAGCAGCTTCGCCGCCGACATGGGCTATCGCGACGACAAGAGCTTTCTCCCCGGCGTCTCGGTCTTCGAAAAGCGCGGCGGCAAGATCTTCCGGGTCTCCGACACGCGCTTCGGGCCGGGCGACGACTTCTGCGCGCTCTGGCACTTGCTCGACCTCATCCCCGAGGGAGCCGCCGGCTGGCAGCCCCAGTATAAATATGCGTGAGAGCGCGTGCGCATCGGCTCGCCCTTTGCAAAAGGCCACGAAAGGACCGCTGCCATGCCGTTCGACTTCTCGCTCTCCGACGTCATCCCGGCGGGCCCGCGGGCGATCTACGACGCCTGGCTCTCGAGCCGCGGCCACAGCGAGATGACGGGTGGCAAGCCCGCGCGCATCTCGGCGCGCGAAGGTGACGACTTCACGGCGTGGAACGGCTACATCTCCGGGCGCAACCTCAAGCTCGAGCCGGGCCGCCGCATCGTGCAGTCGTGGCGCACGACGCGGTTCAAGGACGACGACGCCGATTCCGAGATCGAGGTCCTGCTCGAGCCGGTCGCGGGCGGCACGCTCGTCACGATCTGGCACAGGAATGTGCCCGACGGCCACACGAGCTATCGCGACGGCGGCTGGCAGAAGAGCTACTTCGAGCCGATGAAGCGGTACTTCGGCGGCGGCAAATAGCGGGTACCGCTCTGGAGTGGGGCTCAGCTCCCGGGCACGGTGCCCGGCGGCAGCGATTTGATGTAGGCCGCGATCTCGCCGGGCCGGGTGAACCACACCTTGCGGCGCTCGGCATGGTTGGCGATGTGCTTGAGCGCCTCGCGCAGTACCCGCAGGCGGTAAGGCTGGCCGACCACCATGGTATGGAGGGCGATGCCGCAGACGAGCGGCTGGCGCTCCGACTGGCGCAGCATCTCCTCGAACTGGTCGACGATCATCTTGGCGAACTCGGTGGGCGTGTGGTGCCGGTTGAGGAGCTGCGGCGAATCGTTGATCTCGAGCGGATAGGGTACGGACAAGAGCGGGCCCGCGCGCGTGCGCAGCCAGATCGGCTGGTCGTCGCAGGGCCAGTCCATGAGGAAGACGTAGCCGGCCTCCTTCAAGAGGTCGGGCGTGATCCTGGTCTGCGCCATCCACGGCGCCATCCAGCCGCCGGGCGGCTTGCCCTCGTGGCGCCGAATCGTCTCGGTCACCTCCTGGATGAGCGCGCGCTCGTCCTCCTCCCACGAAGGCGTCGGGCGCTCCGAGTTAGTGCGGCCGTGGGCGATGATCTCGTCGCCGCGGGCGCGCACCGCCGCCACCACCTCGGGGCAGTAATCATAGACGGCGGTGTTGACCAGATGATTGCCGGGGAGTTTGAGCTCGTCGAGCAGCTCGAGCAGCCGCCACACGCCGACGCGGTTGCCGTAATCGCGCCAACTGTAGTTGCGGTGGTCGGGAGGCGGGGTCTCCGCGGAGACGAAATGCCCGAGGCCCTGCCCGAAGGCGAAATGCTCGATGTTCAAGGCGACGTGAACGGCGAGGCGCTTGCCCTCGGGCCAGGAATAATTCGGCCGCTTGGTGATGGCCGAGTAGTCGTAACGTCCATGCGTCGGCAGCTTCATGGCGTCCTCCGATTGCGCTGCCGATGATGCCGGGGCGGGAAGGAGCTGTAAAGCGCGGCCCGGTCTTGCACGGCGCATCGCCTGCGCCGCCGACGCACGCGGGCTCCGCCTTGCTCCATCGGCCGAAATGGTAAATCCTGACGCGGGCGAGACCGGTCATCGGCAGGATGTCGGACAGACGCGAACGACAGGGAGGGGATTTTCATGAGCGAGCCAAGCACGTCTCCGCTCGGCATTCGGCGGCCAGCCTGGGTCGATGAATTCCGCGCCTTCATCATGCGCGGCAACGTCGTCGACCTCGCCGTCGGCGTCATCATCGGGGTGGCCTTCACCGGCGTGGTGAACAGCCTGGTGAAGGACGTTCTGACCCCGCTCATCGGTCTCATTGTCGGCGGCATCGACTTCACCAACGTCTTCGTCACCCTCAAGGGGACGTCAGCCGCCACCCTCGCCGACGCGCAGAAGTCCGGTGCGGTGACCTTGAACATCGGGCTCTTCCTCAACGCCGTCATCCAATTCCTCATCGTCAGCTTCGCGATATTTTGGCTCATCAAGGTGCTCACGCATCTGCACGTGCGCGAGGAGGCGAAGCCCGCGGCCCCGCCCGTGCCGTCGCGGAGCGAGGTGCTGCTCGGGGAAATCCGCGACATACTGGCCGCGAGGCGCGGCTAGAGCATGTCCTTGTATGATGAAAGTGCCCCCTCACCCTCCCCTCTCCCCCTGAAGGGGGAGAGGGTTGCGGAGGGTTGGCGAGGCGGAGCCGAGCCTTACCCGGAGCTGGGTGAGGGGGATTCCGCGCGAATTCGGCTTACGCGGCACGGGCACGCCTCAGCGGTGCGGCTCGCCGACGGGATGTGAGCGCAAGTTGGCGTCCCCACGGGAAAACGACCAGCCTCCCCTAAGTATCAGAAATCACTACCATATTTTGATCGGCGCATCCGTCTCTTATACGCAACGCTGTACCCTTTTTCATTCGCGCCTCAAAGCGAATTCGGGGCATCGTAGGTCCGCCGAGAAAGCGTGCCGACAGCGCGGTTTACCTACGGCGATAAGCCTTAATCGACCTGGAGGAGGACTGGCATGTTGGATCTGCGAAATTTGGAACGCAAATTCTGGGAGGAGTCGGATGCGTTGCTTGCCGAGTTGCAGAGCGAACTTTCGGTACTCGAGGCGGAGGACCCTGCCGTAGCTCGCAGTGGGGACTATAGCAACGAGGATCACATTGCAAACGATGAAAGCGCGGAAGAGCTGGCCGCCCGGACAAAGTTATCTGGTGTGCTCAAACCTGCCTTCGCGACCATGACGCTCCCTGGCCTCCGGGAGCGCCTGAAGGGGTCGTACGTTGCATTCCTCAAAAAGGAAAAAGAAGCCCTTGCCGAAAAATACGGGGTCTGCGCCACGGTCGCGGAGTTCTTCCTGTTCACCTTCTACAACGGCGAGCTCGATTCCTTGCTCGATAGCTATCGCAAAGGCGGCCTCACGATTCGCGAAGACACCCACCCGATTGCGGCAATTCTCCGGGCTGAGCTCGGGCTCAATCCGGATCGCGCGAACCGCTGGTGCTCGGCCATCCGCTTCGCGTTGCTAAAGGTGAGCGAACTGACCGAAATCGTCGCGTTTATGCGCGCCAACGGCGGCATCGAGGGCTGTGTCGAAAAGTTCAAACTGACAAAGGAGCCCGAGTCGCCTGGGGGTGCTGAAGACGCGACGCCAACCAGGCGTCGTCTACCGGCTCGCATGTCGCGTGATCGTAATCGCACACCTGGCACCGGTCACGGCCGGTCGGACGGCATGTCGGTGGGTGTGACGAAGCGCTTTCGCGCGCAACTCGATGCTCTCCTCGATCGTTACACCGACCGCAAGGACCGCCTCAGGGTCGCCGTCACCGGCCACGTGGACCGTGATAAGCGGCTGACGTTGAGGGGTATCCGCGCCAAAGGATAAGCGGCGAAGGCTAGAGTCCGCTGGCGGCGCTGGCGACTGTCAGCGCCCCCTACTTATTTGAATTCGTTATCACCACTATGCCGTGCTATCACATAGCTAGCTGGGCAAATTGGGTAACTCAGTAACAAAGTCGCATTTCCTACCGAGTTCAGCCGCGCTACGTCGGGGCGGCCGCCGCGACTAGCGCCGCGGCAGCGACAACACGAAGCAGATATCGATGTAACATCGGCACATCCTCTGAATGGGGCGCGAACAGTTCCGGCGCTACCAGGGCAGCCAAATACCGCGCTTTTGCGCGATAGCCTGCTCATAGATCCGACGCGCCGTCGCGACATCCTCGAGCGCGATACCCATGTTTATTGAAACGATTGTATGCCTATCGTCGGAGCGGCCTGGTTTCAATCCTGCCACAACCTCGCCGAGCTCACTTGTGATCTGACGCACAGCGCCGAAGTAGCCGTATTGCTTGAGGTGCTCCAGCTGGGCCCGGTCGTCGGCGTAGAGTGCATCGACCGCGGCTAGAGCCTCGGCTCTCCAATAGCAATCATAGTCGAGTGTGACCACGAGCGCGCCGGGCTTGAGCCAGCCCGCCTCGGCGATGCGCTGTGGGTCGGCCGTGATCGGTCCACAGGTCACGACGATATCGGCGCCCTCGATGGCTTCCCGAGGATTCTTGCATTGGCGCACTTGCAGCCCATGGCGCGTTGTCATCTCATCCGCATAGCGTTGCAACGCTTCCGGGAGGATGTCATATGCTTGGATCGCCGTGAGACCAAGACACACCAGCCGCAGCATTTCGACATTGGTGCGGCCCTGGATACCGCAGCCGAGCACAGCCAGCACTTGCGGGTGCATCCGCGCCAGATAGCGCGCAGCGACGGCCGTGGCTGCTGCAGTGCGCTGCGCGGTCAGCCAAGTCGAGTCCATAACAGCAATGGGCGAGCCGGTTTCGAGGTCGTTAAGAATCAGTAGACCCGTGATGAACGGCAGTCCGTAGCGCTCATTGAGTGGCGACCCGCTCTGCCACTTGCAAGCAGCGGCCGAGACAGCTGGCAACACGCTAGTCATCGCGGAAAAGAAGCGGTCCCGGACTGGAGCCAACCAGTGCTTCGGTGGCATCTTCGCCCGGCCGAAGGCCTTTTCGCGCAGGGCCAGCTCAACCGCTGCGACCACCTCGGACGTCGGCAAGGCGACCGCCTCGACATCGGCACGGGCGAGGTAGAGCAGCTTGCGCTCGACCACCATAACCGCGCTCACCGCTCGTCTGGCCGGAAGGTCGGCAGCGGATAGCGGTTGGCCTCCGATTTTGCGAGTAGACGCACGCGCGTGCCGATGCGGACCGCCTCGGGCACGATGTCAATGATGCGCGCAAGTAAGCTTATCTCCTCCGCCACGCGGATCTCCGCGAGGACGATGGGGATGTCGCTGAAAAAGGAAGGATGGTTGGGCCGATAGATCGCCGAGAAAGAGACGACCTCGCCCTTACCGGGAAGCGTCTGCCAGCTCAATCGATCAGACCAGCAATGGGGGCAGAGCGGCCGCGGATAGAAGAAGCTGCGGCCGCAAGCGCCGCAGACCTGGACCGCAAGGCAGCCATCCCGCCAGGCCTCGAGAAAGTCCCGATTATCGCTGTCTTCCTGCGGTCGCGGATATTCGGCGCTTTCGCCCGTCATGATACCTTCTCCAGGATGATCGTACTGGTGGAGAGTCCGTGACCGTACCCCACCATACCGTAGCCGGAAACGAGGCCCCGTCGAACCTTGGCGAGTTGCCGCACGCCAGCCTCGCCGCGCAGCTGCCGGACGCCCTCGACCAAGCCGATCATGCCGCCGCCGGCGCCGGCCTGGCCGCAGGAGAGCTGCCCGCCACCGGTGTTGAGCGGCAGGCTGCCGTTCCACGCAAAACTGTGCCGCGCAAGAAAGGGGCCGACCTCGCCCTTGGGGCAAAAGCCCAGGTCCTCGAGCTGAATTGCCACCATGATCGGGTAGTCGTCGTAAGCCTGCACGAAATCCATGTCCTCGGGCCCGAAGCCGGCATCGCGGTAGAGGAAATCGCGAAAGAGCTCCCAGCCGCCACGTAGGGGGGCGGGCTCGCCGGGCGGATGATTGTGCCGCTCGTAGCCGGCGAGAATCCGCACGGCTTTCCCGGCCGGCGCCCGGTCAAGCGGCCCGACGACGACAGCCTCTGCGCCGGCGCAGGGCAGCACGCAATCATAGAGGCGAAGCGGATCGGCGATGACTCGCGCATTCAGGTACTCCTCAAGCGTCAGCGGTGCCCGGAGTAAGGCATTGTCGTTGAGCATGGCGCTGGCGCGTTGGCCGACGGAAATGCGGCCGAGCTGCGTGCGCTCGGTGCCGTAAGTCTCCATATGCTTGCGTTGGATGATTCCGAAGAGACCGTTGGCGCCGCCGAACCCGTGGGGCGAGCCGTAATTCTTAAGCGCGCGATTAAAATTGTCCATGAGCCGGTAATGGCCGGCCACGTCGTAATTGTCCCCAGCGAGGCACAGCACAATTTCGGCATGCCCGGCCGTTATGGCCCTGGCGGCATTGATGACCGAGGCCACCGGCCCCGCACCACCTGCCGTTCCCAGATAAGCCCATGACACGCTGAGGCCGAACTGCTCGGCGAGCGTCACCGCATTGTCCGGCGGTAGCTCAAAGGACGAGACAGCAAGGCCGTCGATCTCATCCTTCCGCAGCCCTGCCGATGCTAGCGCGTGCCGGGATGCCTCGGCCAAAAACGAGAAGAGCGAGCGCTCCGTCCGTTTCACATAGACCGACTGGCCATAGCCTATGATTCCGATTTGCGTTGCATCCACAGAAACCAACTCCCTCCCTTTCGCTCCGCGCTTTCGCGGCGGGGCTTAAATGAGTCGCTGACGCTTGAGTTTGGTTACGGCCTGATCGCCAAGCCCGAGTAGTTTGCCGAAGACGTGATCGTTGTCTGCGCCGGGCTCGCGGCCCGCCCAGCGCACCCGCCCCGGCGTAGCGCTGAGCTTCGGCACGGGCGCAGGAAGGCGCAGGGAGCCGAGCGCCGCATCTACGACTGCGACCACGGCATTCCGCGCTATGACGTGCGGGTCGCTCAGCACATCGGCGATATCATTGACTTTGCCGGCCACGACGCGATGGGCAACGAGGCGCTCGAGCGCCGCGCTAGTCGGTTGAGGGGCCATCCAGTCCCTGACTACGCCGTCGATGGCCTCCCGGTTCGCCGCCCGCGACGCCATGTTGCTGAAGCGCGGATCGGTCTTGAGCTCGGGCCGCTCGATGGCGTCCATCAGATTCTCGAAGATGCTTTGGGAGCCGCAACTGATGGCGATGAAGCCGCCATCCACGGTCGGGTAGATGTTGCGCGGAATGTCTTCCTCCATCTGATTGCCGAGGCGCGACTTCTTCTCGCCGTTCTGGTCGAAGCGCACCACGACGGATTCGAGAATGCGCAAGAAGGGTTCGAACAGGCTGACGTCAACGACTTGCCCGCGGCCATTACGATCGCGCGCCCGAAGTGCTATCATGGCTCCATAGGCGCCGAATATACCGGCGAGGTAGTCGCCCAACGGGAACGCCGAGACCATCGGTCCGGTCGCGGGAAAACCCGTGATCGCCGCGAGGCCAGCAAAACATTCCGCAATGGTCGCATAGCCGCCCTGGGTACTCATCGGGCCTGTCTGGCCATAGCCGCTCACGCGCACCCAGATAACGCGGGGAAACTCCACCTCGAGCTGACCAGGGCCAAGACGCCAGCGCTCTAGCGTTCCTGGCCGGAAGTTCTCGATCACGATGTCGCTCCTCCCGATCAGCTGGCACGCGATCTCGCGCGCTTCGGGCCGAGAAATATCAAGCGTGATCGCGCGCTTGTTGCGCGCCATCGTCTTCCACCAGAGTGGCACAGCATCCTTGTGGGGCGGCCAATCCCTGAGCGCGTCGGGCTTCCCCGGCTTCTCGACCTTGATCACCTCGGCACCGAAATCGGCCAGGAGCGAGCCCACAAAGGGGCCCGCCAACATCGAGCCAAGCTCGAGGACCTTGAGACCGACGAGCGGCCCCACGCCTTCCTGGATGGACTCCTCAGCCAATGTGGAAACCGTATTTTTGGGGGTCGTCGGGATCGATCACGAACTGGTGGAAGCCGGTCACGTAGGCCGTGCCACTAACCTCGGGGACGAAGGCGTCTAACTCACCGACTTTGGTCCGGCGCAGCATACGGCCCTGGAATAGCGAGCCTGTGATGCCCTCGGAGACGATTGCCTCGTCCGGGGCCATCAAGCCACGGCCGATGAGCATTGCCATCATATGCGATGTCCCGGTGCCTCCTGGCGAGCGATCGAAGGACCCGTTCGAGAAGACGTGGATGTTCTTGTACTTGGCGCCC
>DASPPM010000080.1:0-12820 GCA_035625535.1 Alphaproteobacteria bacterium
CGCCTCCGAGAGCCGGGACATGAGCGCGGTGCCGGCGTTTCCCGCAGCCCTTGGCGGCGCGGCCGCGGTCGCCTCGCGCGCGGCGATGAGGCTCTTGAGCTGGGCGATGAATTTCTGCCGCTCGGCGTCGCTCTCGAGCGTCTTGACGAGGTTCTTCAAATCGTCGCTGGAAAGCGTTTGCGGCTGGCCGGGGGCACTGGGACCGGCCGGGGCGGGCTCGGCCGCGCGCAGCCCGGCGCCGGCGCCGCCGAGCGCGAGCAAGAACGCGAGGCCTAGAAGCAAGCCCCGCCCGGCCGAACGCCCCTCTCTCACCGCATTCCGCATCCCAGCGAGACTATACGCCGCAGGACTTCGGCTGTCACATGCGCAGCGTGTGGGCTAGAATTCGCCGCGCAAGCGGAGGACAAGACAATGGCCGTCACGATCTATCATAACCCGCGCTGCGGCAAGTCGCGCGAGACGCTGAGGCTCATCGAGGGCCACGGCATCCGTCCGACCGTCATCGAATATCTCAAGACCCCGCCCGATGCCGCAGAGCTCAAGCGCATCCTCAAGCTCCTGGGCATCCCGGCGCGCCGGCTTCTGCGCACGAAGGAGAAGGAATACAAGGCGGCCGGGCTCGACGATCCCAAGCTTTCGGAGGAGAAGATCATCGCCGCCATGGCGCGGCACCCTATCCTCATCGAGCGGCCCATCGTGATCGCCGGCAACAAGGCCGCGCTCGGCCGCCCGCCCGAAGCCGTGCTGAAGATTCTCTAAGGGCGGGATTCGGAAGTTCGTCTCACCCAAAAATAACGGTCATTGCGAGCGCAGCGAAGCAATCCAGGGGCCAGACGCAAGGCGCCTTCTGGATTGCTTCGGCGCCCTTCGGGCGCCTCGCAATGACGAATGTTTTCCGGATGTGGTGAATTTCGTTAGCAGGACCTTGGAGACGGCAGCGCCCTATCGCATTTTGGCCTCAGCGCGCGTCTGGCGCTCCAGGCGCGCGCGCGACGACGGCCCAGACGCGGTGCGGGACGGCCAGGGGCTCCGCGGAGAAGTCGATCGCCAGCATGGTGGCGTGTGCCTCGTCGAAGCGGGCGACCGCGGCGGCGGGGAGACTGGCTGCCACCCCGCCGCTCGCGCGGATGCGCCCGCGCCAGGCGGCGTGGCTGTAAGGAATGCTGATATCGAAGGAGAAGGTCTCGAGCCCGACGAAGCCGGCGGCCCAGGCATCGCCGAGCCAAGCGGGATAGAGCCCGCTGCCGCCTGCCCGGTTCCAGGCGGGATTGTGGGCGAGGATGAGCCGCTCGGTCGCCTCCACCACGTTGCCTGGCAGCGGCAGCCAGTCGAGCTGCGCAATGACGAGGAAGCCCCCCGGCGCGAGCACGCGCCGCGTCTCCTTGGCCGCGCGCTTGCGCTCGAACCAGTGCCAGCACTGGCCCGCCGTCACCACCTCGAAGCTGGCGTCGGGGAGACCCGTGTCCTCGGCGCGGCCCAGAAGATAAGTGACCTCAATCCCCGCCTCGCGGTCGAGCCGTTTGGCCTCCGCGATGAGCGCTGCCGCCGGATCGAGGGCGGTCACCAGGCTGCCGCGCCGCGCGAGCCCGCGCGCGATCGTGCCCGTTCCGGTGCCGAGATCGAGCACGCGCTGGCCGGGCCGTCCGATGGCGAAGCCGGCGAGGCGCTCGAAGAACGCATCGGGGAAGCCGATGCGATGCCGGCCGTAATCCTTCGCGGTGCGTCCGAAATCGATCCTCATGTCGACGAGAATCGGGAGGTGGTGTGAGGCTCGTCAAGCAAAATGCGCGCTGGCCCGCGGCGTCGAGGCGAAAGGCCCTCTGTTGCTCCTCTACGGAAGCGCGCTATGTAAGGGCATCGGCCGTCGTCATTGCGGCTGGTCCCGGGAGGTGCGCGGCTATCACAATCACGGCGACCCGTGGCGCGAGGAGCGCTACGGGTGAGGGAAAACGGAGGAAGATCGGCAATGTCGGCTTATGCATTCAGCTTCCAGTCGATCGACGGCGAGCCGCTGCCGCTTGCGGCCTATCGCGGCAAGCCGGTGCTCGTGGTCAACACCGCCTCGTTATGCGGCTTCACGCCGCAGTACCGCGAGCTCGAGCTGCTCTGGCGCAAATACCGCGCGCGCGGCCTCGTCGTGCTCGGCGTGCCGTCGAACGACTTCGGCGAGCAGGAGCCGGGGAGCGCAGCCGAGATCAAGAGCTTTTGCGAGAGCAACTATGCGGTCGATTTCCCGCTCGCCGGCAAGGAGAGGGTGATCGGCGCGGAGGCGCACCCCTTCTACCGCTGGATCGCCGAGGAGCTCGGCGAGGACGCGGTGCCGCGCTGGAACTTCCACAAATATCTCATCGGTCCGGATGGCGAGGTCGCCGGCGCGTGGCCTTCGCGCGTGTCGCCCACCGCGGCGGAGGTCACCCGTGAAATCGAGGCGCTGCTGCGCGGCTGAGCTCAACCTTCACATCACGGGGAGCGCGAGCATGCAGGTGCGAAGCTTGATCATGGCGATGCTCTCGGCGTCGGCACTCGCGGCATCCGCATCTGTCGCGGCGGGGCCGGCCGCCGCCGCCCAAGCCGACATCCCCATTCTGGTGCCGATCACGGGGCCATTGGCGCTCGAAGGCACGAGCCAAGAGAACGGCGCGCTGCTCGCGCTCAGAGAGGCGCCCCGCGGCGTCGCGGTCAAGGGTGAGGTCTCCGACACCGACACCACGCCCGAGGTCGCGGTGAACGCGCTCGAGCGGGCCGCCGCGTCGGGCACGCCGATCGCGGTCGTCGCCTCCATCTTCGGGCCGCAGATCCTCGCCATGCTGCCGCTTGCCGAACGCTACAAGCTGCCGCTCCTCACCGTCTCAGGCACGGCCAAGGTCACCGAGCTGGGCAATCCCTATGTTTTCCGCTTCTTCCCGGCCGACAATCTCGTCAAGCTGGCGCAGGCCCGCTATGCCGTCGAGGTGCTCGATCGCAAGCGGCCGGCGCTCGTCTATCAGACGACCGCCTATGGCCAAAGCGGCGCATCGCTCCTGCGCCCGGCTTTGGAGAAGCTCGGCGCACCCGTGGTGTTCGAGGAGGGGCTCGACCTCACGGTCAAGGACATGCTTCCCGTCCTCAGCAAGGCGAAGGCGGCTGGTCCCGACGTGCTCATCCTGCAGCTCCACGCGGGACCGACGGCGCTTCTCGTCCAGCAGGCGGCGCGCATGGGCCTTGGGCTCCCCATCGTCGCAGGCTCGGCCATGCACCAGCCCTCGACGGCGGCTCTCGTCGAGCCCAAGGATCTGAAAGACGTCTGCGCGGAGACCGGCTCCTCCCCGGTCTCGGCCGAGAGCGCGGGAATCAGGACCTGGCTCGAGCATTACCGCGCCGCCTTCGGCAGCGATCCCGACGCCTACGCGCTCGCCCAGTACGACGGGGTCGAGATGGTCGAGCAGGCGATCGCCGAGGGTGCCAGCACGCCCGCGCAAGTGCGCGACTATCTCGCGAGCCGGAGCTATCAGGGGCTCGCCATGACTTACCGCTCGGACGGGAAGGGAAACATGGCGCATTCGGCGGAGATCGTCTGCTACGACGGCAAGACGCGCACGCCCAAGGTGGTCAAGCACTACGAGAATCTCGACGCGTTGCCGTAACGATCGCCGCGCCCTCACCCTACCTTCTCCCCCTGAAAGGGGGAGAGGGATGCGCAGTCTTAGCGAGGCGAAGCCGACCCCGGACTTGATCTGGGGTGGGTGAGGGGGTGACGCTCGAATTTATGCGAGTTGGCACTAGAATAGCCCCGTGGAACTGCTGCAGCTCACGATCGATGGGGTCTCCCTTGGCGCCGCCTATGCGCTGGTGGCGCTCGGCTTCGTGCTTGTGCTCAACGCGACCGGGGCGGTCAATTTCGCGGCCGGCGATCTGGTGATGGCGGGAGGCTTCGCGGCGGTCGCGCTCGCAGAGGCGTTTCCGCTCCCGGGCCTCGCCCTACTTCCGCTCGTGCTCCTGCTCATGGCGGCCCTCGGGCTCGTCTTCTCGCTGCTGGCCTATTTCCCGCTCATGCGCCGGCCGCCCACGGCCGTCTTCATCAGCACCATAGCGCTCGGCGTCATCTTGCAGAATACGGCGAACGCGATCTTCGGCGCGGCACCGCGCAAGGCGCCGGCGCTTCTCGGCGAGCACCTCTATCACCTGGGCGGCCTCTCGATCGGCCGGCAGTCGCTGGCCATCGTCGCGGTGGCGGCGGCGCTCGTGCTGGCGCAGCATCTTCTCTTCGCGCGCACCCAGCTCGGCCGCTCGCTGCGCGCCACGGCCCAGGACCGCGAGACCGCCGAGGCGCTCGGCATCCCGACGCTGCGCATGATCGCGCTCACCTTCATGCTCGCGGCGGCGCTCGCGGGGGCGGCGGGCCTCTTGTTGGCCAATCGCTATTTCGTCGAGCCCACGCGCGGCAACGAGCTCATCGTCAGCGCCTATATGGCGGTCGTCATCGGCGGCTGGGGCAGCCTGCCGGGCGCCGTGCTCGCGGCCCTCCTCATCGCCCTCTTCCAGGTCATCGTCTCGGCCTATGCCTCCTACACGACGGCGACGGCGCTCCTTTATGCCGTGCTTCTCGCCGTGCTCGTCTTGAGGCCCAAGGGGCTCTTCGGCGAGGCGATCGGGAGGCGCGTCTGATGGGGGGCTGGATCTCGACGGGCATCCGGCTTCCCTTGATCGCGCTTGCCGCGGCACTTGCGGCCTACCCGCTCCTTCTCGGCAATCCCTACAGCTTCCGCCTGGCGACGCTCGCGGGCATCTATGCGCTCTTGGCGATCGGCTATCAGCTCATCTTCGGCTACGCCGGAGCGCTCTCGTTGGCACAGGGCTGCTTCTTCGGGATCGGCGCCTACGTGAGCGCCATCCTCGCGAGCCGGCTCGGGTGGAGCTTTCTTTTGAGCTTTCCCCTCTCGCTCGCAGCACCCGTCGCCCTCGCCGCGGTCGTGGCCTTGCCGGT
This sequence comes from Alphaproteobacteria bacterium, assembly GCA_035625535.1. GTDB lineage: Bacteria > Pseudomonadota > Alphaproteobacteria > JACZXZ01 > JACZXZ01 > DASPPM01. The sequence goes on from DASPPM010000080.1 coordinate 4,964, forward strand.
GCTGCGGCTCGAGAGCCACTATTTGGCACTCGCGACCCTCGGCGTGGCGCAGGTGGCCCTCCTTGCCGCGGTCAATTGGCAGGGCCTCACGGGGGGTGCGAACGGCATCGCGGGCATCCCCCCCATCGCCCTCTTCGGCGCACGCGTGCCGGACGGCTCGTCGCTCATGCTCGTCGTGTGGCTCCTCGCGGCCGCAGGCGCCTTTCTCGCCTGGCACCTCATGCGCGGGCTCTATGGCCGCATGTTCCACCTCGTGCGCGAGAACGACATCGCCGCCGCGGCACTCGGCATCGACAGGGCGCGGCTGCGCCTCGCCGCTTTCCTCCTCTCGGCCCTTTATGCCGGTGCCGCGGGGGCGCTCTACGCCCACAGCGAGGGCGTGATCTCGCCCGGCGTGCTCGAATTCCCCGTCATGGTCGCCTGCCTCGCCATGGCGGTCATCGGCGGCTCGGCGCGTGTCTCGGGCGCCATTCTGGGAGCCGTGCTCCTCGTCCATCTGCCCGAGTGGCTCCGCGTCCTCGAGAGATCCTATCTCATCGCCTACGGAGCGGCATTGCTCGTCGTCATCATCGCGGCACCCTGGGGATTGATCGGCGCCCTCGAGCGCCTGCGCGGGCACCTCCTCCCCGAGCTCCCGCCCGAGCCTCCCGCGCCGCGCATCGCAAGACTGCGCGCCCGCGCAAGCAGCGAGGCCGCTCGGCTCCTCGAGGTCGAGGGACTCGCCATCGCCTTCGGCGGGTTGAAGGCCTTGGACGGCATCACCTTGAGCGTGCGGCCGGGCGAGCTCCTGGGCCTCATCGGGCCCAACGGCTCGGGCAAGACCACCCTCGCCAATGTGGTGAGCGGGCTCTACCGGCCGAGCGCGGGCCGCATCCGCTTCGCCGGCCAAGACATCACGGAGACCGCGGCCTACCGCCGGGCGCGGCTCGGCCTCGCGCGCAGCTTCCAAAGCACCAGTCTCGTCGCCGAGATGACGGCTCTCGACAGCGTGGCCCTCGGACGTGCTGCGCTCGAGGGCACGGGGCTCGCCTCGGCACTTGCGTCCGGCTGGCGCTGCGCCCATCTCGCGCGCGCGCGCGGCCATGCCATGGCGCTCCTCGACGGCCTTGGCATCGCGGCCTTCGCCGCACGCAGCTGCGGCGAGCTGCCGCATGGGATCAAGCGCCGGGTCGAGATAGCGCGGGCCTTGGCGCTCGAGCCGCGGCTTCTCATCCTCGACGAGCCGGCGGCCGGTCTCGGCGCGGGCGAGGCCGCCGATCTGAGGGGGCGCCTCGAGCGTCTCGCCCAAGGCGGCCTCACGCTCCTCGTCATCGAGCACAACATGCCGTTCCTGATGCCGCTTGTTGAGCGCATGATCTGTCTCGACGACGGCCGCCTCATCGCCGAGGGGAAGCCGGCGGAGATTCGCGGCCATCCGCGCGTGATCGAGGCCTATCTCGGCCGCACGGCCAGGGCGGGAGTGCCGCGATGAGCGAGCCGCTTCTCGAGCTGCAAGGCCTCTCGGTCGCCTATGGCGGCATTGCCGCACTCGAGGAGGTGACGCTCACGGTCGCTCAAGGCGAGGCGGTGGCGCTCCTTGGCGCCAACGGCGCGGGCAAATCGACCCTGGTGAAGGCGGTGATGGGTCTCGTGGCGCCGAGCGCGGGACGCATGCGCTTTGCCGGAGGGGAACTCGGGCACGTCTCCACCCGAGCGCGCGCGCGCCTCGGGCTCGGCTACTGCCCCGAGGGCCGGCGCGTCTTTCCCGGTCTCAGCGTGCGCGAGAACCTCGAGGTCGCCGCCCGGGTCGACAAGACCACGCGAGGCCGCCGCTTGGACGCGGTCCTCGCCGTCTTTCCGGCACTTGCGGCGCGGGCGGATGCGCGCGCCTGGCAGCTCTCGGGCGGGCAGCAGCAGATGCTCGCACTCGGGCGCGCGCTCATGGGCCAACCGCGCCTGCTCCTCCTCGACGAGCCTTCGCTCGGCCTCTCTCCCATCCTCGCGGACGAGCTCCTCGAGAAAGTGCGCGAGATCGCCAAGGCGGGGACCGCGGTGCTGCTCGCCGAGCAGAACGCGGCCAAGGCGCTCGCGGTGGCCGGCCGCGCCTATCTGCTCGAGGTCGGCCGCGTCGTGCGCGAGGGGCCGCCTGCAGCACTCGCCGAGAGCGAGGAGGTGCGCAAGGCCTTCCTCGGCGGGTGAGCGGGCTTCGCGGCAATTTGCCTGATGATCGCACGCCGTGCACAATGGCGCACGCAAGGCGGCCCTCATGGAAGCCGCCGGAGAAGAGGGAGGCCATCGTGCTGAAACATCTGATACCTCAAACCGTCGCCAAGCCCGCCGGGCGTTACAGCCACGCCGTCGAGGTGCCGCCGAATGCGCGCTGGCTCTACGTGGCGGGACAGGTCGGGGTTAAGCCCGACGGCACCATGGCCGAGGGCTTCGAGGCGCAGGCCGATCAGGCCTGGCGCAACCTCGCCGCCGTGCTGGAAGCCGCCGGCATGGGGCTCCGCGATATCGTGCGCATCAACTACTACTTGATCGATGCGGCCGACGTGCCGAGCGCGCGCACCGTGCGCGACCGCTACATCACGGATCCGGCGCCGGCGGCAACGCTTGCGGTCATCAAAGCGCTCGCCTCGCCGGCCTGGCGCTTCGAGATCGAGGCGGTCGCGGCGAAGGCGTAGTGTACCGATTCGCAATTTCGATTCATCCGGAGAAAACCGTCATTGCGAGCGCAGCGAAGCAATCCAGGGCGCTTGAAGCCAAGAAATCTCTGGATTGCTTCGGTGCCCTTCGGGCACCTCGCAATGACCAGCCTGTTCCGAATGTCGCGAATTTCCAGATCAGGACACTAGCCGGAAAAGGCCTACTCGCCCGCCTTGATGCGCCGCTCGCTGGGCGGCGCTCTTTCGCCGACATAGCCCTCGCGCGTCTGCGGCAGCTTGCGCCCCAAGAGACGCGAGGCGACAAGGGTGCGCAGGATCTGCGCGGTGCCGCCCCCGATCGTGAACATGCGCGCGTCGCGCACCATGCGCTCGAGCGGGTGGTTGCGCGAGTAACCGGCGGCACCGTGGAGCTGGAGGGCGTCGTTGGTCACCTCGACCGCGGTCTCCGAGGCGAGGATCTTGGCCTGCGCCGCCTCGAGCACGTCGGGGAAGCCGCTTCCGGCGTTGGCGGCGGCCTTCAAGACGAGGGCCTCGGCCGCGGCGAGGCGCACCGACATGTCGGCCAGCATCCACTGCAGGCCCTGGAACTCGCAGATGGGGCGGCCGAATTGCTCGCGCTCCTGGCTATAGGCAAGGGCCGCCTCGTAGGCCCCTTGCGCGATGCCGAGGGCGACCGTCGCCGCACCCACGCGTTGGCCGTTATAAGCGTTCATGAGGTCGCCAAAGCCTCTGCGGAAGCCGCCGGGCGAGGGGAGCACGCGCGCCTCCGGCAGCTCGAGGTCGTTGAGGAGGATTTCCGTCTCGGGAAGGCCGCGCAGTCCCATGGCCGGCTCGCGTGCGCCGATGACGAGTCCCGGATGCTCGCCGCGCACGGCGATGAAGCCGCCGATGCCCTGCTCTATCCCCTTCTCGTCGAAAACGCGCGCGAAGATGAGATGGAGCTTGGAAACGCCTCCGCCGGTGATCCAATGCTTCTTGCCGTTCAGCACGTAGCCAGCACCACGCTTGTCGGCGCGCGTCGTCATCTCGCTTGCCGCACTGCCGGCAGCGGGCTCGGTGATGCAGATGGCCGGCTTGTCGCCGGCGAGCACGAGCCCGGCGGCGAGCCGCTTCTGCGCCTCGCTGCCGTAGGCCATGATGGCGCCGATGGCGCCCATGTTGGCCTCGACCGCGATGCGGGCGCTCACACCGCAGCGCTTGGCAAGCGCTTGGATCACCAACACGGCATCGAGATAAGTGAGCCCCGCCCCGCCATAGGCCTTGGGGATGGTCATGCCCATGAAGCCGGCCTCTTTGAGGGCCGCCGCATTTTCCCAAGGATAGGCCTCGCTGCGGTCGACCTCGGCCGCGCGCGCTCTGATCACGCCGTCGGCGAGGGCCGCCGCGCGCGCCTGGAGTTGGCGCTGAGCCGGTGTCAGCTGGAAATCCATGGCAGCCGTCCTTCTTTGTGAGCGCTCGCGAGTATGGGCGCGCGCCGGGCACGAGACAAGCCGATGCCTCGGTCTCTGCCGCCCGTGGATTGACCCGTTCGGGGCTTTGTGCAAGCCTGAAATCCAACAAGACAATTGCGCGCCGCAGCCGCGCGCGACGCATCGAGGGAGGAAAAGCCGTGATCGAGCGCAAGCAGGGAAAGAAGCGTCTTTCGCGCCGCTCGGTGATCCGCACTGGGCTCGAGGCCGCGGGCCTAGCCGTCCTGGCAGCCCCCTGGGTCGCGCGTTTCGCGGTTGCGCAGCAGAGCAGCTTCGACTGGAAGCGCTACAAGGGCGAGCATCTCGAGGTCTCGCTCACCAAGGGCCCGCGCGGCGACCTCCTGCAGAAATACCGCAAGGAGTTCGAGGACTTGACCGGCATCTCGGTCGGCGACGAGCAGATCCCCGAGCAGCAGCACCGCCAGAAGGTGCTGATCGAGTTCAACTCGGGCAACACCAGCTTCGACGTGGTCACCATGGCCATGCACGTGCAGAAGCGGCTCTACGGCAAGGGCAAGTGGCTCGTCGACCTCAGGGACCTGATCAAGGACCCGAACATGACCAGCGCGGATTTCGATCTGCCGGACTTCTCGAAAGGGGCCATGGACTACGCCACCCAGGCCGACGGCCGGCTCGACGTGCTGCCGCTCAACCTCGATTATTTCCTCATCTACTGGAACAAGGAGCTCTTCGCCGCCAAGGGCCTCGCCTACCCCAAGTCCTTCCCCGAGATGCTCGAGGCGGCTAAGGCGCTCAACGATCCCAAGGCGGGCGTTGCCGGCTTCCTTGCCCGCGGCCTCAAGAACGCCAACGTCGTGGTATGGACCGACTTCCTCCTCGGCTGGGGCGTCGACCCGATCGACCGCGACCTCACCATGCACACCGACGGACCGGAGGCGATCGAGGCCGCCAAGCTCTACCAGGCGCTGACCAAGGACTACGGGCCGCCCGGCGTCGCCGGCTTCAACTGGAACGAATGCCAATCGAGCTTCGTGCTGGGGCGCGGCGCCATGTGGGTCGACGGCATCGGCTTCGCGCTCCCGCTCGAGGACAAGACCAAGTCACACGTCGTCGGCAAGGTCGGCTATGGCGTAATGCCCCCCGGTCCCAAGGCGCAGCACTCGGCCCTCTTCGGCGACGGCATCGGCATCTCCGGAACGACGAAGAAGAAAGGGCCGGCCTGGCTCTATTGCCAATGGGCGACCAGCAAGACGATCGCAGAGCGCCAGATCGAGGGGGGATACGGCGCTCCCGGCCGCACCTCGGCCTATGCCGCGGCGGGTGCCTCCGGGAAGCTCACCGCCCCCCGCGAGTGGCTCGAGTGCATGCAGGGCTCGATCAAGATCGCGCGACCGGGCCTGCCGGAGATCTTCGAGGTGACCCAGTTCCGCGACATCTTCGGCATAGCGCTCACCAACCTGGTCACGGGCGGCGACCCGGCGAGCGAGCTCAAGAAGGCGACCGAGCAGTTCAAGCCCATCCTCGAGAAGAGCGAGAAAGGCTGAGTCGGCCCCGTGGCGGGCGAACGGACGCTCGACGGGCGATCGGGGCCGGGCCGGGCACCGCTCTCGCGCTGGCGGCACCTCCACGCGGAGGGCGGACAATGGAGCCGCGGCCGCTACGTCGTCTTCATCGTGCCGACGCTCGTCGTCATGCTGGCGGTGATCGTCTTCCCCTGGCTCTTCACCGTCTTCATGAGCGTGCACAACTGGAAGATCGGCCAGGCGCACGGCTTCGTCGGGCCGGACAATTATCTCGCCCTTCTCGCCGACGAGCGCTTCTTGCGCTCGCTCCTGCGCACGCTCTATTACGGCGTGCTCGCGGTCGTCGTCCCGGTGATCCTCGGCACCTTCTCCGCCATCATCTTCCACAAGCGCTTTGCCTTGCGCGGCCTTCTGCGCGGCGTCTTCATCCTGCCCATGATGGCGACCCCCGTCGCGGTGGCGCTCGTCTGGACGATGATGTTCCACCCCCAGCTCGGCGTGCTCAATTATCTCTTGAGTCTGCCAGGGCTTCCGCCCCAATCCTGGGTCTACGCGCCCGAGACGGTGATCCCGACGCTCGTGATGGTCGAGGTCTGGCAGTGGACACCGCTCGTCATGCTGATCGTGCTCGGCGGGCTCGCCGCCCTGCCGACCGAGCCTTACGAATCCGCGCGCATCGACGGCGCCTCCGAGTGGCAGATGTTCCGCCACATCACCTGGCCGCTCCTCCTGCCCTTCATCATGGTCGCGGCGATCATCCGCGCGATCGACGCGATCAAGGCCTTCGACCTTATCTTCGTGATCAGCCAGGGCGGCCCCGGCACCGCCTCCGAGACGATCAACATCTATCTCTATCTCGAGGCCTTCGCCTTCTACAACATCGGCTATGCGTCGGCGATCGTGGTGGTGTTCTTCTTCCTGATCGTGGCGTTGACCCTCCTCCTCCTCTACATGCGGCAGAAGACGCAATGGATGTGAGCGCTAAGGCGCCCGCGCTTCCGAAGGTGCCGCTCACGCCGGGCGAGCGGTTGCGCAGGATTTGCGCCAAGCTCGCCTTCGGCTTCGCGGTTCTCGTTATCGTCTCGCCGGCAGCACTCGTCTTCCTGTGGATGCTCTCGCTCTCGCTCAAAACGGAGATCGAGAACATCGCCTATCCGCCGGTCTTCCTTCCGGCGACTCCGACGCTCGACAATTTCGCCGAGGTGTTCCGCGCCAGTCCCTTCGCGCGCTACACGCTCAACAGCGTCATCGTGACCGGCTCGGCGGTGCTCTTGGCCCTCCTCATCGGGGTACCCGCGGGCTACGGCATCGCGAAGGCGAAGGCGTTCAAGCTCGCGGTCGTCGTGCTGATCTCGCGCATCACGCCGGGTCTCAGCTACCTCATCCCGCTCTTCATCCTCTTCCAGTGGCTCGGCCTGACGGGGACGCTGCTGCCGATGGTGATCACCCACCTGGTGATCACCGTGCCGATCGTCGTCTGGATCATGATCGGCTTCTTCGAGTCTCTGCCATCGGAGCTCGAGGAGGCGGCCCTCATCGACGGTGCCACGCTCTGGCAGGCCTTCCGGCACATAGCGCTTCCCTTGGCGCGGCCCGGCATCGTGGTCGCCGCCGTCCTCTCCTTCATCTTCTCGTGGAACAACTTCATCTTCGGCGTCGTGCTGACCGGGCGCGAGACGCGCACGCTGCCGGTCGCCGTCTACAACGTGCTCACCTTCGAGCAGATCGCCTGGGGCCCGCTCGCGGCCGCGGCCCTCATCGTGACACTCCCCGTGCTCGTGCTCACCATCGTCGTCCAGCGCGAGATCGTCGCCGGACTCACGGCGGGGGGCGTCAAAGGCGGCTAGGCGGGAGCGCAGATTGACCTGGATCAGATGGCCCTTCATCGGCTCGTGATACGAAGTTCAGGCTTTCGAGCGCCCGCCGCTTTCACTTTGCAACGAGAGGTATGAGCCCATGTCCGATGCCCCGAGCGAGCTGCGCAAGCTCACCCTCGATGACCTTCATGCCGCGGCCGCGCGGCTTAAGAACTGGGGCAAATGGGGCTCCGACGACGAGATCGGGACGCTCAACTACACCACGGCCGAGGACATCGTCGCTGCGGCCCGCTTGGTGCGGAAGGGTAAGGTGATGTCGCTCGCGCTCGCCTTCGACGAGAAGGGACCGCAGGGTGCCAAGAGCGACTATGGCGCGATCGGTCGCTTCAACCCGATCCACGTCATGCTGCGCGCCGGCACGGACGCCTATTCCGGCGTGCTC
>DASPPM010000081.1:0-13270 GCA_035625535.1 Alphaproteobacteria bacterium
CACGCTCGGGGGGGCCGATCTGCTCCGTCGCGCCATGGGCAAAAAAATCCGGGAGGAAATGGAGGCACAACGCAAGGGCTTCATCGAAGGGGCCGTGGTGCGCGGGGTGGACGCCGCCCAGGCCGCCGGCATCTTCGACAAGGTCAATAAATTCGCAGGCTACGGTTTCAACAAGTGTCACTCCGCACCCTACGCGCTGATTGCCTATCAGACCGCCTTTTTGAAGGCCAATTATCCCATCGAGTTCTTCGCGGCCTCGATGGCCTACGAATTGGGGAACACGGACAAACTCAACGTATTTCGCCAGGAGTTGCAAAGAGTTGGCATAATGCTCCTGCCACCGGACATCAACCGCTCCGAGGTCGGCTTTACGGTCGAGACGGGCCAAGGAGGTAGCGCGATCCGCTACGCGCTCGCCGCGCTCAAGGGCGTGGGGGCTGCGGCAATGAAGAGCCTCGTCGAGGAGCGCAGCAGCCACGGGCGCTTCCAGTCGCTCGCGGATTTCGCAGATCGCCTCGACGGGCGCAACCTCAACAAGCGGCAGCTGGAAAGCCTGGCCGCGGCCGGCGCCTTCGACGGGCTGTGCCCGAACCGGCGCCAAGTGTTCGAGGCGGTCGAGCAGATCATGCGCCACGCGAGCCGGGCCGCCGAGGAGCGCGCGAGCGAGCAAACCTCGCTTTTCGCGGCCCTCGCAACAGAGGGCGGCGGCGAGGCTGCAGCTCCGCTGGTGCTCCCCGCCGTAGCGGACTGGCCACCCATGGAGCGGCTCAAACGCGAGTTCGAGGCGGTCGGCTTCTATCTTTCCGCCCACCCGCTGGATACCTACGGCAAGACGCTGGAACGGCTGGGCGTGATCAGGGCGGCGGAAGCGTTCCAGCGCGTGGCTGAAGGCCGGCTCAGCCGAGTCCGCCTTGCCGGTACGCCGATCGGCAAGCAGGAGCGCACCTCGGCGCGCGGCAACCGCTTCGCCTTCTTGCAGCTTTCCGACACGAGCGGGGTGTTCGAGGTGACGCTCTTCGCCGAGACGCTCTCGGCCGCGCGTGAGCTTATCGACCAGGGCGCGCCGCTTCTCATCGCGGCCGACGGGCGCGCCGATGGCGATCAGGTGCGCTTTACCGCCCAGTCGATCGAGGCGTTGGAGAAGGCGGCCCACAACGTGGGGGCCTCTTTGCGCATTTACGTCAATGGGGCGGACCCCCTGACCCCGCTCCGGCACCTTCTCGCGCGCGAGAGCAAAGGCAAGGGCCGCATCTGGCTCGTCGCCATGGCGGAAGGGCGTGAGATCGAGATCGCGCTGCAAGGCCGGTACGGCTGCTCGCCCCAGCTCCGCCAGGCGATCAGGGCGCTGCCGGGCATCGTCGAGGTCGAGGAGGTGTGACGGCGGTCACGGCCGCGCGCAAGAACAGGGAGAGAACTCGATGACATTGAACCAAGATATGGCGCTAGACGGCCACGCGCGCTCGCGTCGGCAGTTTTTGGCCATCCTCGCAGCGCTGGGGGCGAGTGCCATGCTGCCGCATGGCGCTGCGCCGGCCACAGCCTCAAGCAAGGCACGCCGCGTCGACGTACATCATCATTTCTTCCCGCCGGAGTACCTTGAGCCGCTTGCCGCATGGAACAAGCAGGAGGGCATTGCCGCGGGATTGCAGAAGCCGCAGCAGGATTGGAGCATCGCCGCCGCGCTCGAGGAGATGGACCGAGGCGGCGTGGCCACGGGGGTTCTTTCAATCTCCACCCCGGGGGTGTGGTTCGGCGAAAAGGGGCAGGCGCGGCGTTTGGCGCGGATCTGCAATGATTACGGGGCGCAAATGGGCCGCGACCATCCCGGTCGCTTCGGTCTCTTCGCCGCCATGCCGATGCCAGACATCGACGGCGTGTTGCATGAGATCGAGTACGCGCTCGACGTGCTCAAGGCGGACGGCATCGGCTTCATGACCAGCTACGGCGACGTCTGGCCGGGGGATCCGCGCTTTGCGCCCATCTTCGAGGAGCTCGACCGACGCAAGGCCGTCGCCTATTTTCACCCTCTCTCGCCCACTTGCTGCGGCCACCTCCTGCCCGGCGTGCCGGCGTCGCTGATCGAATATCCGCACGATACCGCGCGCGCCGTCTTGAGCCTGCTGATGAGCGGCGCCTTTGCGCGTTACAAGAACATCCGCTTCCTCTTCTCCCACGCTGGCGCCTCGATCCCGGTGCTCGCCGGCCGCATCATCAATGGCTCGAAGGGCCGCAAGGATCTCGCCGAGATCGCACCTGATGGCATCGAGCACGAGCTCAAGAAACTTTATTACGATACCGCCAATTCGGCCTATCCGCCGACCATGGCGGCCCTGCTCAAGTTCGTGCCCGTCTCGCAGGTGCTTTTCGGCTCCGATTTCCCCTATCTGACGATCACGCAGAATGTCGAGGGGTTCGCCAAGCTCGGTCTTACCGGCAGGGAGCTCCGCGCGATCGACCGCGGCAACGCCGAACGGCTGCTGCCGCGGTTCAAGGCATAGCTCGCGCCCCGCGCCAAGCCCTTTGCCCTTGCATCCGCGCTCTTTTGCCGCTATCTAACCGGCCACCAATCCACACGCGGGCATCGCGGTCGCTCGGGGAGACATCCCGGGCGCTCGCTCCGGTGGCGGGGCATGAATGCCCGGCCTCAAACGCCCGCGGCGGTGCAACCGGAAAAGGACGAGATCATGGCGGTCCCGAGCTTCTCGATGCGCCAGCTCCTGGAAGCTGGCGTTCATTTTGGCCATCAGACCCGGCGCTGGAACCCCAAGATGGCACCCTACCTCTTCGGGGTGCGCAATAATATCCACATCATCGACCTGCAGCAGACCGTGCCGCTGCTCTATCGGGCACTCCAGCTCGTCCGCGAGGTAGCGGCCAACAACGGCCGCGTGCTCTTCGTCGGCACCAAGCGCCAGGCCGCGGATATCGTCGCGGAGGAGGCCAAGCGCTGCGGCCAGTATTACGTCAATCACCACTGGCTCGGCGGCATGCTGACGAACTGGAAGACGATCTCCCAGTCGATCAAGCGTCTGCGCGCGCTTGACGACGCCCTCGCCCAGGAAGGCCTCGGCCGCACCAAGAAGGAACTCCTGAATCTGACGCGCGAGCGAGACAAGTACGAGCGCGCGCTCGGCGGCATCAAGGAGATGGGCGCGCTACCGGACCTCCTTTTCGTGATCGACACCAACAAGGAGGCCATCGCGGTCGCCGAGGCGAAAAAGCTTGGCATTCCGGTGGTCGCGATCGTGGACAGCAACTCGGACCCGGACGCGATCGACTACCCTGTTCCCGGCAATGACGACAGCCAGCGTGCCATCCGCATCTATTGCGAGCTCATCGCCGGCGCCGTCCTCGATGGGCTACAAGAGCAGCTTGTGAAATCCGGCGTCGACATCGGCGAGAAAGCGGAGGCTCCGCTCGAGCAGCTGCCCGCGGAAGAGGAGGGCCAGGGTGCTGCGGAAGTGTCCGAGATCGCCGCACCTGCGGCGGCCGGTGCCGAAAGTCCGGCCGCGGAGAAGGTGGAGTAAGATCGCGGCGAAGCCTCCTTTCTACGAAGGCTTTGAGGCAAAAAATGAATCATATCAGACGGTTCAAGCCAAGCATTTAGGCAAGAGGTAAGGTCATGGCCGAGATCAGCGCTGTGCTCGTCAAGGAGCTGCGCGAGAAGACCGGCGCCGGCATGATGGATTGCAAGAAGGCGCTCGCGGAGAGTGCCGGCGAGCTTGAAGCTGCCATCGACTGGCTGCGCAAGAAGGGTCTTGCCGCGGCGGCCAGGAAGGCCGGACGCATTGCCTCCGAGGGCCTGGTCGGCGTGGCTGTCAATCGATCGAGCGGGGCCATCGTCGAGGTCAACAGCGAGACCGACTTTGTGGCGCGCAACGACACATTCCAGGGATTTGCGCGCGCGGTTGCTGAGCTGGCGCTTGTCGCGGGGGGCGAGCTCGACGCCGTCAGGCGCTCCAAGCTGCCGAGCGGGCGCACGGTCGAGGAGGAGCTCGCGCAGCTGATCGCGACCATCGGCGAGAACATCAACCTGCGCCGTGCTGCCGGCCTCAAAGTCGGGCAAGGTATTGTCGCGAGTTACGTTCATAATCAAGTCTCGCCTGGCCTCGGCCGCATCGGTGTGCTGGTAGCATTGGAGAGCGGTGCCGAGGCCGGGAAGCTCGCCGCCCTCGGCCGTCAGATCGCCATGCAGGTGGCGGCGGCGAACCCGCAGGCGCTCGAGGTGAGCGGCCTCGATCCGGCGCTCGTCGAGCGGGAGCGGCAGGTGCTCGCCGAACAGGCGCGCGGGAGCGGCAAGCCGGAGGAGATCATCCAAAAGATGGTCGAGGGTCGGCTGCGTAAATTCTACCAAGAGGTCGTGCTCCTCGAGCAAGACTTCGTGGTGGAGCCGGGCACTTCGGTCGGCAAGGCGGTCGAGGCGGCGAGCAAGGCGCTCGCGGCGCCGATCAAGATTGCCGGCTATGTTCGCTTCGCCCTCGGTGAAGGCATCGCGAAGAAGCAAGGAAATTCCGCGGCGGAAGTGACGCAGCTGACGACCTGAGGCGAGCGGCTACTCAGCCATTCCCGGCTCGGCGGTGACGATTTTAAGACCTTGATTTTGCTGGCGCGGACCCCTCCCGCTTGGGGTATAGTCAAGCGAGCGTCATGCGGATGTTCGCAGCCGTCATGCAGCGCGGCCAGGGCGCGTTCGGCCGTCGCTAGGCCCGGCCTCCGGAAACCAAGGGAAGAAGGAGTGCTAAGAGGGGCGCAGCCGCCCGCTTGGGAGAGGATGATCCGAAAACCATGTCGAGCGAACCGCGGCCCAAGGCAGCCCTTCGTTACCGCCGAATCCTCCTGAAAATCTCAGGCGAGGCGCTTTTGGGTGCGCGCCATTACGGGCTCGACTGGGACAGGGTGCGACGCATTGCCGAGGACATCCGCTCCGTGCATGAGCTCGGGGCCGAGATCGCGCTCGTCATCGGCGGCGGCAATATCTTCCGCGGCCTCGAGGGCAGCGTGCACAGCATGGAGCGCGCGAGCGCGGACCAGATCGGAATGCTGGCGACCGTCATGAACGCGCTCGCGCTGCAGAACGCGCTCGAGAAGCTCGGCGTTGACACCCGCGTGCTATCGGCCATTCCCATGCAGGCGGTGTGCGAGCCTTACATCCGTCGCCGGGCGCACCGCCATCTCGAGAAGGGAAGGGTGGTGATTTGTGCCGCCGGCACCGGCAATCCCTTCTTCACCACGGATACCGCGGCAGCCTTGCGCGCCTCCGAGCTGGCCTGCGATGTGCTGCTCAAGGGGACTAAGGTCGACGGCGTGTATTCCGCCGACCCTCACAAGGTCAAGGACGCCAAGCGCTACCAGCGGCTCAGTTACCATCAGGTGCTCTCCCGCGACCTCAAGGTCATGGACGCCTCGGCGATCTCGCTCGCGCGCGAGAATCGCATTCCCATCCTGGTGTTTTCGCTGCACAATTCGGGCGCGTTCGCGAACGTGGTGCAAGGTCGCGGGCTCTTCACCCTGATTGGCGAAGAGACGGCGGCCGAACTTGGAGATTAATGAGGGCGCATAGAGGCAAGCCGTGAGCGAGCACGATATCAACGGTCTCAAGCGGCGCATGGATGGCGCCATCGAGGTGTTGCGCAAGGAGCTTGGCGGTCTCCGGACGGGGCGGGCGTCGGCCAATCTTTTAGAGCCCGTCCAGGTGAGCGCTTACGGTTCCACCATGCCGCTCAACCAAGTCGGCACCGTGGGCGTGCCGGAGCCCCGCATGATCACCGTACAGGTGTGGGACAAGACTCTGGTCGGTGCGGTCGACAAGGCGATCAGGGAATCCGGCCTCGGACTCAATCCGCAGGCCGAGGGCACTTTGGTCCGCGTCCCGATCCCCGAGCTCTCCCAGGAGCGCCGGCAGGAGCTCTCTAAGGTCGCCCACAAATATGCCGAGCTGGCCCGCGTTGCCGTGCGCAACGTGCGTCGCGATGGCATGGAGCATTTGAAGCGCCAGGAGAAGGCGCACGAGATCTCCCAGGACGATCATCGCCATCGTTCGGATGAGATCCAGAAGCTGACCGACGGTTACGTCAAGAGAATCGACGAGACGTTGGCGCAAAAAGAAAAGGAGATCATGCAGGTCTGATGAGCCCGCCCTCGCATATCGATTCCGTTCCATCCACCTCGGCCGCGTCGACGGCACCGCTCCATGTCGCCATCGTGATGGACGGCAACGGGCGCTGGGCCAAGGCGCGCGGCCTGCCGCGCACCGCCGGGCACAGGCGTGGCGCCGAGGCCGTGCGGCAGGCCGTGCGCAGCGCCGTCGAGCTTGGCGTCGGCTATCTCACGCTTTTCGGCTTCTCTTCCGAGAATTGGCGCCGGCCGGCCGCGGAAGTCCACGACCTCATGGGGCTCCTGCGCCATTATTTGCGCGGGGAGGTGGCCGAGCTTCACGGGAACAGGGTCAGAATACGCGTCATCGGCGAGCGTGGACGCCTCGCCCCCGACATCGTCGAGCTCATCGAGAGCGCCGAGGTGCTGACGCGCGAGAACAGCGCCCTCGTCCTCACCGTCGCCTTGAGCTACGGCGGTCGGCAGGACATCGTCCAAGCCACGCAGCGGCTCGCCGCCGAAGCGGCGGCCGGCCGTCTCAGCCCGAGCGATATCGACGAGGCGCTCTTTGCGCGCCATCTCTGGACCGGAGACATCCCGGACCCCGATCTTGTGATTCGCACGAGCGGGGAGCGCCGGGTGAGCAATTTTTTGCTGTGGCAATCGGCATATGCCGAGTTCGTCTTCCTTGATACGCTGTGGCCGGATTTCTCCAAAAGCGACTTCGAGCGCGCGATCCGGGAGTTTCACGGTCGTGAACGACGGTACGGCACCAGCCGTGGCTGAAAGGACCTTCGGCAGCTTGGCGCTCCGCGCGATCTCTGCCTTGGCCATGGCGCCGGTCGCCGTCGCTGCCATTCTCTTGGGCCCACCCTACTTCGACCTCTTGGTGGCGCTTGGCTGCGGCATACTTGCCTGGGAATGGAACCGCCTGTGCGGCGGCGGGCGCGCCGGTGGACCCGGATGGGCGCTCTTGGGCGTGCTTATGGCCGTGGTAGGTGCCGCAAGCCTGGGCGCCTTCGCGATTGCGGGGGCGCTTGCCCTCCTCGGCGCTGCCGCGGTCTATGGCGCGGCCGCAGGTGCTGGGCGGCCCACGCCGTTGTGGCATGCGGGGGGCGTGCTTTATTTGGCGCTTCCAAGCCTCGCGCTCCTCTGGCTGCGCAGCGCGACGGGCGCCTATGCGGTTCTCTGGCTGTTCCTGGTGGTGTGGGCGACCGATATCGGTGCCTATGCCGCAGGGCGCCTCTTGGGCGGCCCTCGTCTCGCCCCCAGGCTCAGTCCCAACAAGACCTGGGCCGGGGTGGCGGGCGGCTTCGTGGCGGCCGCGGTTACAGGCTCAGTCCTGGGGCCCTCCCTCGGCGTCTCCTCCCGCGGTCTCGTCGGCGCGCTGAGCGCCTTCGTCTCCCTCGCCGCTCAGTTGGGCGATCTGGCGGAATCGGCGGTCAAGCGCCATTTCAAGGTCAAGGATATGAGCGGCCTCATACCGGGCCATGGCGGCCTCTTCGACCGAGTCGACGGCCTCTTGGCGGCCGCCCCGGCGGTTGCCCTCGTTGCGCTTTTCTCAGGTGGCGGCGTGCTCTCATGGCGCTGAGCATAAGAGAGCCTTATGGCAGTATCGAAGGACAGCCGGCGCCCAGGCGCGTCACGGTTTTGGGCTCGACCGGCTCGGTCGGGTGCAGCACGCTGGATCTCCTCGAGCGCAACCCAGAGAGCTTTGAGGTCGAGGCCCTCACGGCAAAGAGCAACGTCACGCGCCTGGCCGAGCAGGCCTTGCGCCATCACCCAGCACTCGCGGTGATTGCCGACGAGCGGCACTACCCGGCCCTCAAGGCAGCGCTTTCCGGCACCGGCATCGAGGTTGCGGCGGGCCGCGAGGCCCTCCTTTACGCGGCGCGGCGGCCGGCGGAGTGGGTGATGGCCGCGATCGTTGGGGCGGCCGGGCTCGAGCCGACGCTTGCCGCCATCGAGCGGGGCGCCATCGTGGGCCTTGCCAACAAAGAGACGCTGGTGTGCGCAGGCGATATCGTCATGCGCCAAGTGGCTCTTAGCGAGGCGACGCTGCTTCCCGTCGATTCCGAGCACAGCGCCATTTTCCAGGTCTTCGATTCCGCCCACGCCGGTGCGGTCGAGCGCATCATCCTGACGGCCTCCGGTGGTCCGTTCCGCACCATCCATCCCTCCCAGCTCCATTCGGTGACACCGGCTCAAGCGGTCGCGCACCCCAACTGGACGATGGGGGCGAAGATCTCGGTCGACTCGGCGACAATGATGAACAAGGGGCTCGAGGTGATCGAGGCGTCCCATCTCTTTCCGGTAGCCCCCGAGCGGATCGAGATCGTGGTGCATCCCCAATCCGTCATCCACAGCATGGTCGAATACGTGGACGGCTCGGTGCTCGCTCAACTCGGCACGCCGGACATGCGCACGCCGATCGCCTATGCGCTATCGTGGCCGGCGCGCATGGCGGCACCCGCGAAACGGCTCGACTTTGCCAGCCTCTCGGCCCTCACCTTCGAGGCGCCCGACGTGGAGCGCTTCCCGGCTCTGCGCGTGGCGCGCGAGGCCTTGCAAAGCGGGGGGAATGCGCCAACTATCCTCAACGCCGCCAATGAGGTCGCCGTGATGGCGTTCCTCGAGGGGCGCATCCGCTTCCTCGACATCGTGTCCGTCGTGGAGGGGACGCTCGGGGAAATCCCGAACACGCCGCTTGCCACACTGGCGGAAGTGCGCGCGGCGGACGGGGTCGCACGCGAAGTGGCCGAGCGGCGCGCCGGCGCCCTGCCGCGGCCGAGCTGAGGTCCGGAGAAGGACGAGCTAACGATATGGACTTTATCCTGAGCGCTCTTCTATACGTCGTGCCGTTCCTCGTCGTGCTCACCGTTCTGGTGTTCGTGCACGAGATGGGCCATTTCTGGATCGCGCGGAGGAACGGCGTGCGCGTCGAGGTGTTCTCGATCGGCTTCGGGCCGGAGATCGTCGGCTGGACCGACAAGCACCAGACGCGCTGGAAGATCAGCGCGCTGCCTTTGGGCGGTTACGTTCGGATGTTCGGCGATGCCAATGCGATGAGCGAGCCTGATGAGGCGGTCCAGGCGATGACGCCCGAGGAGCGTGCGGTCTCATTCCACCACAAGCCCGTGGGGCAGCGCGCGGCCGTGGTCGTGGCCGGACCGATCGCGAACTTCCTGCTGGCGATTTTCGCGTTCGCCTGTCTCTTCACCATCGTGGGGCAGCCCTTCACCTCTCCGCTCATCGGGCAGGTCGATCCCAGCAGTGCTGCGGCGCGCGCCGGGTTTGAGGCCGGCGACCGTATCTTGTCGATCAACGGGACGAGGATCGAGCGCTTCCAACAGGTCATCCAGATCGTCGAAGTGGGTTTGGGCGAGCCGCTCACGGTCGAGGTCGCGCGCGAGGGCAAGACGACGACCCTGCGTGCCGTACCCGATGTGATCGAGCGGCGCGACAATTTCGGCCACCGTTATCAGATCGGCCGTCTCGGCCTGCGCGCGAAAGGAGTCGAATACGTCCGCTATGACCCGCTTTCGTCGCTCTGGCGGGCGACCGAGGAGACCGCCAGCCTTACCATGGCAACGCTCAAGGCGATCGGGCAGATGGTCGCCGGCACGCGCAGCACGGACGAGCTGCAAGGGCCTATCGGGATTGGCAAGATGGCGGGCGATGTGGCCGAGGGCGGCATCGTTCCGCTCGTCTGGTTTCTCGCGGTTCTCTCGCTCAATCTCGGCCTCATCAACATCTTGCCAATTCCCATGCTTGACGGCGGCCATCTGCTGTTCTATGCGCTCGAGGCCATCCGGCGTCGGCCGCTCGCCCCCCGCGTACAGGATTACGGTTTCCGGATCGGGCTCACTCTGGTATTCCTGTTGATGGTCTTCGCGACATGGAACGACCTTGTGCACCTCAAGGTGATCCAATTCGTTACCGGCCTGATATCCTGAGGGTCGGCTAGAAACCTCGAAAACCGCGAGCGGGGAGGCCCTGGTGGGGTTCATTGCGCGATGGGGGATAGCATTGTGGCTGGCGGCGTCCTGCCTGCTGCTGCCGCTCGGGTCCGTCGCCCAGACCCCCGCCGCCGGCGGCGACGCGGTGCGCGAAATCCGCATCGAGGGAACCCAGCGCATCGAGCCCGCGACCGCGCGCTCGTATCTCACCATCCACCTCGGCGACAAGTTCGACCCCGAGAAGATGGACGAATCCCTCAAGGCGCTTTACGCGACCGGGCTGTTCGCGGACGTCGTCCTGCGCCGCGACGGCAACACGCTCGTGGTGCGCGTCGTCGAGAACCCGGTCATCAATCGGGTCGCCTTTGAAGGGAACAAGAAGATCGAGGACAAGCAGCTGAACGACGAGATCCAGCTCAAGTCGCGCACGGTGTACAGCCGCACCAAGGTGCAACAGGACGTTAAGCGCATCCTCGAGGTTTACCGCAGGAGCGGGCGCTTCTCCGCCACGGTCGAGCCCAAGGTAATCACGCTTCCGGAGAACCGCGTCGACTTGGTGTACGAGATCGACGAGGGCGACAAGACCAAGGTCACGCGCATCAGCTTCATCGGCAATCACCTATTCAGCGACGGCCGGCTGCGCGAGGTGGTCCAGACGGTCGAGACTGCCTGGTGGAAATTCTTCACCAGCAACGATACCTATGACCCCGACCGGCTGACCTTCGACCGCGAGCTCTTGAGGAAGTTCTACCTCGCGAACGGCTACGCCGACTTCCGTGTCGTCTCGGCCATCGCCGAGCTCGCGCCCGACAAGACCGGATTTTACCTGACTTTCACCCTCGACGAGGGCGAGCGCTACACCTTCGGCAAGATCGCGGTGAAGAGCTCGGTCAAGGACATCGATGCGGCGACGCTCGAGGGCCTTCTCACCGTCAAGGAAGGCGACTGGTACAATGCCGACCAGGTCGAGGCCACGATCAAGGCGGTTTCGGACGCGCTTGGGAGCAGGGGCTACGCTTTCGTGGACGTTCGTCCGCGCATTGTGCGCGACAAGGACAAGAAGACCGTTTCCATCACCTTCGACGTGCAAGAGGGGCCGCGCGTCTATGTTGAGCGGATCAACATCAAGGGCAATACACGCACGCTCGACAAGGTGATTCGCCGCGAGCTGGATTTCGCAGAGGGCGACGCCTTCAGCACGTCGAAGATCGAGGAGTCGCGCCGCCGGTTGAAGAATCTCGGCTTCTTCGAGACCGCCGATATCAGCAACACGCCCGGTTCGCAGCCCGATACCACGGACGTGACCGTCGAGGTCAAGGAGAAGCCGACCGGAGAGGTCTCGCTCGGCGCCGGATATTCGACGACGGACGGGGTTATCGGCGATGTCGGCATTCGGGAGAAGGACTTCCTCGGCACCGGCCAGGATCTATCGACGCGCTTCGCGATTTCGTTCCGCACGCAAGAACTCGACGGCAGCTGGACCGATCCGTACTTCATGGACAGCAATGTCGCGGTCGGCGCCGACGTATTCGATCTGCAGCAGGACCTGACGACCGAAAGCACGTTCCGCCAGGTGGCGCTCGGCGGCACGGCGCGCGCCGGCTACGGGATAATCCCGGATCTGCGCGAGACCTGGCACTACACGATACGGCGGGACATCGTCGACAAGATCGCCTCGGACGCCTCGCTCTTCATTCAGCAGCAGCACGGCGCCGCTGTGACCTCGCTTATCGGCCAGGAGCTGATGTACGACAAGCGCGACAACCGCTTCGATCCGACCAGCGGCTATTTCTGGCGCATCGCAACCGACTTCGCGGGGCTCGGCGGCAGCGTCGTCTATCAGCGCGACGTGTTGTCCGCCGGATACTATTATCCGATCGCCGACCAGTGGGTGATCAGCGCGGCCGGCGAGGGCGGCTACATCCTGCGGCTCGGGCCGAAGATCCGCATCGTCGACAGCTTCTTCCTCGGCGGCGACAATTTCCCCGGCTTCGAGACGGCCGGCATCGGTCCTCGCGACTCCAATACCGGCGACGCGCTCGGCGGGCGGGAGTATTACGACGCCACCTTGGAATTGACCGTTCCCTTGGGCCTGCCCAAGGAGTTCGGCATCGTCGGCAAGATCTTCACCGAGGCGGGCTCGCTCACCAAGGCCGATTACGTCGGCCCGGGCGTCACCGATACGGGCGACATTCGGGCCTCGGCGGGCATCGGCATCGCCTGGGCCTCGCCCTTCGGGCCCATCCGCGTGGACATCGCTAGGCCCTACATCTTGGACAAGGGCGACAAGACGCAGCTCTTCCGCTTCAACTTCGGTACACGGTTTTAGGACATGGATATGGTACGCAGGATCGTCATCACGACTTTGGCCGCCTTGGCACTTGCTCAGCTGACCGCGGTGCCGGGAGCTTGGGCGCAAAGGAAGTTTCCCACCCCCGTCATCGCCGTCGTCGACATACAGGCCGTCATGCAGACCGCCGAGGCGCCCAAGGGAATCCGGGCGCAAATGCAGAAGGCACAGGCCGGCTTTCAGCAGGGCTTGCAAGGCAAGAACGACGAGTTGAAGAAGCTCGATCAGGATCTGCAAGCGCAGCGGAGCGTTCTGGCCCCCGAGGCGTTCCAGCAGCGCCAGCGCGAATTCGAGCAGAAGGTCGCGGATGCGCAGCGCGAGGTTCAGGAGCGCCGCGGTAAGCTCGATAGTGTATTCAACAACGCCTTTCAGGAGGTGGAGGCGGCGGTCGTTCAGATCGTCAATCAGATGGCGAAGGAGTCTGGTACCACGCTCGTCCTCAACAAGGGGGCCGCCATCGTCCTCTATTCCCAGCCCGACTTGGACATCACCCAGGAGGTCATCAAGCGGCTCAATGCCAAGTTGCCCTCCGTTGCCGTGGCGATTCCAAAGTAATTTTGCGCGCCGCGCGGCGGACTTCGCCCTCCCGCCGCCCGCAGTGGCGCTCCGCGCGAGGGGGGCGGCAGCGCGGCGCGTGCCGCTCTGCCATTGATAACTTGCGGAGATTCGGGCAAAAAGTGCAGTATTGCGGGGACCTTGGCGAGGTCGCCAGGGAGCAAGCGCCGTGGCGTTTTGAGCATGGCGGCAAGCGGCATTTGCTCAGCCGGATAAGCTATTGGGGGATGGAAACGCGCTGACCGTCCCAAGACGGACGCCGCGGATGCCGGACGATGGGCGACGGAACGATGGAAGCATCGGGAGCCAAGGG
>DASPPM010000082.1:0-2404 GCA_035625535.1 Alphaproteobacteria bacterium
GGCCCGGACGGCGTCGTCCGCCTGGAGGCGCTGGCAGCGCTGCTGCAAAGGGACCGGCGCCCGGCCCTTGTCGCGGTCATGCTCGCCAACAACGAGACGGGCGTCGTGCAGCCGCTTGCCGAAATCGTCGAGCTCGCCCACGCCCATGGCGCGCTCGTGCATGCGGATGCGGTCCAGGCGGCGGGCAAGATCAGAATCGATTTCACCGCCCTCGGCGCCGATCTGATGGCGCTCTCCGCCCACAAGCTGGGCGGGCCGCAAGGGGTGGGAGCGCTTTTGGTGCGAGAGGGCCTCGCTGTCGTTTCCCAGCTACGCGGCGGCGGCCAGGAGCGCGGCTTGCGGGCAGGCACCGAGAACGTGGCCGGCATCGCCGGCTTCGGCGCCGCCGCAAGCGCGGCCCGTGAGGGGTTGCCCGCTTACGCGCGCCTAGCAGACTTGCGCGGGCGGCTCGAGGACGGCATCGCAGCCCTCTCGCCGGGGACGCGCTTCTTCGGCCGGGAGGTGCGGCGCCTCGCCAATACCTCGTGCTTCACCATGCCCGGCGTGGCGAGCGAGACCCAGCTCATCGCCCTCGACCTCGCCGGCATCGGGGCGAGCGCGGGCTCGGCCTGCTCCTCGGGCAAAGTGCGCCCCTCCCATGTGCTGCGCGCGATGGGGGCGAGCGAGGCCGAGGCGAGCTCAGCCATCCGGGTCAGCCTCGGCTGGCTCACCCGGGCCGAGGAGATCGAGCGCTTCATCGAGGCCTGGGGTGTCCTCTATAATCGCCTGGTACCTGCTGGCAGAGTTTCGCGCCAAGTGGCGCGAAGCCTGCAAGCAGGTACAATACTTTGAGTTTGTACCGATTTCGCGGCTCGTAAGTCGACAGAAGGCGACTTACGAACTCGCGAAAATCGGTACTAGGGCCAAGGCGGCCTGAGCGGCGCACCAAATAGAGCGGACGAGCACGATGGCCACGGTAGAGGACGCGCTCACCAATAGGCCCAAACTGCCGATCTATCTCGACTATCAGGCGACCACGCCCGTCGACCCGCGCGTGCTCAAGCTCATGCTGCCCTACTTCAGCGAGAAGTTCGGCAATCCCGGGTCGGCCACGCACAGCTTCGGACGCGAGGCCGCGGCGGCCTGCGAGCGCGCCCGCGAGCAAGTGGCGGCGGTGATCGGCGCCGAGGCGCGCGAGATCGTCTTCACCTCGGGGGCCACCGAATCGAACAACATCGCCATCAAGGGTGCCGGATATTTCGCGCGCGACGGCCGGCGCCATATCGTGACCGCGGCGACCGAGCACAAATGCGTGCTCGAGAGCTGCAAAGCGCTCGCGGCCGAGGGTTTCCGCCTGACCGTCCTCCCGGTCGAGGCGAACGGGCTCGTCGACCTCGCGCGCCTCGCGGCGGCCCTCAGTGACGATACGCTCCTCGTCTCGATCATGGCGGTCAACAACGAGATCGGCGTCATCCAGCCGCTCGCGGAGATCGGCGAGCTTTGCCGCCGGCACGGCGCCTATTTCCACACCGACGCGGCGCAGGCGGCGGGGAAGATCCCTCTCGACGTCGACGGCATGGCGATCGACCTCATGAGCATTTCCGGCCACAAGCTTTACGGGCCCAAAGGGGTGGGCGCGCTCTACGTGCGGCGGCGGCCGCGCGTGCGCCTCGCCCCGCTCATGAGCGGCGGCGGCCAGGAGCGGGGCCTGCGCTCGGGCACCCTCCCGGCGGCCCTTTGCGTCGGGCTCGGTGCCGCCTCGGAGATCTCGGCCGCGGAGATGGCCGCGGAGGGCATGCGGCTCAAGCGCTTGCGCGAGCGGCTCCGCTGCGGGCTCGCGGCAAAAGTCCCCGGCATAGCACTCAACGGCGACCTCGAGCGGCGCATCCCCGGCAACCTCAACCTCGCTTTTCCGGGCGTTGACGCCGAGGTGTTGATGGCGCGGCTCAAGGACATCGCCGTGTCCTCGGGCTCGGCCTGCACGTCGGCCTCGATCGAGCCCTCCTACGTGCTGCGCGCCTTGGGCTTGGAGGACGCGCTCGCACGGGCGAGCTTGCGCATCGGGCTCGGCAGGTTTACGGACAGCGCCGAAATCGATTATGCGGTGGAGGCGATCGCCGCTGCGGTGGATCAGCTTCGCCGCGAGGCACCGCGGGCCGATCGCCCCGCCGCCGCGCAAAGGGGCTGATGATCCTTCCTCCTCTAACAACGCACGAGTGTTTCCCTGACGAAAGGAGGGCTCGCATTTGGCATTGAGCGGATCTCCTCGTCCTTCGAGACGGGCCTTTGGCCCTCCTCAGGACGAGGAAATGCGCTGTAATTGCAGGCCGCCTCACCCTGAGGGGCGCGCGAAGCGCGCGTCTCGAAGGGCGAGGCGGCCGGATGCGACAGCCTTGCTACCCCAAGGCCGGAGAGGAGTCCGATG
>DASPPM010000083.1:0-4513 GCA_035625535.1 Alphaproteobacteria bacterium
GTCGAGCGCCTTCTCGACCGCGTCGAAGAGCGCGTCGATCTCGCGCGGGGTGGGGCTCATCGGCGGCCTCGAGCTGGTCAAGAACAAGGCAACTCGGGAAGCCTTCCAGCCCGGCGACGGGGTCGGCGTCTACGCCGCGAGGCTCGCGCAAGCGAACGGCGTGATCACGCGCGGCATGGCCGATACGCTCGGCTTCTGCCCGCCGCTCATCATCACCGAGCGCGAGATCGATGCGCTCTTCGACGCGGTCAAGAAGGCGCTCGATGAGGCGCATGCCGGCTTGCGCAAGCGCCAGCTCGTGGCCGCGTAGGGGCTGCCGGAACTGATATAGATCAAATCGCCGCGCAGAGAGACGGGCTAGGTTTTCGCCGCGAGGTGTCGAGCTGACACATTTTCGCTTGCGGCAAGCGGGGTTAAGCAGCAAAAAGAGGGGCCGCGCCTGCTATTCCCGCGCGGGGAGGGTCAAGATGGACTACGAACGGCGCTTTCGCGAGGCGCTCGCCAAGCTTGAGACGGAAGGGCGCTATCGCGTCTTCGCCGACCTAGAGCGCCGCTCCGGCTCCTTCCCGAGCGCAATCCACCACGGCGGCGACGGCCGCACGCGCGAGGTCGTGGTGTGGTGCAGCAACGACTATCTCGGCATGGGCCAGCACCCCGCGGTGCTGCAGGCGATGCGGGAGGTGCTCGAGCGCTCGGGCGCCGGCGCCGGCGGCACGCGCAACATCTCGGGCACCAACCACGCCCACGTGCTGCTCGAGCGCGAGCTCGCCGAGCTGCACGGCAAGGAGGCGGCCCTCCTCTTCACGTCGGGCTACATCTCGAATGAGGCGACGCTCTCGGCCCTCGCCCGCCTGCTGCCGGGCTGCATCGTCTTTTCCGATGCGCTCAACCACGCCTCCATGATCGAAGGCATCCGCCACAGCGGCGCCGAGAAGCGCATCTTCAAGCACAACGACCCCCAAGACCTGGAGCGCCTGCTCGGCACGGTCGATCCCGCCCTGCCCAAGCTCGTCGCCTTCGAGAGCGTCTACTCGATGGACGGCGATATCGCGCCGATCGCCGAGCTTTGCGCGGTCGCGGAGCGCCACGGAGCGCTCACCTACCTCGACGAGGTGCACGCCGTCGGGCTCTACGGCAAGCACGGCGGCGGAGTATCCGAGCGCGACGGCCAGGCCCATCGCCTGTCCGTGATCGAGGGGACGCTTGCCAAGGCCTTCGGGGTCATGGGCGGCTATATCGCGGGCTCGGCCGCCCTCGTGGATGCGGTGCGCAGCTACGCGGCGGGCTTCATCTTCACGACCGCGCTGCCGCCGCACGTCGCGGCGGGCGCGCTCGGGAGCGTGCGGCACTTGAGGGCAAGTGAGCTCGAGCGCGCGCGGCACCAGGAGCGCGTGGCCACCTTAAAGCGCCGCCTGGCCGAGGCCGGGCTGCCCGTCATGCGGACGGAGAGCCACATCGTGCCGATCGTGGTCGGCGATGCGCGGCTCTGCAAGGCGGCGTGCGACGCGCTCCTCGAGCGCCACGACATCTACGTCCAGCCGATCAACTACCCGACCGTACCGCGCGGAAGCGAGCGCTTGCGCTTGACGCCCTCGCCTCTTCATACGGACGCGCACATGGACCGGCTCCTGGCGGCACTCCTCGATGTCTGGCAGCGCCTCGGATTGAGGCGCGCGGCCTGAGCCGGGGCGCCGCCCGCCGGCGCTTTCACTTGTGGACATCGCGTCCTCGCGGCACTATATGTTCTGGTGCACGCGGGGGTTTCGACTCATGTATCGCGACAAGACGCTCATCCCCACCGAGGCGATCCGGCTTGCGGCTCTCGGCATGCTGAGCGAGCGCCCGGCGCGCTACGGCGAGCTCGCGGCGGCGGTGCGTCACTTCGCGAGCCGCGTCATGGGTCCTTCCCTCGACATTCTTGGCACCTCGATCGAGCTTCTGCGCCTGGAGGGGCTGGTCGAGCCCGTTACGGGCGGCGACATCGCCGACAACGCGCTCTTGCGCATCACCGAGGCGGGCCGCGGCGAGCTCATCACGCTCCTCAAGAGCCGCGTGCGCTCCCCCGTCGACGACCTCAACAAGCTCGTCGTGGCGCTCAAGATGCGCTTTTTCCATCTCCTCGGCGCCGATGAGAAGCGCGCGCAGCTCGACCTCCTGATCGAATCGACCGAGGGAGAAATCAACCGCCTCAAGGACTTGCGCGCGGGCCAGCCCGACGGGCTCCTTGCCGACTGGCTCGCCCACGACATCGCCCAGCTCGAAGCGCGCAAGGGATGGTTCAAAGATCGGATGACAGATGTCAGATGACAGATGTCAGAAAAATTTGCGCAGCCGAAGCATCGTGGCCGGGCCCCTCTGTCATCTGACATCTGTCATCTGACATCTGGTCGTCAGAGCAAGTGCTGGCCGCCGGTGATGAAGATCTCGCTGCCGGTGACGTAGCCGAAATCAAGCGCGCAGAGCTGGTAGACGACCCCCGCCACCTCCTCGGGCGTGCCGAGGCGGTGGAGCGGGATGCGCGGGATGAGGCTGTCGTACTCGGGCCCGACCATCGCGGTCTCGATCTCGCCGGGGGCCACCGCATTGACGCGCACGCCGAGCTCGGCGAACTCGACCGCCATCTCGCGCGTGAGCGCCGAGAGCGCCGCCTTCGAGGTCGAATAGGCGGAGCCTGCGAAGGGATGGATCGCGTGCCCGGCGATCGAGGTGATGTTGACGATGCTGCCCTTCGCTTTGGCGAGCGCCGGCGCCAGGCCGCGCGACAGCTCGAGCGGGGCGAAGAAATTGAGCTCGAACACCTGCCGCCATTCGTCGAGGTCGCCGTTGAGACAGCCGAGCCGCTCCTTGAACGGCGCCTTGGGTGACACGGCGGCGTTGTTGACAAGGGCATGGAGCGGCTTGCCGTCGAGCAGCGCCAGCGCCTCGGCGATGAAGGCTCCGGCGCTGGCGGGGAGCGTCAGATCGGTCACCACATGGTGGGTCCAGTTGGGATCCCGCTTGCACTCGGGCGGAATCTCCTCGCGGCTGCAGGTGATGATGCGCCAGCCCTCGTCCGAGAAGCGCTTGACGGTAGCATGCCCGATGCCCCGGCTCGCGCCGGTAAGCACCACGGTCTTGGCGGTCCGTTGAGACATGACGCGCAGTCTAGCCTAATCCGCGGACGACGCCAGCGTCATGGCGGCAAGCTCCTCTCCGGCGACGGCACCTCAGTGCGCGATGAGGACGGGCAGCTTCGCCGCGTTCAGCACGGCGCGCGTCGCACCACCGAAGATGGTCTCGCGCACCCGGCTGTGGCCGTAGCCGCCCATCACCACGAGATCGGCACCCGCCGCCGCGGCCTCGTCCACGAGCCCCCCGCCGACGGGCCAGCCCTTGAGCCGGACACGCTTCGTCTCCCCCTTGATGCCGTGATGGCCGAGCCACTCGGCGAGATCGTCGAGGCTCGGCTCGATCGGCGTCTCCTTGACGCCCTCGAGCAGCAACACGCGCTCCGCCTGGGCCAGAAACGGCAATGCCCCGCTCGCCGCGCGTGCCGCCTCCGCACTGCCGTTCCACGCGATCGCCACCGCCTTGCCGAAGCCGCTCGGCTCCGCGGGAAGCAGGAGAATGGGCCGCCCGCCTTCCATGAGCGCCGCCTCGAGGGTGAGGCGCCAATCGATGTCCCGGTCCTCGGGCACGCGGATCATCAGGACGAGGTCGTGCACGCGCGCTACGCGCGACACCTCGTCGGGCGCGCGTCCGATCGCGCTGCCGAACCGCGCAGAGGCGCCGCTACCCACGGCGACGACATTCGCCTTCTTGACCGCCGCGTCGAACAGGCGCTGGGCATCCGCCGCCCGGGCATTCGCCTCCCGCTCGGCCAGGTCGATGATCTGCGAGATGACGGTGCCGGAGGTCCCTTCGGCGATGAGCGGGACGGACTCGCGCGGGTCCGGCTTCACGTGCAGGACGTCGGTATAGGCGCCGAGGCGGCGCGCAAGCGCCAATGCCGCCACGAGCGCGCCCTCGCCCTTTTCGTAGCCCGTGAGGGGCACCAGGATGCTCTTAATAGGCATTTCTTCCTCCGCTTCCTTCGCCATCATGGGGCTCGAGCGAGGCTAACGTCGGGGACGCGCCTCTGCCGTGATCTATGTCAATGGCTTGCACCGAGAGCGAGGCCGAGGAGGCCGCGCGCCTGGGCGAGCGCGGTCTCGATTGTGCCCGAGACCTCGAGTCTCGGCCAGGCAATGTCGCCGAGTGCCAAGCCGAGCTGCCCGCGCAGCACCTCGACCGAGGCATCGGAGGCATCGCCGCTGCGCTCGCGCACGCGCGCCTCGAGCACGCCTGCCGGCGCCTCGAGCCAAAGCGGCCGGAACGCGACGCCCGCCTCGCGCGCCACCGCCTCGATCGCCGCGCGCTCCTCGCGCTTTGCGTGCACGGCATCGGCAACGACCGCGTGGCCGGCTGAAAGTGCCGCGCGCGCACGCTCGCGGATCGTGTGGTAGACGCGCGCCGTCACTTCGGCCGTGTATCC
>DASPPM010000084.1:0-4342 GCA_035625535.1 Alphaproteobacteria bacterium
CCACCCTCTGATTTCGCTAGCGTCGCAACGAGGATTTGGGCTGCGGCACTCTGGAGAATCGAGGATGATCAAAGGCACCTGCGTACTGCTGGCTCTCGCCCTTGCGACCGCGCTCTCGGCCGGCGCGGCGGCCGCCGAGGAGATCAGGGTCGGCGTGCTCCATCTCGCCTCGAGCGGCCCGATCTTCATCGCCGCCGACAAAGGCTACTTCAAGGACGAGGGGCTCGAGGCCAAGCTCGTCTTCTTCGAGGCGGCACAGCCCATCGCGGTCGCGGTCGTCTCGCGCGACCTCGACGTTGGCGTCACCGCCTTTACCGCCGGCTTCTTCAGCCTCGCCGGCAAGGGCGGCATCACCGTGATCGGCGCGCAGAGCCGGGAGGAGCCGGGCTACCACCTGATCGCCTACGTGGCCTCGGACAAGGCCTACGATGCCGGCTTCAAGAGCCTCAAGGACTTCCCCGGCAAGAAGATCGCGATCACGCAAGTGGGCTCGAGCTTCCATTACTCGCTCGGGCTCCTTGCCGACAAGCTCGGCTTCAAGCTCTCCTCCGTCGAGCTCGCCCCGCTGCAATCGATGCCGAACATGGCCTCGGCCTTGGAAGGCAGCCAGGTCGACGGCGCGCTCATGCCGGCGAGCCTCGCGGTTCCCTTGATCGAGCGCGGCAAGGCGCATCTCCTCGGCTGGGTCGGCGACGAGACCCCCTGGCAGTTGGGCGCGCTCTTCACCTCACCCAAGGAAGTGGCCGAGCATCGCACGAGACTCGAGCGATTCGTTCGCGCCTACCAGAAGGGAGCGCGCTATTACTACGACCAGCTCCTCGCCAAGGACGCGAGCGGCAAGGTCGCGGGCGGCCCCGAGCGCGCGACCGCACTCGCCATCATCGCCAAATACATCAACGAGACGCCCGAGCAGGTCGCCAAGAGCGTCGCCTTCGTCGATCCTGAGGGGCGGCTCCTGGTGCGCGATGTCTATCACCAGGTCGCCTGGTACCAGGCGCAGGGCCTCCTCGATCGCTCCGTCGACGCCAAGAGCTTCCTCGACCTCAGCTTCATCAAGGGTCATCTCGACCTGCCCAAGTGACGCCGCCAAGGAAAGCGCGAGACCATGGACCTTCTCGTTCAAGGGGTCGGCCATTCCTACGGCAAGGTCCGCGCGCTCGAGCGCGTCGACCTCACGGTCAAGGCGGGCGAGATCCTGGCGCTGGTCGGGCCGTCGGGCTGCGGCAAGTCGACCTTGCTCGGCATTATGGGCGGCATCCTGCAGCCGAGCGAGGGCAGCGTCGCCTTGCGCGGAAAGCCTTCAGAGCGCTCGCTCAACCCCTTCACCTACGTGTTCCAGGATTTCGCGCTTCTGCCCTGGCGCACGGTCGCGGGCAACGTCGAGTTGGCGCTCGAGCACCATGGGCTCGGCGCCGCCGCGCGCCGCGAGCGCGTCTCGGCCGTGCTCGCGCGCACCAAGCTCTCGGAGTTCAGGGCGGCCTATCCGCGCCAGCTCTCGGGCGGCATGCGCCAGCGGGTCGGCATTGCAAGGGCACTCGTGGTCGAGCCGGAGATCCTCTTCATGGACGAGCCGCTCTCGGCACTCGACGCGCAGACGCGCGAGCTTCTCATGGAGGACTTCCTCGCGCTCTTTGAAGGCACCGCGGCCACGGCGGTCTACGTCACGCACAATCTCGGCGAGGCCATCCGGCTCGCCGACCGCATCGTCGTTCTCTCGCGCCGCCCCGGCCGCGTGCGCGAGATCGTGCAAGTGGAAATCCCGCGCGTCGCGCGCGGCGAGATCGGCGCCGCCGGCGAGATCGCCGGGCTCGAGCGGCACCTTTGGCAACTCATCAGGACGGAGGCGCTCGAAGCCGAGCGCGAGAGGATCGATGACTGAAATCGCCACATCCAGCCCGCCCGCCGCGACCACGATGCCATTCCGCGGCGGCGGCTTCGAGATCGTCCCGCGACCGCTCATCGCCGCCGCGAGCCTGGCGCTGCTGCTTCTCGCCTGGGAGGCTGCCAGCCGCTTCGGCCTCGTGAGCGATCTCTTCCTGCCGAGCCCCTTGGCCGTGTGCGCGGCGCTTTACCGCATCGCCGCCGACGGCACGCTCTGGCTCCATCTCTCGGCCTCCCTCACGCGCATCCTCGGCGGCTGGACCCTCGGTACCGCCTGCGGCCTCGCTCTCGGGCTCTTGATGGGCATCTTCTCGGCCGTGCGCGCGGCCGGGCTGCCGATCGTATCCGCGCTCTTTCCCATCCCGAAGATCGCACTACTGCCGCTCCTCATCCTCTGGCTCGGCATCGGCGAGCAGGCCAAGATCGCGACGATCGCCCTCGGCGTCTTCTTCCCGACCGCGATCACCGCCTTCTCGGCCGTCGATTCCGTGCCGCGCAACCTGATCCGCATGGCGCAGAGCTTCAACTTGCCCTGGCGCGCGATCGTGCTCAAGGTGATCCTGCCGGGAGCGCTTCCCGGAATTCTCGCGGGCTTCCGCATCACGACGTCGATCGCCCTCATCCTCATGGTCGCCGCGGAGATGATCGCGACCCAGCACGGCGTCGGCGCCTTCTTGCTCGAAGCGGGCAATCTCTTGCGCGTCGACCAGCTTCTCGCGGGTGTGGCCATCCTCTCGGTGTTGGGCCTTCTCATCAGCCTCGTGCTCTCGCGCCTCGAGGCGTGGCTCCTCAGGTGGCGATGAGCCCTAAGACGCACCTCGTCCGCCGTGAGCCCGCGGAAGCGCGCACGCTCGGCGCCGACATCGCCGTGCTCGGCGCCGGCATTGCCGGCGTGAGCGCAGCCCTCGAGGCAGCGAGCCTCGGCCGCCGCACCGTCCTCGTCGATGCGGCACCCGCGCTCGGCGGCCAGTCGGTCGGCGCGATCATCGGCACCTTCTGCGGCCTCTTCTCGAACGGGCCGAGCCCGCGCCAGCTGACCCACGGCATCGCCGACCGCATCCTCGCCGACCTCGGGGCCGCGGGCGCGCTGCATTACCTCCACCGCCGGCGCAACACCACGATCGTGCAATACAAGGTGCCCGCGCTTGCGCGCTGGATCGAGGAGGCGGTGCGAGGCAGCAGCGTCGTCCCCCTCCTCGGCGCCGTGCTCTCAGCCGTCGAGTGGGACGGCAGGCGCCTCAAGGCCCTTCGCCTTGCCACCCGCTACGGCGGGCTCAAGTTGGAGGCATCCGGCTTCGTCGACGCCTCGGGCGATGCGGCACTCGCCTGGAACGCCGGCCTCGCGGTGCGCGAGCCGGTCGAGCCCATCTACGGCACGCTCATGTTCACCTTGGAGGGGGTCGAGCGCGCGGCGCTCACGGCCCTCCCTTTGAGCCAGCTGCATGAGCGGCTCGGCGCGCGCGGGGCCGCCTACGGCCTCGTGCGCCGCGACGGCTTCGCCTTCGCCTTTCCGGGCGAGGGCGAGTGGGCGGACGAGGTGCTCGTCAACATGACCCATATCGAGACGCCGCTCGATCCCCTGGACGCCTCGCGCACGGTGTTGGAGGGCCGCGCGCAAGTCGACCGCCTCGTGGATTTTCTGCGCGCCGAGTTCCCGCTCGCCTTCGGCCGCGCGCGCGTCAAGGCCTACGGCCTCCCCGGCGTGCGCCAGACGCGCTGGATCGAGGGACGCCACCAGCTCACCGCCGAGGAGGTGCGCCGAGGCGTCGTCTTCGCCGATCGCATCGCGCGCTGCTCCTGGCCGATCGAGCTCCATGACCGCGCCGAGGGCGTCCATTGGGAGGAGTTCGGCGACGAGCACATGCACTACGTCCCGCTCGGCGCCATGCTGCCGCGCGAGGCCGACAACCTCATAGCCGCCGGACGCGTCATCGACGGCGATCCGGCGGCGCTCTCCTCGGTGCGCGTCATGGGCCCTTGCATCGCCATGGGGGCGGCCGCCGCGCACGCGCTCGACCTCATGGGCAGCGGCGCCTTGGGTCAGATCGACGTCGCCGCGCTCCAGCGGCGGATTGCGGCCAATCTCGAGGGGTAGGACGCGGCGCGGGCCCGCGGCCCGAGCGATTGCGGTTTATTGCAAGCACCGGTCGCGCTATGCTCGGTAAAACGGCTTGCAGCCGGCCGATAAAACCGAGGGAGGGGAGCCATGGACCGCACGCTCGAGCAGACGGCCATACGCAAGGTTTACTTGCGCCTCTTGCCCTTCGCGGCCCTGAGCTATTTCCTCTGCTATCTCGACCGCATCAACGTAGGCTTCGCGGCCCTCACCATGAACAAGGATCTCGGCCTCGACGCCGCGACCTACGGCCTGGCCGCCGGCGCCTTCTTCTGGGGCTATTTCATCCTCGAGGTGCCGAGCAATCTCATCCTGGAGAAAGTCGGCGCGCGCCGCTGGATCGCC
>DASPPM010000085.1:0-5220 GCA_035625535.1 Alphaproteobacteria bacterium
TCTCCGACCACTGCCCCGTCGTGGTCGAGTTCGGCGATGCCCTATCGAGCCGGGCAAGGAATTAGAGCGGAATCCATTTCGGTGTAAGCAGCCCCCTCACCCTACCCTCTCCCCCTTCGAGGGCTGTCGGATTCACATATCACGGCGACGGCGCCAAGCCCCTCTCCCGCGCCAGCGGGAGAGGGAGGGGCCCGGCCCGCGAGGGCCGGGAGGGTGAGGGTCATGGCCGTCGAGCCCGAGCGCCGCGCACGCCCTTCCAGCTCCTGCAAGACGACATCCTCTACGCCCGCGGGATTGGCGAGAATGTCGTTGTTCCAGAAGCGAACCACCCGCCATCCCCGCCGCTCGAGCGACGCCGTCCGGCGGCGATCGTCGTCGCTGTCGGCATGCGCCATCCGCCTCGACGACCAAGCGGTGCTCGAGGCAGGCGAAATCGACGATGGGGGGCCCGAGGGGATGCTGAGGACGGAACTTGTAGCCCTTGAGCCGCCGCCCGCGCAAAGCGCTCCACAGGCGACGTTCCGCGTCCGTCATGGCGATCCGCAACTCGCGTGCTCTCGGCTCGGCCATGAGCGAGAGAATAGCACGTGCGCGGTCCGTCCCCTCACCCTCCCATCCCTTCGGGATGGGCCCCTCCCTCTCCCGCAAAGCGGGAGAGGGGCTTAGCGCGATCGGTGCCTCCGCGAACATCCGCGAAAATGTGTGAATGCGATGGCCCTTCGAGGGGGAGAGGGTTGCGCAGCCTTAGCGAGCGTAGCGAGCTTAGGCAAAGCTGGGTGAGGGGGCGATTCCACTTCGTCGGATATTGCTCTAGGCCCGCGACGGGCCTTGCTACACGCCTGCGTCGGTGACCGCTTCGGCGGGCCGGGGGGCGTCGTTGGCGAGGAAGCTGCTCTTGGCCGGTGGTGCTGCATTGACCGCTTTCCCGAGCGCCTCCACGCGCTCGAGCGCCGGTGCCGCCGCATGGGACGGGCTGCGCCAAGCGAGTGCGCCATAAGCAGCGCAGCCGCGGCAGAAGGGCGCCCACTCGCCGTGCGCGGCGCCGCAGCGCGCGCACACCCATTGCGGCTCGGGCTCGGCGCGCGCGGCGCGCGAGAGCCACGCCCGTGCCAAGGCGCCGTCGCCATGCTCGGCCTCCTCGAGGGCCGCCCACAGTCGGCAGGCGCGGGCGCTCTCGCGCGAGCCCTCGGCGCGCGAGAGCTCTTCGAGCGCGCGCCGCGCCTCGCCCCAGAGGCGTGCGGCGATCGCCGCCTCGGCGAGCGCCAAGCGGCTCTCGGGGTGCGCGGGACGGAGGGCGGCCAGGCGTTGCATGCGCATCATGCGCTTTAGCGGCTCCGCCTCCCCGCCGAGGGAGAGATACTGCGCCGCGAGTGCCGGGTGCGGCAGGCGCTCCCACGCGCGCTCGATCACGCGCTCGGCGCGGCGGCGCTTGCCGCTTTCTCCCTGTAGCTTTGCTGCGGCGAGGGCCGCGGGCGTGAAGGCGGGATCGAGCGCCAATGATTTGCGCGCGGCCCTGAGTGCTGACTCGGCATTGCCCGTGGCCGCGGCCGCGAGGCTCTCCTCGTAAAGTGCGATCGCGCGGTTGCGCACGCCCTCTTCGGCCGTCATGGTGCCCTGCCGCACGGCGAGGCGCGCGGTCTCGCCTGCGCTCCGCCAGTCGCCCGCGCGCGCCTCGAGCTCGTAAAGCGTGGCGAGCACCCACTCCGTCTTGGGCCGCAGGAGCTTGGCGCGGCGCGCGAGCGCCAATGCACCCGCGGTATCGCCCTTCTTCGTCGCTTGCATGATGAGGCCGCGCAGGCCGAGGAACTCGGTCTCGCGCCGCTCGAGCATCGCCCTGAAATAGCGCTCGGCCGCCGCCTCGTCGCCGTTGAGCTGGGCAGCCTGGGCCGAGAGCAGCATGGTGAGCGGAGGCTCATTGAGCAGCACGTCGGCGCGCCGGGCCTGGCGCCGCGCCTCCGTCGCGTCGCCGGCCGCGACCGCGACCATGCCTTGCGTGAGCGCGTGGTAGCCCTTGAGGCGCCGGTGCTCGCGCCGGCTGCGCGCAAAGGCGCGCGGCGCGCGCGCGAGCCAGCGCCAAAGCTGGTAGAAGAGAGCGGCAGCGGCGGCGATGACGGCAATTCCCGCGGCAAGGACCGCAACCGAGGTGTCGATGCGAAGCTCGCCCCAATGGAGGGTGACGCTGCCCGGATGATCGGCGAGCCAGGCAACGCAAGCAGCGAGGACAATGGCGAGAACGAGATAAAAAGTCGCCCGGATCATCATGGCTCAACTACGGCTCACTCTGCGCTCGCGGTCGGCTCGCCGAGGCGTACGAGCGCTCGGGTCGAGAGCTCGGCCGCAGCCCCATCGACCGCGAGCCGCGCCTTGGCAGCCTCGAGCCACGGCCTCATCGCATCCGCCGCCGGACCACTGAGGCCGCCAAGCGCTGCAACGGCAGCCGCGAGATCGCCCGCCTTGAGCCGCGCCTCGGCGCGGGAGAGGAGCGCATCGGGGCTGCTGCCTGCGCGCTCGCCCATGTGGCGGATCACCACCAAGTGTTTGAGGCGCGCGAGCGTCTCGCCGAGCCAGCCCGGCCGGTCGGGCACGATCGCGGCGCGGGCGGCGGCAAGGGACGCTGCATCGAAGCGCTCGCTCAACTCGGCGAGCGTGGGCACGCCCACAGCCGCAGTGCCCTTGAGCGTCGCCACCGCCGCATCGAGCTCACCTTCGCCGGCGGCAAGTGTTGCGACCGCGGCGAGCGGCTTCTCATAGGGGAGTGACCGCGCGAGGGCCTCGCGGAGATCCGCAATCGCGAGCACGAGGGCGAGCCGGTGCGCCTGGGCTGCTTGCGCTTTTTGGAGCGCCGTCTCGAGGCCGGCGAGGCGCTGCTGCATGGCCGCACTCTCTTGGGCGAGTACCGCATTCCCGCGCTCGAGGAAAGCGAGACGCTCGGCGAGTGCTGCGAGCTTGGCGGCACTGTCGGTCGCCTCGGCCGCGGCGGGCTGCGGCCGGCTTGCGAGCTCACCGAGCGTGCGCTCAAGCGCGGCCACACGCGCCTCGCTTCGCGCCAGCTCATCGGCAAGACGGGACTGCTTCGCCGCAAGCTCCGCCCCCTCGTCGGCCCGGGCGCTCTCGCGCGGAGCCGCGGGCGATGCCTTGCCTTGCGCTTCTAGGCTGCCGAGCCGCCCCTCGATCGTCTCGAGGCTCTTGCCGAGCGCGCCAAGTTGCTGAGCGAGTGGCGTCGTGCTCGCGGCGGGCGACGGCGGTGCCGGCTCCCGCTCCTTGAGACCGAGGACCGGCCCCCAAGCGGGCAGGCTCACGGCCGCGGCAAGGAGGAGTGCGGCGAGGGCAAGCACCCAAAGTGCCGCCGCAAGGCCAAACCCGCGCGGCAATCCGCGCTCGCCGTGCGAGGCAGCGCTTGCCGCCGGCGCGGCAGGCGCGGGTATCTGCTCCACCGCGGGCGGCGCAGTCCGCGCGCGCGCTCCCGCGGGTGCCGCAGCCGCCTCTTGCGCCGCCGGGGCAGCGAGATCGGCTGCTGCGAGCGGCACGCCGTGGCGCGCCGCCGCGGCGAGCACATCGGCAATGCGCGCGGGCGGGATATGGCCGCGCTCCTTCCAGCCCTGCACGGTCGTCGCTGGGACGCCGAGCTTCGCCGCCATCGGGCGGATGCCGCCAAAGGCGCGGATGGCGCGCAGCACCTGGCTCTCGCCCGCGGCGTTGCCCGTCTCCTGCGGCCTCTCGCCTTCCCCCTCCGACACCGGATCCTCGCTCTGCTCGGCGCTAAGACATGCGAGGAGAGCGGATTGCTCGGGCCGGACGGCCGTGAGACTCTGGCGCCAGGCGAGCGCGCCCGCCTCCTCGGCGACCGCCGGGCTCAAGGAGATGGCGCGGAGGCGCGCGCATGCTCCGGCCAAGCCGGCGGCTATCACGAGACTAACAAAGGTCGCTGCCGTGCGGGGGGAAAAAAACAGCACTGCCTCGAGCTCGCCCGCGGCGAGTGCCGCGCGCGTCGCTTGCTGGAGTGCCGTTGGCGGCACCGCCTCGTAGAGCACCACGCGGCGGATGGTGAAGCCGTCGGCGGAGAGAAGCTCGGCGAGCTCGCCCTTGACCACCGCACCGGCGCCATGAAGGAGCGCTCCGCGCCGCGGATCGAGCCTTGCCCGCACCAGGCGAGCGAGATCGGCAAGGGCGCCGTCGGCGCTCTCGGTCTCGGCGAAGCCGGCCGCCCGCGCAACCTCGGCCGTGCGCGCGCCCACGGCAAAGACGGGAAGCGTGCGGCGGGATTCCCTCTCGGCGAAGGCGCGCACGCCATTGGCCGAGGTGAAGACGATCGCCTGAACCCCCTCAAGGGAAAGCTCGGCCGAGGGCAGCGGCCGGATCTCGAGGAGCGGGTCGATGAGCGAGGCGATGCCGCGCTCGGCCAAGAGGGCGGCGAGCGCCTGCGCTTCCTCGAGGGGGCGCGTGATGAGGACCCGCATCGCCAAGCTCTACCCCGCCCGGAGCTGGAAGAAAAGGGCAAGGAAAGAGGTGCGATTGCCCTCGGCTCCCCTTACACTGCCGCCCCCATGATCGTGCTTGGCATCGAGACGAGCTGCGACGAGACGGCGGCGGCGGTGGTGCGGGACGACCGCACGGTCCTCGCCGAGCGCCTGCTCTCGCAGCTCGCGGAGCACAGAAGCTACGGCGGCATCGTGCCCGAGATCGCGGCGCGCGCGCACCTCGAGCATCTCGACCGCCTGATCGCAGAAACCATGGAAGCGGCGGGAGTGGACTTCACAGCACTCGACGGCATCGCCGCGACCGGCGGGCCGGGCCTCATCGGCGGCGTCATCGTCGGCGTCACCACGGCAAAGGCGATCGCCGCCGTAGCCGGCAAGCCCTTCCTCGCCATCAACCATCTCGAGGGCCACGCGCTTTCCGCGCGCCTCACGGTCGAGCTGCCGTTTCCCTATCTCTTGCTCCTCGTCTCGGGCGGCCATTGCCAGCTGCTCGCCGTCGAGGGGATCGGCCGCTACAAGAGGCTCGGCACAACGCTCGACGACGCGGTCGGCGAGGCCTTCGACAAATGCGCGAAGCTCTTGGGCCTCGGCTATCCCGGCGGACCGGCGATCGAGCGCCTGGCGCGCGAAGGCGACGCGCGGAAGTACCGGCTGCCGCGGCCGCTCCTCGGCCGGCCCGGCTGCGACTTCTCCTTCTCGGGCCTCAAGACCGCGGTCAGGCAGGCGATCGAGGCGCTCGGCG
>DASPPM010000086.1:0-6522 GCA_035625535.1 Alphaproteobacteria bacterium
ACGAGCGCCTGCGGCTCCCAGCCGGGGGGCAGGCCGATGGCGGCGGCGACCGTGTCCGGGCAGAAGAGCGGCGCGCACATCCAGCAGGCCCCGAGGCCTTCGGCATGGGCGGCGAGCAGCAGGTTCTGCGTCGCCATGGCCGTGCTCTGCACCGCCATGAGATATTCGGCGCGCCGCCGCCGCTCATCGGGATAGCGATCCATCTCCGCCATCTCGAGCGCCACCACGATCGCGAGCGGTGCGCCCGTGATGCGCGCGTAAGAGCGCGCCACGTCGGCCTCGACGGCGCTTGCCGCATCGCCGTCCGCGAGGCGATCGCTCCTGAGGCGCGCGCCCATGGCGCGGGCGAGGCGCTCCTTCCACGCGGGCGCGTCGAGGAGGGCAAAGCGCCACGGCTGCCGGTTGTGCGCCGAGGGCGCCCAACGCGCCGCCTCGATGAGCCGCTCGACCGTCTCGGCCGGCAGCGGCTCGCTCTCATAGCGCCGGATGGAGCGCCGGCCGGCCACGAGCTCGCGCCACAGTCGTGCCTCTTGCGTTTGCGCACGCGCCGTCATGGCTGATCCCTTTCTTGCCGCCGAGGCCGGCCTCGATTGACTCCCCAATCGTCCGCTTATATCGTCGTTCTAAAGTTAGGACATCAACGGCGCTTCGCACACCCGTAAAATACGATGACGCGATGGGAGGCCGCCCCGACAAGCGAGGGACAACGGCCGCGTCGGCGCTATCCTTGGCTTCTGCGCGTCAAACCAACGGAGGAGGCAATGAAGGCAAGGACATGGCTGGCGGCAACGGCCGTCGCGGCAATGGCGCTCGCGGCTTCGCCGCTCCACGCGCAAGACAAGCTCGTCGTCGACATCTGGGGCGGGAACTTCCGCGACGGCGCCAATGAGGCGATCGCCAAGGAATTCACCAAGCGCACGGGCATGCCGGTCGAGTTCATCACCGGCGGGACCATGGACCGCCTGACCAAGGCCAAGGTCAACAAGGGCCATCCCGAATCCGACATCACCTTCACGACCAGCCACGTCGGCTATCTCTATCTCACCGCCGGGCTCTTCGAGAAGCTCGACATGAGCAAGATCCCCAACGCCAAGGAGGTCTTCCCGGTCGCGATCCGCAGCCCCTACCACATCGGGCTTTACTCCTACGTCTATACGCCGGCCTTCCGCACCGACCTCATGCCCGCTGGCTACGACATCAAGTCGTGGCGCGATCTCTGGGCGCCCGAGGTCAAGGGCAAGCTCGGCCTGCCCGACTTCGATCCCAGCCACATCATCGTGGTCGCGGCGATTCTCTCGGGCGGCAGCGCGCAGGACTGGAAGGTCGGCATCCCGCTTCTCGAGAAGCTCAAGCCGAGCATCAAGGCCTTCTACCAATCGGACGCGACGAGCCAGGATCTGATGAAGTCCGGCGAGACGCCGGTGCAGGTGCTGCTCTCGATCAACGCCTTCCACCAGATGTCGCAGAAGATCCCGGTCAAGATCACCATCCCCAAGGAAGGGGCGGTCGTCGGCATCGATGCGATCGCGATCAACAGCGGCACCAAGCACCTGGACGCGGCCTACCAGTTCATCAATACGGCGCTTGACGCCGGCGTGCAGGCGAAGCTCTGCGAGCTTTACCGCTGCGGGCCCATGAACATGCACGCGAAGCTCGAGCCCGAGCTCGCCAAGCTGCCCGGCGTCTTCACCACGCCCGAGCAGTGGAAGACCCAGGCGATCGTCATCGACGACGAGACGCGCGCCAAGAACCTGCCGGAGTGGAAGGACTGGTTCACCGAGAACATGATGCATTGAATGGACGCAGCGCTCCCTCACCCTCACCCTCACCCCGCCCCTCTCCCGCAAGCGGGAGAGGGAGGGGCCCATTGCGAAGCAATGGGAGGGTGAGGGACTTGTCCGCTGCAGACTCATTAGACTCTTTCATGCAACAGCGTCCCTTCTTCCTCGCCTTCCTTTTGCCGGCGTTGCTCACCGCGGGCCTTTTCCTTGTGGCACTCGCCTTCGTGCTCCAGTACAGCCTGCATGCCTTCATCCCCGGCTCGCTCGAGGTCGGCGGCTTCACGCTCGACAATTTCGCGCGGGTGTGGCGGCCCATCTACCTCTGGGTTTTGCTCGACACGCTCAGCATCAGCCTGGTGACGGCGCTCGCGACGCTCGTGCTGAGCTACCCGGTCGCCTACGCGCTCGTGCGCACGCGGCGCAATTCCGTGCGCACGCTCCTCATCGTGCTGGCGATTACTCCGCTCTTCACGGGCGAGATCGTGCGCACCTACGCCTGGATCCTGATGCTCGGCTCGGACGGCTTCCTCAACAGCGTGCTCGAGGGCCTCGGACTGATCTCGACGCCGATCGCGCTGCTCTACACCCGCCTCGGCGTCACCGTGGCCCTCGTGCAATTCTCGATGCCGGTGATGATCATCCTGCTCGCGACCGCCATCGCCCACGTCGATGCCGATTGCGAGCGCGCCGCGGCCAATCTCGGCGCGCGGCCCACGACCGTGTTCTGGCGCGTCACCTTGCCGCTCACCATGCCCGGCATCGTCTCGGGCACCGTGGTGATCTTCGCCTGGACCATGAGCGCCTTCTCCACCCCGCAGCTCATCGGCGGGGGCAAGGTGCTGATGATCTCGAACCTCGTCTATCTCCAGGGGCTCTCGTCCTTCAATTTTCCCTTCGCGGCGGTCTTGAGTCTGGTGGCGCTCGTGCTGGCGCTCGGCGCGCTCGCGCTGATACGGCCGGCGACGCGGCGGCTCGAGGCCGAGGTGGCGCCCGCGTGAGCCCGGCGCTTGCAGCCAAGCTGAGAGCGGGCCTCTTCTGGAGCGCGGTCGCGGCGATCCTCGTCTACATGACGATCCCGGCGCTCGTCGTGCTGATGACGTCCTTCAGCCCTTCGGAGCTCCTCGAGTTTCCGCCCGCAGGCCTCTCCTTGCGCTGGTACGCCCGCGCGCTCACCTATCCCGATTTCCGCGACGCCTTCGCCAACGGGCTGATCGTCACGGGTTTTGCCTCAGGGGTCGCGCTCGCGGTCGGTGCTGCCTTCGCCTACCTCGTCGACCGCTATTCCTTCGCCGGGCGCGGGGTGCTCGAGGCCATCCTCTCCTCGCCCCTCATCGTGCCGCACTTCACCACGGGCTTCGGCTTCCTCCTCTTGGGCGCCCGGCTCGGCCTCTCGCGGAGCTACGGCATCGTGATCGCGGCCCACGTGGTGCTGGTGCTGCCGTTCGTGGTGAGGAGCGTCTATGTGAGCCTCAGGAACATCGATCCCCGTCTCGAGCGCGCCGCCGCCAATCTGGGCGCCTCGCCCGCGCGCGTGCTCGCGCGGGTCACCTTGCCGCTCCTCGTTCCCGGCATGGCCGCAGGCTGGCTCGTCGCGGCCGTGCTCTCGCTCACCGAGTTCACCGCCTCGCTCTACGTGACGGCCGAGCGCACGCAGACGCTGCCGGTCGCCATGTACGGCTACATCCGCGAATACAGCGATCCGACCATCGCCGCGATCTCGGCGCTCCTCATCATTGCCACCACCCTCCTGATGTTCGCCGCCAACCAATATCTCGGCCTCAGCCGGGTGCTCTCGATCGATGGCCACTGAGCATCAGGCGAGGGGTGCCAACGCCGTCGAGCTCGTGCGCGTGAGCAAGAGCTTCGGTCCCGTGCTCGCCGTGCATGAGCTCGAGCTCGCCATCCGCCGCGGCGAGGTCTTGACCCTGCTCGGGCCGAGCGGCTGCGGCAAGACGACGGTCCTCAACATGATCGCGGGCTTCGAGACGCCGAGCTCGGGCGAGATCCGCATCGACGGCAAGCCGGTCACCGCGGTACCGCCCCATTTGCGCGACACCGGCATGGTGTTCCAGAGCTACGCGCTCTTCCCGCACATGAACGTCTTCGAGAACGTCGCCTTCGGCTTAGAGATGCGCCGGCTCGCGAAAGGCGAGATCGCGGCCGAGGTCGGCCGCGCGCTCGAGATGGTCAAGCTCGCCGGCCTCGAGGGCCGCCGCGTGCGGCAGCTCTCCGGCGGCCAGCAGCAGCGCGTGGCGCTCGCGCGCGCGATCGTCATCCGGCCCAAGGTGCTGCTCTTGGACGAGCCGCTCTCGGCCCTCGACAAGAACCTGCGCGCGGAGATGCAGATCGAGCTCAAGGAGCTCCACGGCAAGACGGGCCTCACCACCGTGTTCGTGACCCACGATCAAGGCGAGGCCTTGAGCCTCTCCGACCGCATCGTGGTAATGGACCGGGGGCAGATCCAACAGGTGTCGGCGCCGATCGAGCTCTATCGTCATCCCGCCAACAGCTTCGTCGCCTCCTTCATCGGCGAGATCAATCGCCTGCCGCCTGCGCGCTGCGTGCTCGAGGGAAGTTCGGCACGCTTCGAGCTCGGCCCTTCGCTCAGGCTCGAGATGCATAAAGCCCGCGGCCTCGCCGCCTATCACGGTCGCATGGTCAATCTCTTCGTCCGTCCCGAGCATTTAACGATCGCGGATGCGCACGACCCGGTGCAAAATCGTATCAAGGTCCGGGTGCTGACGCACGTCTACCAGGGCACGCACACGCTTGTGCGCGTCGACGCCGGCGCGCTCGGCACGCTGCAGCTGCGCGTTCCGGGTGGAGAGGTGATCGAGCAGGCACCGCTCGGCGCGGAGATCGAGGTGGCACTCAACCTCGATTCCGCCATTATCCTTGCCGATTGAGACGGAAGCGCGAGACAGAGAGAGGGAAGAGCCAACTCAAGGGGAGGCGAGACATGGCGCAGAAGTCGCTCAAGGTCGAAAGCGTCGCCGAGGCCTATCTCGCCCTCCTGGCCGAGCGCGGGGTCGAGTATCTCTTTGCCAACGCCGGCACGGATTTCGCGCCGATCGTGGAAGCGCTCGCCAAGGCGGATGCGGTCGGCAGCCCGGCGCCCAAGCCCATGATCGCCGTGCACGAGAACCTCGCCATGTCCATGGCGCACGGCTATGCCATGGTCTCGGGCAAGGTGCCCGCGGTGATGGTGCACGTCAGCGTCGGCACGGCGAATGCCATCTGCGGGGCGTTGAACGCGGCGCGCGAGAGCGTGCCGATTCTCTTCACCGCCGGTCGCACGCCGCTCACCGAGGAGGGCCTCGTGGGCGCGCGCGACGCCTACATCCACTGGGGCCAGGAGATGTACGACCAGGCGGGCATGCTGCGCGAGGTCGTCAAATGGGATTACGAGCTGAGGAACGCCGAGCAGCTCGAGACGGTGGTCGACCGCGCGCTCGCGATCGCGCGGAGCGAGCCTTGCGGGCCGGTCTATCTGACCTTGCCGCGCGAGGTGCTCGCGGCCCCGCTCGCGGAGCTGCGCTACCAGCAGCCGGCGCGGCGCGTGGCCGCGGCAAGCCCGCGCGCGGACGAGGCGGCGCTTGCCGAGGCCGCGAAAATCCTTGCGGCGGCGGAGAGCCCGCTCATCGTCACCACGAGCGCCGGCCGCGATCCGGCGGCGCTCGAGGCCCTCGCCGCCTTGGCCGAGGGCTTCGCCATCCCCGTGGTGCAGTTCAGCCCGCGCCACCTCTCGCTGCCGTGCGATCATCCGATGCAGCTCGGCTTCAACCCGACCCCGCTCGTCGCCGAGGCCGATGCGGTGCTGGTGCTCGAATCCGACGTGCCGTGGATTCCGAGCCGGGTGTCGCCGCCGCCTCACGCGCGCGTCATCCACGTCGGCCTCGATCCGCTCTTCCAACGCTACCCCATCCGCGGCTTCCTTTGCGACCTCGCGATTCCGGCGCGGGTGAGCGGTGCCCTCAATGAGCTCGCGCAGCTTCTCGAGAGCCGCTGCGACAAGCGCCGCATCGAGCGGCGCCGCGCGCGCGTGGCCGAGCGGCACGCGGTCCTCCACGGCCAGTGGCAAGCGCTCCGCGATTCCGTGCGCGGCGCACGGCCGATCCATCCCGCCTGGCTCAGCCACTGCATCGAGGAGATCAAGGGCGACGGCGCCATCGTGGTCAACGAGTACACGCTCATGCAGGAGCATTGCGGCTTCAGGCGCGCGGGCAGCTACTTCGGCTCGAGCTCGGCCTCCGGACTCGGCTGGGGCCTGGGAGCAGCCCTCGGCGCCAAG
Organism: Alphaproteobacteria bacterium; assembly: GCA_035625535.1. Classification (GTDB taxonomy): domain Bacteria; phylum Pseudomonadota; class Alphaproteobacteria; order JACZXZ01; family JACZXZ01; genus DASPPM01. The sequence goes on from DASPPM010000086.1 coordinate 6,073, forward strand.
CTCGCGGCCCCCGAGCGCCTGGTGATCGCCACCCTCGGCGACGGCGCCTACCTCTTCGCCAACCCGGTCGCAGGCCACCATGCAGCACGCCTCCACGGCCTGCCGATCCTCACCATCGTCTTCAACAACGCCATGTGGAACGCGGTGCGCCGCGCCACCCTCGGCATGTACCCCGAAGGTGCCGCCGCCAAGAGCAACCATCCGGCCTTCATCTACCTCGAGGCGCTGCCCGCCTTCGAGGCGGTCGCTGCCGCGGCGGGTGGCTACGGCGAGCGCGTCGAGGATCCGGCCGAGCTCCCTGCGGCCCTTGCGCGCGCCCTCGACGCCGTCACGCACGAACGCCGCCAGGCGCTCCTCAACGTCATCTGTCAGGCGCCGGGCGGGGCGATTTAAGATGAGACGACATTGGTCTTCCCATTCGTCATTCCGGACAAGCAAATCCTTGCGCAA
>DASPPM010000087.1:0-6495 GCA_035625535.1 Alphaproteobacteria bacterium
CCATTCCGTACCACCTTCCGCGTCGAGCCCGGGCAAAAATCGCTTCGCGCGCGTGACAAGGACCTTTGCGCGCGCATAGTCCGGCGGGAGATCGAGCCCGCCGAGCTCGACCGTACCGGAGAGCCGCAGCCCCATCGACATAGGCGTCAGGACGAAGCCGCCCTCGGCCGAGTGCAGCATGCGGCTCAGGCTGACCCCCGGATTGGGGAGCGTGGTGTGATAGCCGCGCTCGGTCTCGAGCGGCACCTTGCTGCCGAGCGGCTTGGCGAGCTTTGCCGACCAGGCGCCGGCCGCGATCACGAGCGCGTCGAAGGCGATCCGCTCGCCGGCGTCGGTGAGCACGGCGCGTGGTCCCTCGGCGCCGATCTCGACCTCGACCACGCGCGCCTCCTTGATGATACCGCCTTGCCGCGAGAAGCACTCGGCGATCGCGGCGACGACGCGGTAGGGATCGGCCACGTGGCCCCAGTCGGGCATGAACAGGCCCGCCTTGAAGATGGGCGCCAGATCGGGCTCCATCTGACGGAGCTCTTCCGGGCCCAGGCGCTCGATTCGCACGCCGTGCCTTCGCTTGAGCTCCAGCTCGAACGCGTCCTCCTTGAGCGCTTCCTCGCTTTCATAAAGCGAGATGCAGCCCTGCCGTTTGAGGAGGCCGCGGATGCCGGCCTCGACGAGCAAGGGCTCGTAGTCGCCATAGGCGCGTGCGAGCAGGCTCGCGAGCGCCGTTGCCGTCGCCTCCACGCGCGCGGGCGCACTCGCCCGCCAGAAACGCCACAGCCATGGTGCCAAGCGCGGCAGATAGGACCAGCGGATGGTGAGCGGGCCGAGGGGGTCCATGAGCCATCGCGGCACCCGCCACAGGGTTCCGGGCAGCGAGAGCGGAGCCACCTCCGTCACCGCCATGCCGCCCGCGTTCCCGAAGGAGGTGCCGCGGCCCGGCGCCAGGGGGTCGATCATGATGACGCGTGCGCCGTCGCGCTGGAGATAGCGCGCTGTACTCGTGCCGACGATGCCGGCGCCGACCACGACGACGGTGCGGGCCGGATTGGGCGAAGGCGCCACGTTCATGGCATCTGCTATAGCCGAAGGCAGGGTGCCGCACCATGGCGAAGCGCGCCAAGCTCCGTCTCGCCGTTGCGCGCGGCGGGCAGCTGGCGTACAAGAGCGGCATGGCGGTACACACTTTCTTCTGCGTCGACGCGCATACCTGCGGCAATCCGGTGCGCGTGGTGGCCGGCGGCGGGCCGCCGCTCAGCGGCGCCTCCATGAGCGAGCGGCGCCAGCATTTTCTCAGGGAGTACGACTGGATACGCACTGGCCTCATGTTCGAGCCGCGCGGCCACGACATGATGTCGGGAAGCATCCTCTATCCGCCGACGCGCGAGGACTGCGACATAGGCGTCCTCTTCATCGAGACGAGCGGCTGCCTCCCCATGTGCGGGCACGGCACCATCGGCACGGTGACGGTGGCGCTCGAGCGCGGCCTGGTGACGCCGGCGAAGCCGGGGGAGCTCCGCCTCGACACGCCGGCGGGTCTCGTGGCCGCGCATTACACGCTCAAGGGCGCGCGCGTCGAATCGGTGCGCCTCACCAACGTGCCCTCCTTCCTCCACTCGGTCGGGCTCGAGGTCGAATGCGACGGCCTCGGCCCGCTCAAGGTGGACGTCGCCTATGGCGGAAATTTCTACGCGATCGTCGAGCCGCAGGCGGGCTACCGCGACATGGCGGACCTCGCGCCGGGCGAGATCCGGCGGCTCTCGCCGCTGCTGCGCAAGGCGCTCAACGCCAGATACGAGTTCGTCCATCCGGAGAACGCGACGATTCGCGGACTTTCCCATGTCATGTGGACGGGCAAGCCCAAGCACCCGGAGGCGCATGCGCGCAACGCCGTGTTCTATGGCGAGAACGCGATCGACCGCTCTCCCTGCGGCACCGGCACCTCGGCGCGCATGGCGCAGAAGGCGGCGCGCGGCGAGCTCGCCCCCGGCGATCTCTTCGTCCACGAGAGCATCATCGGCAGCCTCTTTCGCGGCCGCGTCGAAGAACGCGCGAAGGTGGGCAATTACGCGGCCATCATCCCGTCGATCGAGGGCTGGGCGCGCATGACCGGCTACAACACCATCTTCATCGACGACGACGATCCCTACGCCCACGGCTTCCAGCTCGTTTGAGCATCCCTCTTGCAGTCTCCCGGGGCCGAAACGAAAAGGCGGAGGCCTCGGCACCCCCGCCTCTTCGCGCCAAGCGAGACCTTGCTATTCAGCGGCGAGCTTGGGCCGGCTGTCGAGCGCCGCGCGGACGATGGCGCCGATACGCTCGCGCTCCTCGCCCTCGAGCTTGAGGCGCGGCGGGCGGACCGTCTCCGAGCCGAGCCCGGCCAAGGCTTGCGCGTACTTGATGTACTGGACGAGCTTGGTGTGGCAATCGAGGTGGAGGATCGGCATGAACCAGCGGTAGAGCGGCAGCGCCTCGCGATAGCGTCCCGCCGCCGCGAGCCCGAAAAGCCGCACCGATTCCTCGGGAAAGGCGTTGATCAGGCCCGCGACCCAGCCGACGACGCCGAGCATCGCACTCTCCAGCACGAGGTCGTCGACCCCGCAAAAGAGGACGTAGCGCTCGCCGCAGGCGTTCACGATATCCGTGATGCGCCGGACGTTATCGGAGGATTCCTTGAGCGCCACCACCGTCTTCTCGTTCGCGAGCTCGGCGAACATCTCGGGCGTCACGTCGACGCCGTATGAAATCGGATTGTTGTAGATCATGATCGGCAGCTTGCTCGCCCGCGCAACCGCGCGGAAGTGCGCGAGCGTCTCCCGCGCATCCGACTTGTAGACCATCGCGGGCAGGACCATGAGCCCATCGGCGCCCAGTTTCTCCATGTCGGCCGCATAGCGGCAGGCAAGCGCGGTCGAGCACTCGGCAACGCCCGAGAGCACCGGCACGCGCCCCTTCGCCACGGCGATCGCCGAACGCATGACCGCGCGTTTCTCCTCGGCCTCGAGCGCCGTGTTCTCGCCGACCGTGCCCAGCATGATGAGGCCGCGGACGCCGGCTTGGATCAGCCGCTCGACATGGCGCGCCGTCGCCTCGAGATCGAGCGCGAGGTCGTCGCGGAACTGGGTGGTTACGGCTGGGAAGACGCCCCGCCAGTCACATTTCATGGCGTGATCTCCTTGGGTTTGGTGCTTCGAGGCGCATCATAAGCGGTGGCGTCGCCTCTCGCCAGCCCGAAAGCGGGGGGAGCTTCCGGCGGGGTTTGCTCACATCTCCGTGACGAGCCTCTCGGGAGCCTTTACCGGGAGCGGCGCTGATCTAAAATCATCGAGGACGCCTCGTCGGTCGGCGTTGCGGCGGAAGAGCGATGATCAGGGCCTTGGCGTGGTTTGTTGCGGCTCTCTGCGTCGGGCTGCCGGTGCTGGCCGTTGGGGCGGATTTGGTCAATCCCGCGCTACCGCCCGCCGGCAGCAGCCAGGACTTTCGCGACGGCTACGCAGACGGCTGCTTGACGGGCTTTCAGGACGCCAGACGCGAAGGTTACGAGCAAGCGGGCCGCAAGGATGCCGCGCGGTACCTGCGGGACGCGGAGTACAAGGCCGGCTTCGATAGGGCGTACCGGGCCTGCTACGAGGAGGAAATGCGCAATCCGAAGATGACGGGCGATACGGCTATGTAAGGGAGCCGTCCTCCATCGGCGGGAAATCGTTGGCGCTCAAGGATCGACATTCCATTCGAGGAAGGAAACGAGGGTCGTCATGAAGAAAAGAGCGAAATCGGCGTTGTTCTCCGCGACGCTTGCACTTGCGCTCGCAGGCGGGGCTGCGGTCTCTCTCGCCATCACCAGCCCGCAAACCCCGCCTCCGGGCCAGAGTCCCGTTTTCAACGACGGCTATGCGGACGGCTGCCGCACGGGCTTTCAGGACGCCGGGCGGGACGGTTATCAGTATTCCGGTCACAAGGATGACACGCGTTACCTGCGGGAAGCCGACTACAAGGCCGGCTACGACCAGGGCTTCAACGCCTGCTATGAGGAAGAGAAGGCCCATCCCAAGATCAAGTCCGACGGCGGCGCCCGTAGCTGAGGGCGCGCGCGGCGGCTTGGGCCGAGGGGCCGTGCGCCCGGCGGGCGCGCTTGAGCCCGGGGCGCGGCTCAACCCCTGCCCCGGGCGTTCCCCATCGTTGTGACACTTCGATGAATGATCTAGCGCAAGGCGCGCACCGCGATTTCCTGCCCTAATGGCGCAGCTGCCGCGAGGCGGCAGGGTGGCGAGGGCGGATATGACGACGAAAACCGAGGTGGTCGGGCGCCTGGGGGAGAAGGCCGTTCTGCTGCCTTCGCTCATCGGCGATGCGCTTGCCGCCAATGATCGTATCAAGCTCCGCCTGAGCCTGCTTCAGGAAGCCGCGTCGCAAGCGCAGGCTCCGAAGCGCGAGCCGCGTTTGTTTCGTACCGAGCGCCAAGCCGCGCGTCTTGATGCGCCGGGGTTCGACGCGTTGATCGTAGGCGCCCACGCGCTCGGTCCGACACGTTTCTTCATACCAGGCGCAAGCGATTTGCTCGCCGGCATGGCCGCCGACCTCTCGGCCATGCTTGCCCCCCTCGAGGCGGCCGATCACGAAGCCAGCCGCTCCCTCGCCGCCAGGGCGGAGGCATTGACAAAATCCCTTCCGGTGGCCGCGGGCGATCAGCTCGATCTGCATGACATCGACGGGCTGACAGCGGCTGCTCGTAGCGAGCGAGACAGCGTTCATGGTCTCGTGATGGATCTTCACAAGGCGCTCAACCGTCTCGCCGCGGATACGGCGCTCGAGACCCTGGATGGAGCGCGCGTGCATCGAATCGACGGGCGCGATCGCCTTCGGGTGAAGGCGTTCATGCGGGGACTCAATCGGACGGCACCCCTCGCCTTCGGTCACCCGGGGCTCGGCACGACTGCGGTGCGGGCGCAGGGGCGCCTTACGATCCAGAACGACATTGGCACCACGGATGCGCATGTGCTGGTCGTGCACGTCGAGGATAAGGCGGTGACCATCACCTACACCGACGTCCATCGGCCGCGGACCAAATTCTTCATGTCGCTCTTCGCCGGCCAAGGCGTTGCGTGGAGCCCTCTTGCCGAGCGGAACGCGGCCGGGCTCGGCGCGGATGTCTTCTATCTCTTGACCGGCCGTTACGTTTCCGACGACGAGGGCGCGATCGAGCGCTTTCTCGAATTCCTCGCATCGCGGATCGTCTTTTTGATCGACTGGAACAAGGCGCGCAAGGCGCTCCAGACCTTCGTCGGCAGGAATGCGGCCATCGACTTGCTGATCTGGGCTGCCGAGCACGACTTCGGGCACCGGGCCTTTCTCGATCTCGGCGGCGTCGACCTGATCTTCGACGCGGTCCATCGCGCCGCGGCCGGGCGCATTCCCTACGGCGTGCGGCTCGACCAAGCGCTTGGCGCGACCGAATGCGTGGAATTCCTGCAGCGCGTTTTGCGCGACGCCAGCCAAGGGCTTTCCGCCGGACGCACCGCGCGGCTCATTCGCGACGAAATCCAGACCGATCTCGCGCGCCGGTTCGAAACGGCCGAGAGCTCCGTTCTCACGGTGCTCGTCCGTCATCTCGGGCTGACCCGGATTCTTGCCGGAGCGATCTCCGATGTTCTCTCGGCGCCTCGTTCGGTTACGCTGGCCGAAACCCGTGCGCTCGCGCATCGGGCCAAGCAGATCGAGGAAAAAGCGGATCGTCTGACCGTGACCGCGCGCGAGATCGCCGCCCGCATCCGCGACACCCGCATGCTGCGACCCGTGATCGATGAGGTCGAAAATACGACCGATGCATTGGAGGATTGCGCCTTTCTTCTCAGCCTCGTGCCCGAAGCGGAGGCTTCGGTGCTCGCCGTCGTGCCGCTGGCCCAGCTCTCCGAGATCGTGAGCGATTGTGTGGGCCAGCTCGTTCGCGCCGTCGAGGCGGCATCGCGGCTTCCAGCGGGCCAGCGCGCCGATGCGCTCGCCTCGCTTCAGGCGATCGATGCGGTCGTGAATGCGGAACGCAGCGCCGACGCGGCCGAGCGCAATACGATTGCGGCACTCATGGCTGCGGCGCACGGCGATGCGAGGCCGCTCGTGCTCGCCCTCGAAATCGCGCAAGCGCTCGAAGAGGCGACCGACCACCTGTCGCACTCGGCCCTCTCTCTCCGCGATCGCGTTCTCGAGGAACTGTCGGCATGAGCCGCTACGCTCCGCTTTACATCGGCACAGTCGGCCGATCCGACGAACCCACGCCCGAGGTGGCCGGCTCGAAAGCGGTGCAGCTTTGGCAGATGAAGAGGCTGGGCTTGAACGTGCCGCCGGCTTTTATCTTGCCGACCGAGCTCTGCGCGCCGGTCAATCGGGACGATCCGCGGGGCCTCGAGGCGCTGGACCGAGGGCTGCGCGATGGGATCGCGCGACTGGAGGAGACAACCGGCCGTCGTCTCGGGGGCGCCCGCGCGCCGCTTCTCGTTTCGGTGC
>DASPPM010000088.1:0-2188 GCA_035625535.1 Alphaproteobacteria bacterium
TCGTCTCTGCGGCCTGGATCAAGGAGATGACGACACCGCGCATCGTCAGGCCCGCCTACGCCTACGGCTATCTCTGGTGGCTCAACCAGTCGACGATCGAAGGCCGCACTGTCGCTTGGGTCGAGGGCAACGGCTGGGGCGGGCAATGTCTTTATGTCGTCCCGAGCCTGGGTCTGGTCGTCGTGGTCACTGCCGGAGTCTATGATTATGACGGCAAAGGTCATCAGGACGCCGCCGGCGAGGCGGTGTTGAATAGCTTCGCCCTGCCGGCGGCACTCGGTCCCTGACGCGGCCCGACCGACCGAGTTCGAACTCCGGCGCGTGGGGCTTCAAAGACCGCACAAGGGTGGTATAACCAGCGCTTCACGGATGACGGCACCCCGCGTCCTCGCGTGCTGCCGGCCGATCCGCGCTGCAGAGGAGAACGCTCGTGCCCTTGACCGGACAAGACACGCTCAAGACCCGCCGCCGGCTTTCCGTCGACGGCAAGCGCTACGACTATTTCAGCCTCGAGGCTGCGGCTCAGGCGGGGCTCGGCGACCTCTCGCGGCTCCCCTTCTCGCTCAAGGTGCTGCTCGAGAATCTCCTGCGCTTCGAGGACGGCCGGACGGTGAGCGTCGAGGACGTAAAGGCCGTCGCCGGCTGGCTCAAGGAGCGTCGCTCGGAGCGCGAGATCGCCTTCCGCCCGGCGCGCGTATTGATGCAGGATTTCACCGGCGTGCCCGCGGTCGTCGACCTCGCCGCGATGCGCGACGCGATGGTCAAGCTCGGCGGCGAGCCCAAGCGCATCAATCCGCTGGTCCCCGTCGACCTCGTCATCGACCATTCGGTGCAGGTGGACGCCTTCGGCAACGCCGACGCCTTCCGCAAGAACGTGGCGCAGGAGTTCGAGCGCAACCGCGAGCGCTATGAGTTCCTGCGCTGGGGCCAGACGGCCTTCGACAACTTCCGCGTGGTACCGCCGGGCACCGGCATTTGCCACCAGGTGAACCTCGAGTACCTCGCCCAGACCGTGTGGCTGGCAGAGGAGAACGGCACGGTACTCGCCTACCCCGACACGCTCGTCGGCACCGACAGCCATACAACGATGGTGAACGCGCTCGCCGTGCTCGGCTGGGGCGTGGGCGGGATCGAGGCCGAGGCCGCCATGCTCGGCCAGCCCATCTCCATGGTCATCCCCGAAGTGGTGGGCTGCAAGCTCTCCGGCCGGCTCAAGGAGGGCGCCACAGCGACCGATCTCGTCCTCACCGTGACGCAGATGCTGCGCAAGAAAGGCGTGGTGAGCAAGTTCGTCGAGTATTACGGACCCGGCCTCGACGGCCTCACCCTCGCCGACCGTGCCACGATCAGCAACATGTCGCCCGAATATGGCGCCACCTGCGGCTTCTTCCCGATCGACCGCGAGACCCTTCGCTATCTGCGCTTCACCGGCCGCAACGAGGAGCGGGTCAAGCTCGTCGAGGCCTACGCCAAGACCCAAGGAATGTGGCGCGACGGGGCGACGCCCGATCCCGTCTTCAGCGACACGGTCGAGCTCGATCTTGCCACGGTCGAGCCCTCGATCGCCGGCCCCAAGCGCCCGCAGGACAAGGTGGCGCTCTCAAGCGCCGCCAAGAGCTTCGATTTGAGCCTCAAGGACTTCGTGGGCGAGGCCGGGCGCAAGAAGTCGGTCAAGGTCAAGGGTGCCAACTACGAGCTCAAGGACGGCGATGTGGTGATCGCCGCGATCACGAGCTGTACCAACACCTCGAACCCGAACGTGCTGGTGGCGGCCGGCCTCTTGGCGCGGAACGCCAATCGCAAGGGCCTCAAGGTCAAGCCCTGGGTCAAGACCTCGCTTGCGCCCGGGAGCCAGGTGGTAAGCGACTATCTCGCCGCAGCCGGGCTGGCGCCGGAGCTCGACAAGCTCGGCTTCAACCTGGTGGGCTACGGCTGCACCACCTGCATCGGCAACTCGGGCCCGCTGCCCGAGCAGATCGTGGCGGCGATCGAGGAGGGCGACCTCGTCTGCGCGGCCGTGCTCTCGGGCAACCGCAACTTCGAGGGCCGCATCAATCCGCAGACGCGGGCCAACTACCTCGCTTCCCCGCCCCTCGTGGTCGCTTACGCGCTCGCCGGCTCGGTCAAGCTCGATCTCGCGCGCGAGGCGCTTGGCGAGGACGCGCACGGCGCCCCCGTTTATCTCAAG
>DASPPM010000089.1:0-1461 GCA_035625535.1 Alphaproteobacteria bacterium
AGGGCAGGCCGCCACATCCAAGGGTCCTCTCTCAACTGCTCATGCCGCGGGCGGAGGATAGCACGGGACGAGGATTATTCAGCCGCCTCGGCGAGCCGGGCCGCCTTCGGCATCACCTCGCGGGCAAAGAGCCGCATCGAGCGCCTGGCGTCCTCGAGCGAGACCAGGTTGAAATTGACCTGCATCGAGGCGCTCTCGAAGCCGCCGACGAGCGCCTGGTAGGCGCGGATTTGCTCGACGATGCTGTCGGGCGTGCCGATCCAGGCGGCACCCTTCTCGACCTGGCTCTCGAAGGTCTCCTCCCTGAGGCCCGCGATGATCTTGTCGTAGTTGGGATAGTCCTTGGAGCTCAGCCCCTCGGTCCAGTCCGACGCGGCGGCGACGAGGGTCTTGAGATAGCGGTTGAGCGGCTCGCGCGCGATCCGCACGGCATCCTCGCGCGTCTCGCAGCAGAGCATGTGGAAGGCGAGCATGACGCGGCCGAGGCCCTTGTGTCCTGCCTTGCGCCACGCCTCGCGATAGAGTGCTAAGAGCTCCCTCATTTTGCCGCCGGCGAGCGGGATCGCCATGATCGAGTGTCCGGCGGCCCCGGCAGCGATGAAGCTCTCCGGCGTCGCCAGGGCCGCAATCCAGAAAGGCGGGCGCGGCTTCTGCGTCGGGCGAGGCAGGGAGGTCACGTTGCGGAAGCTGTGGAAGCGGCCGTCGAGCGTGACGTTCTCCTCCTCGAGCAGACGGCGCACCTGCTCGAGCCCCTCCTCGAAGCGCGCGCGGCTCTCGTTCACCGAGACGTTGAAGCGGGCGAACTCGTGGGGCAGGAAGGCACGCGCGAAGCCGACCTCGAGCCGGCCCTCCGAGATGGCGTCGAGCATGCCGATCTCGCCGGCGAGCTTGAGCGGGTGATTGAAGATCGGCAGCACGGCACCGGTGACGAGACGCGCCTTGCGGCTTCGCATGGCGGCCGCGGTCAGGAAGACGATGGGGTTCGGGCTATAGCCGCCGTAAGGGTGGAAATAATGCTCGACCGTGCGCACGTGGCCGTAGCCGAGCTCGTCGCAAAGCGAGACGAGCTCGAGCGCCTCCTGCCAATATTGCCGGCCCGACTTCTCGGCCGGCCCCACGTCCGGGAAGAACTGGATGCCGAACTCCATTGGCGCCCTCCTTCTTGCGGCGCACGTTACCACAAAAAGGAAGCAAGGTTCAGCGCGGAGGACGCGGAGTTTCCGCAGGGGCCGCAGGGGAAATTTTTCCCCGGTGTCCTCTGCGCAACCTCTGCGCCCTCTGCGCTAAGCGCTTGATTTCCCGCTGTCGCTCGAGCCGGCAAGGGCGATGCGGACGCGGCGGTTATGGCGGCCCTTGTTGTCGATCTTGAGGATGCGGATGGGCGGGGAGGCGCCGGTCGAGGTGAGATGAGTGCCGCCGCAGGCCTGGCGATCGAGGCCGGTGATCTCGACGATGCGGATC
>DASPPM010000090.1:0-18323 GCA_035625535.1 Alphaproteobacteria bacterium
AGCGACACCTACGTCGACATGTTCAAGGCGGGCATCATCGACCCGACCAAGGTGGTGCGAACCGCCCTCCAGGACGCCGCCTCCATCGCCGGCCTCCTCGTCACCACCGAGGCCATGGTCGCCGAGCGCCCGGAGAAGAAGCCGGCCCCGCCGATGCCCGGCGGCGGCATGGGCGACATGGACTTCTGAGCGCCGACTTCGTCAGGGGCTTGCGAAAGCATCGGGGCCGCTCCCCACAGGGGCGGCCCCTTTTGCGTGGCAAGGCCGAACGAGGCTCCCGTCTCCGCGGCGCCGACGTCGGCTGCGGCTTCCGCGCTCAGCGCCTGCGGCTCAGTGCGCCTGCAAGGTGGCGTGGCGTACGCGCGCCGCGCGCTCGATGGCGGCGGCGGCGAGCTGGTCGATCTCGAGCCGCTCGCTCAGCATCTCGAGCAGCCGGAGCGCTTCCTGCGACGCCTTGCCGTCGGAGGCGATCACGTCGCAGGCGAGGGCATACGCGGTCTCGCGCAGCTCCCGCGGCAGGGCGCGCTTGATTGCGCCGAGCAGGCGCTCGAGCCCGTTGGCGTCGTTGAGCAGCCCGGCGCAGGCGCGCGCGACCGACGGCAGGCGTTCGCCGTCGAAATCCTTGAAGATCGGCAGATAGCGCACGATCTCGCCGATCGTCCTCAACTCCGCGTCCGTCATGTCCTGGTCGGCGGCGGAGGCCAGCACCATCGTGTAGATGAGCGCGTCGTGGTGATTGATGGCTTGATGATTGCTCATGTCGCCCCCTTCATCCGCGTCGGCAAGACTTAGACTAGGCGCGGGCGCTTCCGTCAAGCCCGCCGGAAGCGGCCGTGCCGCCGCACCCGCTGGCACCTTGCCCGCAAGGGAAAACTTCGAGATTCGAGATAGTTATGGAGCCGCGGTCGGCGCAGGGAAAGATGCGGCCGGCCTCAAGAGGGCGCAATCATGCATCGGATCGTCTTTGGCCCGCGCGCACGAGGAGGGCCGTCACGCTAAGCGAGAGGATGGCCAAGCTCGCGAAGGCGAGAGCGTAGCCCTCCGCCCCTCTCACCAGCGCGCCGAAGAGAACCGGCGACAGGCTGTAGCCGATGAAGATGAAGAAGGTGGCTGAGGAGGTCGCTGCGGCGATCTCCGCGGGCCGGGCGAGCGCTGCCACTTCGGAAAGCACGATGCCGTTCCAGCTCGCCGAAAAGAAGCCGGTCAGGCCGAGCAGTACCACGGCCGGTGCGGCGGCGTTCGCCTGGCTCGCTGCGGCAAGCCCGCCGAGCACGAGCGAGGACAGAAGCGCCAATGCCGTGAGCGTCCTTATGGCGGAAGCGACAAGATCCGCGATCCAGCCCATCACAATCCGCGCGACGATCCCCGCGCATTGCATGAGCGTGAAGCCGAGGGCTGCGTCCTTGAGCCTCAGCCCGAAGCGGTCGACGAGGAAAGTGACGGCGAATGCCGTGATGGCGCCCTGCACGCAGGCGAAGCCGAAGCCGCAATAGCTTACGACGACGAGACCCGGTTGCCCGGCAAGTCCGGTAAAGGGAGCCTTGAGGCTCCTCAACGCGAATATGCGTGCAAGGAAGAGGGCGCTCTGCCCCCCTCGTCCGGCATCGAGCCGAGCGCGCAACGGCTGCATGAGCAAGGCGAGGACGACGGCGAAGAAGGCCGCGGCAGCGAGCGCTCCGCGCCAGCCGTCACGCGCCGCGAGCACCGGCAAAACGAGTCCGGCCGCCATTCCGCCTGCAGGCACGGCAGCTTGCTTCGCCGAGAAGATCAATGAGCGGCGCCCCTTCGGCACGGTGCGCGCCAGGATCTCGCTGCCTGCCGGCGGCGACGGGCCATAACCGACGCCGATGGCGAAGGCGCCGAGGAGGACGAGCCCCCAGCTGCCCGCCAAGACAAGCGCCAGCCCGACGGCCCCTAGAAGGGCGCCGAGCTGCAGGCTGCGAAGCGGGCCGAAGCGTTCGAGGATCGGCGTGCCTGCGGCGAGAAACCACAGCGTGCCGAGTGCTGTGAGGGTGGAGATCGTGCCGACCGCCTCTGGCGGCCTGCCGGCGGCGGCGGTCACGAGCGGCCCCAGTACGGGCATGGCCACGATGAGGATCGCCGCGAGCGCCTGCATCACGAAGGTCGCGGCGAAGGGCACTCTCCAGTCCGGTTGGTGCTCCCGCTTCTCCATCCGACTTTTCCCCGGCTTCGCTTCGCCGCCGTGCGTTTCTACCTCCCTCCCCGATGTAAAGCGGAGCGAGGGAGAGGCGGCGACTCATTTGGTTGGGACGGGTGCTGCTGGACCGTGTTCCTGCGCGAGGAATTCGCGTGTGAGCGCCACGGCTTGCGCGAGCCCGATCCGCTCGAGGGCTACCCCCGGCGGGAAGGCGCCCGCGAGCCGCGAGGGCATCATGGGATCGAGGAGGACGAAGACGCCCGCGTCGTCGGCGCGCCGGACCAGGCGGCCGAAGGCCTGCTTGAGGCGGAGCCGCGCGATCATGTCCTCGTAGCGCCGCCCGCCGAAGGCCGCCCTGCGCGCGCGGTGCAAGAGGTCCGGGCGTGCCCAGGGCACGCGGTCGAAGACGATGAGGCGCAGCGCGCGGCCGGGCACGTCGACGCCGTCCCGCACGGCATCGGTGCCGAGCAGGCACGCATCCGCCTCGGCGCGAAAGATGTCGATGAGGGTCGAGACGTCGAGCGCGTCGACATGCTGCGCCAAGAGCGGCACCCCCGCCTCTTCGAGCGCCGGCGCGATGCGCTGATAGACCGCGCGAAGCCGCGAGATCGCGGTGAACAGGCCGAGCCCGCCTCCGCCCGCGGCGAGAAAGAGCTCGCGATAGGCGGCGGCGACCTGGTCGAGCGAATCCTTGCGCACGTCGGTCACCACCACGACGCGGGTCTGCCTTGCGTAGTCGAAGGGCGAGGGGACCTCGGCGCGGATCGCCGGGCCGGGCAGGTGGCGCGCACCGGTGCGCGCTTCCGCCGCCTGCCAATCCGCCTCGACGTCGCCGCTGCCGTCGGTGAGCGTGGCCGAGGTCACGGCGATTCCGTGCGCGCGGGTGGCGACGGCGGCGATGAAGGGCGCCGTCGGGTCGACCCAATGGCGGTGCATACCGACGTCCGCGTCGCGTCCGTCGAGGCGGTCGATCGAGAACCAGTCGACGAACTCGGGCGGTGTGGTGCGGCCGAGGGTCTTGAGCATGTGAATCCAGCTCGCGACTTGCGCCTCGGCGCGCCGCGAGAGCCCGCGCGTGGTCGCCTCGATGCGCAGGCGGCTCGCGCTGTCGAGCTCCGCCGCCTCGTCGTCGAGCCGGGCCGCAAGTCTCGTCGCAAGCGTGCGCATGGGTGCGAGCAGACGCTCGAGCGCCCCCTCGAGCAGAGCCGCCGCGTCGAGGAGGCCGTCGACCGGCTCGCTCGTCGCGGTCTCGAGGTCATAGGGCGTTCCGGGATCGTGCGCACGCGCGTTCACCTGCTGGCGCACCTTGGCGAGGAACGCTTCAGTTGGCCCGACGGGCCCCATCTGCTGCAGGCGCTGCAGCCAGCCGTCGGCCGCGAGCGCCAGCGCCGCCTTGAGGATGGCGTCGAGCGCTGCCGCCGCCGCGGCATCGTCGGCGACGAGGTCCTCGACGCGGCGCTTCAGGCCCCGCGCGCGACTGCGCGAGCGTGCCTCGGCGCCGAGCAGCCAGCGCCTGAGCTCGGCCGTCTCGCGCCCCGAGAGATGGGCCGAGAAGGCGCCGTCGGCGGCATCGAAGACGTGGTGACCCTCGTCGAAGACGTAGCGCGTGGGCAGATAGCTGTCGTCGATCCCGCCGAGCGCCGCTTGCACCATGACGAGCGCGTGGTTGGCGACCACGATCTCGGCGCGCCGGGCGCGGCGCACGCTGCGCTCGATGAAGCACTTCTGATAGTGGGGGCAGGCGGCATAGATGCACTCTCCGCGCCGGTCGGCGAGGCCGAGGCTGCGCTCGCGGCCGACGAGATCGACGAGCCAGGCGGGAAAGTCTCCGCCGATCATATCGCCGTCGCGCGTCTTGCCGGCCCAGCGCGCCAGGAGGCCGAGCGCCACCGCCTCGCGCGGATTGAGTCGGGCCGCCTCCGTCGCCTCCTCCATATTGAGGAGGCAGAGGTAATTCTCCCGCCCTTTGCGGATCACCACCTTGCGCGCCTTCTCGGCCGCGGCGGGATAAAGCCGGTCGAGCTCGCGGTCGAGCTGGTGCTGGAGGTTCCGCGTGTAGGTGCTGATCCAGACCGGTCCGTCGTTCTTCTCGGCCCACAGGCTCGCGGGGGCCAAATAGCCGAGCGTCTTGCCCACACCGGTGCCCGCCTCGGCGAGCACGAAGTGGGGCACGCCGGCCTCGTTGCGCGGCTGGAAGGCGGCGCTGAGCGCCGAGGCGTAATCGGCCTGCTGCGGGCGGTCCTCGGCCTCGGCCCCGAGAAGGGTCGCCAAGCGCTCGCGCGCCTCCGCGGGAGAGACAGGGCGATGGCCCGAGGGCGGCTCGGGCGCCCAGTCCTCGATCGAGGGCAGGCGCTTCCACACGGCGAAGGCGGCACTGCGCTCCCAGATGTCCTCCTTCGCTCCCAGCGCCTCGAGCACGGCGCGGCCCCAGCTCCACTCGCCGCGCGTCATGGCCTGCGCAAGCGCCACGGTATCCGCGTTGCCGCCCTCGCGTGCGGCGAGCTCGGCCAAGAGGCGTAGGGCGGCCTGGAGAAGGGTCAAGGCCTCGTCCTCGACGCTCACGGGCGCTGCCAGGCTCAAGGCCTCGGCCAGCCCGCGCGCGGTCGGGAGCACGAAGCTCGCCGGCCGCACGAAGGCGTAGAGCTCGAGCAGGTCGCGGGACGGCAGCCGGTCGATGCCGAGACGCCGCGCCACGAGCGGGCGGTGGCAGAGGAGGGGCTTCTGCGCGTGGGCGAGCCGCGCGCGCGCTTCGGCGAGCGGCAGCGTCTCGATCTCGCCCTCCTCCGAGAGCCAGGCGGCCACGCGCAGCCGGACGGCAAGCGCAGGGGCCGCGAAGCGGGCGGGTCGGCCTAAGGGAGAGGGGGCCGCGGTCATGGGGCGAGTATACAGGGGTCCTCTACCGCCGCCACGCGCCGGCAGCGTTGCTCGGGGTTAGCTGGGAAATAAAAGAATCGTTTTTGACGCCGTCATGCCCGCGAGCGAGAGGAGGACGGTCGGAGCGTATACGCTCCAGCGCCCGCGCGCGGTTACTGAGCCTGGCTTACATGAGACGCTCGGCCTTCGCCATCCCGTCGAAGCTCTGCTGCCGCGCGCGCCGGTCTCGGGTTGCCTCTCTCGGCCTAGCCGCTATCCTTGCTCCCCCGCACAAGTCCGCTCACGCCGGCGGCGAAGAGGGTGGTCATGAGCCAACCGAAAAAGGTGTTGAAGATGAGAAGGAGAGTCGGACCCGACGACGGGAAGTCCTCCAGCGCCGGCACAATCGCCTGCCACCAATGTGCCATGGCGGCGCCGCTGTTTTCCTCGGGTAGCATACTTGGGGATTTTGGCAGCCAATTCTTCTTTTGATTGAGATCGACGATGGGCACCAATGTGTCGGCCGCAAAGACGAGCGCGCTGAAGGCGATGCAGGACGTGTCTCCGGCCGCCGCATCAGATTTCGCGTCATTGCTCTTGGTCTCCTCTCCGCTCGAGCCTGCTTTGGCTGTCGGGCACGAGTTGTCCTTGGCGGCGACGATCAATTTGTCATGAAAAGCCATCTGGAAGCTCACGGCGCTGACAGCCGTCCATATCAACAAGATCCGCAGAGCTCGAAAGGGTGCGTATCCGTACTGCAGGCCGAGCCCGAGGATCCAGCGCCAAAACTGGTGAGCGGCACCGAAATTGGCGTAGCGTGTCCTGTTCCGCTCGAGACGCACGAGGACCTCATCGGCTGCATCTTCATAGCCCGCATCGCGAAACGTCTTGGCCAGCTGGATATAAGGCTGCGGGTAAAAGTGCTCTACCGCCTTCTCGAATCGATCAGTCGCTTGGGCTGACAAGCATCGGCGACAACATGCGCGAGCGAATGCGCACCAGGCCAAGACCATGTATCCGACCGACCAGGTAAGCCGGCCTGCGTCGGCGCGCGGATTGAGGATGGCGTACTCGCCGTCCAGCTCGCGGACGCGCCAAGCGACATCGCCGCTCAAATGAGAGAGGCTGCTGTAGTCGCATTCGATTACATTGAAGCGATCGAGGTTCCTCCAACTCGGCTCGTCGTCGGTGACCCTGTCGGCTTTCGATCCGGCAAGATGGAGCCAAAGCGGATTGTGGCGGTCGCGGGGAGGAGGCTTCTTTATCTCCCGCCAGCGGAACTCGCCGTTCACTTCTGCAAGGGGCGCAAAAATGCCGCAAATGCCGCGCCCCGGACAATTGAGCTCGCCCGCGGTCGTCGGTCCGCGCAACCAGTTGCAGTAGGTGCCGTTCACGTCGAATGCCGCGCGCTCGACGAAGAACCCCTGCTTGAAGGTCGCCAGCGGAAAGCGCAGGATTCCGTTGGTGGTTGTACGGTCATTGTCGGCGGAACTGCGACAGAGAGAGGTGGTTCCCGAGACGGTAATGCCGTCTGCGCAAAGCGCATCCTCCCCGGGGAAGTCGAAGAATCCATCCACGCAAATGAAATCGTCTCCGATCTTGGCCCCGGTCAAGTCCACGGTTCCTTGCACATGAAATGCGCCCACAAGCTTAATATCGCCGCCCACCTCCATGCTATCCGCCCTGATGGCATAGAGATCGCTGTCGGTGCCGGTCTCGCGGCGCCAATTCTCGCGTGCGAAGGCTATCGCCGTGAATTGCCCGCCCGTGCAATCCAAGTCGCCGTCGATCTTCGCTCCGTCGAGGCGCAGGGTCCCCTCCGAAACGAAGTCGACGGGCTCGTGCACCCAGGCCGGCGTCCGGCACATATACACGCTGCCGGCAATGTGTGCCCCCGCCGCAGAGAGGGTGTAAGGCGCCGGGTCGTGCGCGGCATCGTCCGGCAAGTTACGCAGGTGCGCACCGGAGCAGTCCAAATTGCGATGGATCTCGCAACCGTTGAGCCGGATTTCCCCGTCTGCCTCGAACCCGTATCCGAGAATTAGGTTGCCCTCGACGGTGAGGCCGTCCGCGAACAGCGGCACGCGCTTCTTGCCGGGCGGATTTCGGCCACGGAGCCTGCACCCGCTGAGATCGAGGTTGCCATGGATGTTGGCTCCGCACAGCCGGATCTGCTTTTCGATCTCGGGCTGCTGTCCGACGGGCGGATATTCATCGTCGGGGTTCGCCGCGCGCACCAAGAGCGAGCCCGTGGTCGTGAGTCTGTCGGCAGAGATTTTGAGCGCGCTTCCGGCGATCATTTCGAACCCAATGATCTCCGCATCCTCCAGGTTGATTGGACCGTTGAATCGGCAGTTCGCGAACCGCGGCAAGACCGTCAACTTCGTGCCGCTTAGATCTAGCTCATGGGTGATGACCGCATCGCTCAGCTCGAAATGGATGAGCGGCAGATTCAAGGCGGGGATCGCCTCGACGAGGAGCCAACGGAGGAAAGGGCCCCTCAGCGAAGCCACGGCGCCATCGGCGGGCACGACGAGGAGCTCGCGGTTGTCCTTGCTTCGTGCCGTCGCGAGCGCCATGCGCATCGTCTCTTCGAACGGCCAGAGGTCGAACGGCGCTGTGGGAGGAACGGGGTCAGGCATGTCTACCTCGGGAGGGCGGTCGGCTGTCGCTCGGGCGCGCGCCGCAGGCGGCAGGTACCATCCCTGGTTGTAAGCGCGAGGTTAGCACCCCCGCCCTTCGCCGCCAAGATCGACGTGCGAGCGCCCGCCAATCGCGATTGACCGCTCGGCCTCGAGTGCTTAGAAACCTGAGCAACGCTCGGACGGGGCATGCGCTTCGAGGGCGACGCGGAGAGCGCCATGGCGAGCGAGCGGGAACTCGCGCTTCTGGCACGGGCCTGGCCCTTCGAGGAGGCGCGGAAACTTTTGGTACGGCTGGACGGCAAGCCGGCCGCCAAGGGCTACGTGCTCTTCGAGACCGGCTACGGTCCCTCGGGCCTGCCGCACATCGGCACCTTCGCCGAGGTCGCGCGCACCACGATGGTGCGCGAGGCCTTCCGGCGGCTTTCGGACTTGCCTAGCCGACTCTTCGCCTTCTCCGACGACATGGACGGCCTGCGCAAGGTGCCCGACAACGTGCCCAACCGGGAGATGCTGGCCCAGCATCTCGGCAAGCCGCTCACGTCCGTGCCCGATCCCTTCGGCACCTACCCGAGCTTCGGCGCGCACAACAACGCGCGGCTCCGCGCCTTCCTCGACGAGTTCGGCTTCGAGTACGAGTTCAAGAGCTCGACCGAGTGCTACAAGAGCGGCCTGTTCGACAGAGCGCTTCTTTCCGTACTCAAGCATTACGATGGGGTGATGGAGGTGGTGCTTCCCACCCTCGGACCCGAGCGCCGCTCGACCTACAGCCCCTTCCTCCCGGTCTGCCCGCGCACGGGCGTCGTGCTCCAGGTCCCCATGGTCGAGCGCAAGCCCGAGGCCGGCAGCGTGGTCTACCGCGATCCCGCGACAAATGCGCCAGTCGAAGTGCCGGTCACCGGCGGGCATTGCAAGCTGCAATGGAAGGTGGACTGGGCGATGCGCTGGATAGCACTCGGCGTCGACTACGAGATGTCGGGCAAGGACCTCATCGATTCCGTCAAGCTCTCGAGCCGGATTTGCCGCATCCTGGGCGCACCGCCGCCGGAAGGCTTCACCTACGAGCTTTTCCTCGACGAGAAGGGCGAGAAAATCTCGAAGTCGCGCGGGAACGGCCTCACCATCGAGGAATGGCTCGCCTATGCCCCGCCCGAGAGCCTCTCCTACTACATGTTCCAGAGGCCGCGCGCGGCGAAGCGCCTCTTCTTCGACGTCATCCCCAAGAGCGTGGACGAGTATCTGACGCTGCTCGAGGCCTACCCGACGCAGTCCGAGGCCGAGCGGCTCGAGAACCCGGTTTGGCACGTTCACCACGGCCGCCCTCCGCACGCGGTGCTCCCGATCAGCTACGGCCTCCTCCTCAACCTCGCGAGCGTGTGTCATGCCGAGGACAAGGCCGTGATGTGGGGCTTCATCTCGCGTTACGCGCCGGGGGCGACGCCCGAGAGCCAACCGCTTCTGGATCGCCTCGTGGGCTACGCGATCGCATATTTCCGGGACTTCGTGAAGCCGGCGAAGCGCTACCGCGCGCCCGATGCGCAAGAGCGCGCGGCGATGGAGGAGCTCTTGGCCATGCTCGAGCGCGTGCCGCCCGGCATCGGGGGCCAGGCGATCCAGACCGAGATCTACGAGATCGGCAAGCGCCACGGCTTCGCCAACCTGCGCGAATGGTTCAAGGCGCTCTATGAGGTGCTGCTCGGCCAGAGCCAGGGCCCGCGCATGGGCTCCTTCATAGCGCTTTACGGGATTCCCGAGACCGCGGCTCTCCTTAGGAAGGCGCTCGCCGGCGAGGATTTGAGCGCTGCGTAACCATGAGCGCGCGCGCCGGCCAAAAGCTCACGCTCTTCACCATCGGGCATTCGAACCGCTCGCTCGAGGCGCTCATTGCCATGCTGAGGGCGCACGGGATCAAGCGGCTCGTCGACATCCGCACCATCCCGCGCTCGCGCCACAATCCGCAATTCAACCGCGAGACGCTGCCTGAGGCGCTCGCCGCCGCCGGCATCGCCTACGAGCACCGCAAGGGCTTGGGCGGGCTGCGCCGCCCGCGCGCGGACTCCGCGAACCGCGGCTGGCGCAACGACGGCTTCCGCGGCTTCGCGGACTACATGGTGACCGAGGAGTTCGCGGCCGAGCTCGCGGCGCTCGTCGCTGAGGCTGAGGCGGCCCCGACGGCGGTGATGTGCGCGGAGGCCGTACCCTGGCGCTGCCATCGCTCGCTCGTCGCGGACGCGCTTCTCGTGCGCGGCCATGCGGTCGAGCACATCTTGAGCGAGGCGCGGCACCAGGCGCACAAGCTCACGCCCTTCGCCCGGGTCGAGGGCGGGCGCGTCAGCTATCCTGCTGAGGAGCCGGACCTGCCAGGGATGGGGTGAGGGCCTGAGGTTCGACGACACTTGATACAGCGGCCATCCGCCTCGGCAGGGAGGCCATTCTTGAACACTATGTGACTTGGTGCTATATCTCTCAGTGCGGAGAAATGCGGGTTTTCAAGACCAAGAGCTTCCGGCGCTTTCAGCGTAAGGAAGGGATCGACGACGCGGCGTTGTGCGAAGCGATTTGGCGCGCCGAGCATGGGTTGGTCGATGCCGATCTTGGGCATGGTCTCATTAAGCAGCGCTTGGCCCGTCCGGGCGAGGGTCGGCGCGGGGGATACCGCACCGTTGTTGCTTATCGCACTGGCGAACGGGCCGTCTTTCTGTTCGGATTCGCAAAGAGCGATCAATCGAATCTGAGCATGGCTGACGTGAGGGATCTGAAAGACTACGGAGCATTGCTGCTGGCGCTCGACACGCGCGGCATCGAAGCGATGATCGCTGGGCGCGAATTAACGGAGGTGGCATACGATGAAGAGGCGTGAGTACCGGAGCGAAGTCGCTGCGGCCGTGCACGAAGGCGTGCGCGGCATGCATCGGCTTGGGCTCGCAGATAAGAAGACCATGCGGGAGTTCGATGTCCGCTGCCTGACCACGGTCAATGCGTTGTCGGCCAGGGATATTCAGGCTCTGCGCAAACGCGAGGGCGTAAGCCAAGCGATTCTCGCCCGCTGCCTGAACGTGACCACGAACTATATCAGCCAGCTCGAACGCGGCGCAAAGCGGCCGAGAGGGGCAACCCTCAAGCTGCTGTGGTTGATACGCAACAAAGGACTCGAGGCGGTGCTATGAATGCCCTCCGCCCTTACAGCCTCGCGCTGTCGGCGTATTTCCAGTAGAGCTCGCGCGCCTTGCGGTAGACGGGGCCCGGCTGGAAGTCGCGGCTGTCGACCTTCGAGCAGGCGAGGACCTTGGCGAAATTGCCGCTCGAGAAAACCTCGTCCGCCGCGAGCACGTCTGGGAAGGTGATGCGCTCCTCGCGCACCTCGACCCCGGCATCGTCCAAAAGCTTGATCACGCGCTGGCGCGTGATGCCCGCGAGGAAGCAGCCGTTGACCACCGGCGTCGAGGCGACGGCGTCCTTGACGATGAAGAGGTTGGCGCTCGCGAACTCGGCGACGTTGCCCGCAGAGTCGAGCATGACCGCGTTCTCGTAACCGCGTTCCCGCGCGTCCCTGAGCGCGCGCGAGACGTTCGGATAGAGGCAGGACGCCTTGGCCTCGGTGGGGGCCGTCTCAGGCGTGGGGCGGCGGAAGGGCGAGAGGCAGGCGCTGAACGGAACGTCCTTGGGCATCGGCGAATCGTAGACCGAGAGCACGAAGCGCGTGGTATCCGGATCGGGCTCCACGCCGCCGCCCTCGGCGAAGAACATCGGGCGGATGTAAAGCTCGGCGTCGGGCGGGAACTTGGCCACGGCCTCGCGCGCCAGCCGCTCGATCTCCTTGGCCTCGACCTTGGGCTTGAGACCCATGCTGAGCGCCGACTTGACGGCGCGCGCGCAATGCAGGTCGAGATCGGGGATGCGGCGCTGGAAGGCGCGGGCGCCATCGAAGACGGTGGCGCTCAGCCATGCCGCCTGGGTGAGCGGGCCCATGATCAGCGGATTGCCCTCGAGCCACTTGCCGTCGATGTAGCTCCAGGCCCGTCTGCCAGCTTCTCCGGCCATCGTGCGGCCTCCTTCCTGCTTTCCCGACCCCGATTTTCCAGTCCCGATTATCCGGGGGGCCAGCATAGCGGCTGAGGGCCGCTTGTCCACCCGGACGGCTCGCGCAGCAGGGTTGTGCCCGCTGCAAGGGAGGCTTGCCGGGAGAATGCGCGAGGGCGGCCCGGCCCGGGCCGTCCCCTCAGGGCGTTAGCGGATTGAGGATGGCGCCGTGGCGCAGCAAGGGCTTGCCGTCGACCATGACGGCTTTGGCCCGGGCGAAGATGGCCGCCTCGAGCTCGGGTGCATGCCAACCGGGATGGGCAAGGAGGAGGCGGGCGGCAAGTGCGGCCACGCGCGGTGCGGCGTAGCTCGAGCCCGAGACTCGCTCCTCCTCGCCCGTGTAATTGATGACCCGGATGTTCTCGCCGGGGACCGCGAGATCGACCGCGCGGGCGCCCCAGTTGGCATCGCGCGCAGGCCGGCCGGTCGCCGGATCGGCCGAGGTCACGGTGATCTTGTTGGCAAGCTCGAGGGCGGCCGGAAAGACGGGCTTCTGGTCGAGATCGCGCCCGTCGTTACCCGCGGAGACGACGATGAGCATCTCCGGGTGGCGCCGTGCCGCCGCGGCGAAGCCCTGCCATTCCTCGCGATCCTCGCTGCCGAGCGAGAGCATGAGAATGGCTGCACCCTTCGCCGCCGCGTCGTCAACGAGGGCGGCAAATCGGCTCATGTCCGGGCGCGGGTAGCGGTAGGGAATGAGGCGCGTCTGCGGGGCCTCCCGCAGGAGCACGCTCGCGGTCTTGGTGCCGTGGCGCTCGGGGAAGAAAGGCGAGGCGATCGGATGGCGATCGAAGGGCCGCGCGTCCATCTCCCAATAGTCGTAGCCGAGCGGCCGGCCCGCCGCATCGCGCGCCAGGTGCGCAGCGACCTCGGGCAGCAGATAGTTGACGCCGGTGTCGACCTGGGCGACGGTGACCCCGCCCGGATCGCGGCCGCTCGGCGGGTCGGCATCGAGGAGCTCGCGCCGGCCGGTCGGCTCCATGCGGGCGTCGAGCAGCTCGACGGCCACGGCATGCCCGCTCTCGTCGTAGATCAGGCGGCGGACGCTGGCAAGAAAGCAGCCATCGCCGGCCACGGCGGCAAGGAGCGGCCGGGGGCCGCGTGGGCGCGGCTCGTCATACTCGGCAAGCAGCGTCAGGATTCGGCCGCCGCGCATGTAGCTTTCGAGCAGCACTTGGCCGCCGTTGCTCAAGGCGAAGGTCCATTTGGTGCCGCTCGGCGGTCCGCGTGGGGGGATGGACTCTCGACGCGCCGAGATGGCGCCGGGCACTTGCGCCGCCATTTGTGCGGGCGTCCAGTTTGCGTCTGCGCAGCCCAGCATGAGGGCCAAGCGAAGCGTTTCCGCCAGATCGGCGGGCTCGGCAGCAAACGCCGCTGCGCCAAGCGCAATGCATGCTGCGGCGAGGGCCAGCCCGAGAACGGTCTTCCGCATTGCGCAAGATTGGCCGAGACGGGCGTTCGCGTAAAGTGCGGCGCTGGTGAGCAAAGGGTGTTTAGGTTAGCTTCGCCCCATGTCCCGGCCGGATCTCGCCCGCCTCGCTGTCGCTTGCCTCCGCCTGCTGCCGCCCGAGCGCGCGCACCGCGCGACCATCTGGCTTCTGCGCCGGGGTCTCGTCATGCCGGCACGCGGGCCAGATGATGCGATCCTCGCGACGCGCGTCCTCGGCCTCGACTTCCCCAACCCGATCGGGCTTGCCGCCGGCTTCGACAAGGACGCCGAGGCGGCAGACGCGCTCTTTGCCTTGGGATTCGGCTTCGTCGAGATCGGTACCGTGACACCCGAGCCGCAGCCCGGCAACGCGAGGCCGCGCCTCTTCCGCTTGGCCGAGGACCGCGCCCTCATCAACCGGCTCGGCTTCAACAGCCGAGGCCTTGCCGCCACCGTACGGCGCCTCGCCGCCAGGCACCGCGGGCGCGGCATCTTGGGCGCCAATCTCGGCATGAACAAGGAGAGCCGCGACGCGGCGGCCGACTATCGCCGCGGCGTCACCGCGTTGGCGGCGCACGCGGACTATCTCGCGATCAATGTCTCCTCGCCCAACACGCCGGGCCTGCGCGCGCTGCAAGGGCGCGACTCCCTCGATGCGCTCATCGCTGCCGTGCAACAGGCGCGCGCCGAGGCAGGGACTGCGCGGCCGCCGATTCTCGTCAAGATCGCCCCCGATTTGGCACCCGAGGATTGCCGCGACATCGCGCAAGTGGCACTGTCGCGCGGCCTCGACGGGCTCATCGTCGGCAACACCACGCTCTCTCGCCCGGCGACGCTCAAGAGCCGTCATCGCGGCGAGGCAGGAGGCCTCTCGGGGCCGCCGCTCATGGCGCTCTCGACCCGCATCCTCGCCGAGATGTATCGCCTGAGCGAGGGCCGCATCCCCATCGTCGGCGTGGGCGGCGTCGCAAGCGGGGCCGACGCCTACGCGAAGATTCGCGCGGGCGCCTCGCTCGTGCAGCTTTACACGGCCCTCGTCTATGCCGGGCCAAGTCTCATCGCCCGCATCAAGTCCGAGCTCGCCGGCCTCCTCCGCGGGGACGGCTTCCGCGCGGTCGCAGAAGCGGTCGGCGCCGATCACCGCTGAGCCCGACGCTCTTCCTACGCTTGTTTCGGCGCGTGCCGCGATAGCCCCTTCCAAAGCGCCTCGCGCCGTGGCAAAAGGCGCCCGCCATGAGCCCCTCCGACTCGCGCACGCAGAGCCTCATGCCCCGGCCGGCGGCGATTCCCTTTTATCCGGGGATCGCGCCCTTCGCCGCGCGCTACGACGGCTTCGTGCTCGACCTGTGGGGCGTGATCCACGACGGAATCTCGCCCTATGCCGGCGTGGCCGACACGCTCGGCCGCTTGAGGCGGCTCAAGAAGCGCGTGATCCTCCTCTCGAACGCGCCGCGCCGCTCGGCCGAGATCGTGAGCGCCATGGCGAAGAAGATGGGGATCGGTCCCGAGCTCTATGACGAGCTCATCTCCTCGGGCGAGGCCGCCTACTGGGCGCTGCGCCGGCGCGACGAGCCGTTCTTCGCCAACCTCGGGCGCAAGTGCTATCTGATGGGCCCGGAGCGCGATCACGGCATGCTCGGTGGGCTCGATCTAGACCGCGTCGAGCGCATGGAGGAGGCCGAGTTCATCCTCGCGACCGGCGTCGACTGGGACGACGACAAGCTCGACATCTACGAGCCCGCACTCGCGGTCGGCGCCAAGAAGCGCCTGCCGATGATCTGCGCCAACCCGGACCTCGTGGTGATCCGCGGCGGCAAACGCGTGCTCTGCGCCGGCACGCTCGCCCGGCGCTACGAGGAGATGGGCGGGCACGTGCGCTACTTCGGCAAGCCCTATCCGCCCATCTACGAGCTCTGCTTCGCGCACATGGGCATTGCCGAGCGCGCGCGCATCGTGGCGATCGGCGATTCGCTGCGCACCGACATCGCAGGCGCCGAGGCCGCAGGCATCGATGCCGTCCTCGTCACCGGCGGCATCCATGCCGAGGAGCTCGGCATCGCGCACGGCGAGCACCCGGACCCCCAGGCGCTCGCCGAGGCCTGCGCGCGCGCCGGCCACATCCCGATCGCCGCGATACCGGCGTTCGTGTGGTGACTGACCCTATGCGATGCTGAGGCGGTCGCGATCCGAATAAGGGTCGATCTCGACGACAATCTTCTTGACGGCAACGCTCGGCACCTTGCGGCGGCGGCCAACTGCCTCCATCGTGATGAAGCCCGCCGCTTCCATCTTCGCCAATGTGCGCGTGAGGTTCGGTTGCGACCGCCCACTCATTTGTGCCAGCTCCGCGACCGATTGCGGCTTGCGGTCGCGGATGATGGCAAGAAGCTCCCGGTTTATCGGCGTCAAGAGCCGCACCAAGGCATCCACGGAATTGAAGCTCGGCTTGGCCGCATCAACCGGCGCCGGCCGCTCGCCGCGCACCACGGCGCGCATCTCTCGTTCAAGAGAGCCCAAGTCTTGAATCTTGTGTCGCTTCATGTCGTCACTTCCTCTCTTCCCGGGCCTTGACAACGGTTTCGGAAATACCGCGATCGCTCAGAATTCTGCGGACTTCCCGAAAGAAATCCTGAAGCAAGGTATCGGCATCCTTGAATTCATAAGGCCTGCCCGGATCGTTCTCTGTCCGGTGCCAGTGATCGCTCGCTTCCGGTCGTCGCTTCAGACGGGAACTCTTGGCCGGAACCCCGTGGGCATTGTCGAACCCGACCAGTCGCGTGCCATCCGGAGCATGCAGCGTGAACGCGTAGGACAGCCCATGTGGCCGCTTCCTGGTCGCCTCGACCCGCTTGATCTCGAACTTGATCCAATAACCTTCTTCGAGGTGGTGGACGCGCCCGTCGAAGGCCAGCAGGAACTCGAGCCCGTATTCGGACGGTCGATTTTTCATATCATATCCGGAAATGATAATATACAGCCCTCACACGAGTCCTCAAGGGACAGTTTTCGTCAAACTCGCGGTTATGCCGACGGCGGCCATCCCACCTTCGTGTGGTGAGGTGCCCGCTACTTCACTCCGCCGCCTCGGGCTTGGATTTGGGCTCGGCCCATCCTTGGGCGGTCCTATCGTCCTCGGCGCGGGCCTCGACCCAGCGCTCGCCTTGGGGCGTCTCCTCGAGCTTCCAGAAGGGCGCCTTGGTCTTGAGCCAGTCGACGAGGAAGCGGCAGGACTCGAAGGCGGCATCGCGATGGGAGGACGCGGTCGCCACCAGCACGATGCGCTCGCCCGGCTCGAGCCTGCCGTAACGGTGGATGATCAGGCTCGCGGCAAGGGGCCAGCGCGCCTGCGCCTCGGCCTCGATCTCGGCGAGCTTGCGCTCGGTCATGCCGGGGTAATGCTCGAGCGTCATAGCACTGATGGCGCCGCCGGGAGCGAGCTCGCGCACCAGGCCGACAAAGCTTACCACGCCGCCGATCTGGTGCTTGCCCTCGACCAGGGCCTGTATCTCGCGGGCGGGATCGAAATCCTCGCGCTGCACGCGGATCATGCTCAGCCTCCCGTCACCGGCGGGAAGAGGGCCACCTCGTCGCCCGGCTCGAGGCGATGATCGAGCCGCGCGAACTCCTGGTTGACCGCGACGCGCACGACCGAGAGGTCTCTCAAGGCCGCGGCATAGCCGGGCCCGCGCGATCTCAGCCATTCGAGCAGCGCTGCCACGTCTCTGACCTCCTCGGGCGGCGTCACCTCCTCCGCGGCCGTCCCCGTGCGCTGCTTGAGCCAGGCGAAGTAGATCAGCTTCATCAGCTCACCTCGCTGAAGGGGAGGAAATCGACCATGCTCCCGCGCTCGAGGTGGGTCAAGCTCTCGGGCAGCTCGGCGAGCCCGTCCGCCTCGACCATCGAGGAGAGGATGCCCGCACCCTCGCGCGGGAACTTGCGCGCCATCACCCCGCCGGCGCCGTCGGGGACGAGGCGCGCGCGCACCCATTCGCGCCGGCCCTCCCGCTTCTTGTGCTCGAAGTCGGCGCGCACCCGGTAGAGCACGGGTGCGGTCTCGCCGCAGCCCATGAGGCGCAAGAGGAGCGGGCGCGCGAAACGCAGGAAGGTCACCATCATGGCGACCGGATTGCCGGGCAGCCCGAGGAAGGCCTTGCCTCGGATCTGGCCGAAGGCCAAGGGCCGGCCGGGCTTGATCGCGAGGCGCCAGAAGTGGAGGCTGCCGAGCGCCTCGAGCGCCGCCCTCACGTGATCCTCCTCGCCCGTCGACACCCCGCCCGAGGTGATGATCGCGTCATGGGCTTGGGCCGCCTCGGCAAGGGCGCCCTCGATGACGGCGCGCCGATCGGGCAGGATGCCGAGATCGGCGACGGCGCAGCCGAGGCGCTGCAAGAGGGCGGCGAGGGTAAAGCGATTGGCGTCGTAGACGGTGCCGGGCGGGATGTCGCTGCCGGGCTCGCGCAGCTCGTCGCCCGTCGAGAAAACGGCGACGCGGAGCGCCTTGCGGAGAGGAAGCGTGGTACAGCCGACCGAGGCGGCGAGCCCGATGTCCTGGGGCCGCAGACGGCGGCCGGCGCGAAGGATGATGGAGCCGGCCTTCACGTCCTCGCCCGCCTTGCGCCGGTTGGCGCCGCGCTTGATGCCGGGCGGGATGACGACCTCATCGCCCTCTTTCAGGCAATCCTCTTGCATCATCACCGTGTCCGCCCCCTCGGGCATGGCGGCACCGGTGAAGATGCGCACCGCCTCGCCCCGCGCGTGCGCTCGGCCGAGAGGATGGCCCGCGGCGGCGCGTCCGGCGATCTTGAGGCGCGTCTCGCGCCCGGGCGCGAGATCGTCGAAGGAGACCGCATAGCCGTCCACGGCCGAGTTGTCGTAGGGCGGCACGTTGCGCGCGGCGGCCAAGTCCTCGGCGAGGATGCGGTCGAGGGCTTCCGCAAGCGGTGCCGTCTCGCTGGCGGCGATGCAGCGGACGCGGCGCTCGAGGAGCCCGAGCGCCTCATCTACGCCCATCAAGCTCCCACCATGGGCGAAGCAGTCGTCGCTGAGCTGGGCCATGGCCGCCTCACGCGACGCCGCGCTTCAAGTCCCCGAGCCCAAGGTGGGCGAAGATGAAGTCGGCGATCGCGACGATATCGTTGATGTCGAGCCGCGGCAGGCGCAC
>DASPPM010000091.1:0-3851 GCA_035625535.1 Alphaproteobacteria bacterium
GTCGAGCGCATCCTCGACGCACAGCATGGAGGGGGTGTTGATGGTCTCGCCCTTGAAGACGCCCTCCAAGAGCTTGCCGCTCTTGGTCAGGCGGAAGAGCTTCGGGAGCGGCCAAGGCGGGCTGTAGGTCTTGAGGCGCTCGACCGCGCGCGGCGAGAGCACCAGCATGCCGTGCTGCGCCTCGCCTCCCAGCACCTTCTGCCAGGAGTAGGTGACGACGTCGAGCTTGTCCCACGGCAGCGCGATCGCGAAGGCGGCCGAGGTGGCATCGCAGATGGTGAGCCCGGCGCGCCTGGCGTCGATCCAATCGCCGTTCGGCACGCGCACGCCCGAGGTGGTGCCGTTCCAGGCGAAGACGACATCGCGGCCGAAGTCGACCGTCGCCAACTCGGGGAGCTTGCCGTAAGGCGCCTCGAGCACGCGCACGTCGGCGAGCTTGAGCTCCTTGGTCACGTCCTGGGCCCAGCCCTTGCCGAAGCTCTCCCACGCCAGCACGTCGACCCCGCGCGCGCCCAAGAGCGACCACAGCGCCATCTCGACCGCACCCGTGTCGGAGGCCGGCACGATGGCCATGCGATAGTCGCGCGGCACGCCGAGCACGCGGCGGCTCTGCTCGATGACGAGGGCGAGCTTCGCCTTGCCGTCCTTGGAGCGGTGCGAGCGGCCGAGGCAGGCCTCGCCCAGCGCAGCCGGCGTCCAGCCCGGGCGCTTGGCGCAGGGTCCGGAGGAGAAATAGGCCACCTTCGGCCTGATCGTCGGCTGCTTTGGCGCTTCCATGGCTTGCCTTCGGGGCTCCTTGCCCGCGGGAGCCGCGAGTCTAGGGGCGCCGCGAGTGTAGGGGCTATGTTGCAGTGCGTCAACGAAGGCCGGACGCGGAAAGTGCATCGAGTTGCCAAGCGCCCACTGGGCAAGCGGCGTGCTCCTAATCGAGTCGCATCAGTGGGGCGCTTCGCGGCTGGCTGCGCCCCGCTCACCCGCCGCCGCGGCGGAAAGAGGCGTGGAAGCGTTCCATGAAGCGGTCGACCTCGGCCGCCGAATAGCCGTGGAACTCGAGGTCCACGTCGACGACGGGCAGCCGCAGCCGCGCGAGCGCATGCTGTCGCCGATTGCTCAGGCGAATGCGCCAGCCGCGCTCGGCCTCCTCGTGCACGGCCGTCGAGCCGTCGATGCGCATATCCGCCCCGCCCACGGCCGCGGGCAAGAGCCGGAAGAACTCGCTTTCCGTGCAACCCATCTCGTAATGGAAGCGCATCCCCGCCGTGTCGCGACCGGCGTCGCCTTGGTCCGGCACGGCGGCCTCAGCCCCCGGCGATCGGTGGCCAGATCGCCAGCACGTCGCCCTCGACGAAGCGCCTCGTCGCCCGCTCGGCAGGCGGCACGAAGAAGCCGTTCACGAGCACCAGATGGACGAGCTTCGCCGGCATGCTGAGGGGCTCGATGATTCCCTCGATCGTGGCGTCCTCGCCGACGTCCATCTCCATCGCGTGCTGGCTGCGGGCTTCGGGCGGCAGATATTTTGTCAGCGTCGCATAAAGCTTGAGCGTGATGTGGATCGTGCCGCTGCGGCGACGGGCGCCGGTCTCAACTGCGACCGCGTCGGGAGTCATGGCTTCACCCCACCAAGTCCCGCCGAGCGCATGGCATCGATCATGCCGAGCGTCATGCCGCCGCCTGCGCCCGCGCGAGATACGCATCCGTCAACTCGAGCGGATCGGCGAGAAGCCTCGCCTTCCACGCCCGGCCGAGCCTGGTCCGCGACTGAATGAGGCCGCGTATGACGCCGACGTGCTCGGTCAGGCCGACGCTGTTCGCGCCGATGAGGAAGTCGTCCTTGAACTCGAGCCGAATGTACTTGGAGCCCGCCTCATCGTTGAGCTCGATGTGCTCGCCTCCATCGGCACCCTGCCATTGGCCGAACGACGACGACACGAGCCCGAATGTCGCAAGCACGTTGATCTGCAGCGACCCCGGCGACCGCGTTGCCATTCCCGCCATGTTGAGCGCGCCGACCCGAGCCTGGTCCGCGGCGTTGGGCTGGATCGCGTTCACGATGATCTTGCCGGTATCGAACTCGGCCGCCTCCGTGCAATCCCCGGCGGCGTAAATATCCGGCAGGTTGGTCTGCATCCGGTCGTCGACGACGATGCCGCCGGCGCTGCCGAGCTTGACGCCGCTGCCGTCCAGGCAGCCGACGCTCGGCTTAATACCGGTCGCCGAGATGATGACGTCGACCTCGAGCGCGTTTCCCCCGCCCAGCTGCGCGCGCAACGCCCCCGAAGGCGCCTTCTCGATGGCGACCACGCGCGTGCCGGTCAGGATGCGCACGCCCCTCGCCTCGCACCAGCGCTTGATCAGCCTTCCCGCTCCCTCCGTCATCATGCGCGGCACCATGCGGTCGCCCATCTCGACGACCGTGAGCTCCGCGGCGCGCGACGCGACGGCTTCCATGATGATGCAGCCGATGAAGCCGGCCCCCATCAAGAGGACGCGCGCGCCCGGCTTGGCCGCGGCCATGATCATGCGGGCGTCCTTGAGCGTCCAGCAGGATAGGATATTCGGCAGGTCGATTCCCGGAATCGGCGGCCGCGCCGGTCGCGAGCCGGTGGCGAGGAGGAGCCGATCGTAATCGAGGGTGCGCCCGGTATCGAGCACCACGGACTTGGCTTTGGCATCGATGCGCCGCGCCGAAGCCCGGACGAGCTCGATCCGACGCTCGGAGAAATGATCCTTCGCCTTGCGCAGATGCGTCCCCGCTTCCGGGATGTCGCCGATCAAGAGGTAAGGGATCGCCATGCGGGAGTAGGGCGGCTCCGGCTCGTCGCCGATCAGGGTTATGCGGTCGGCTTGGCGGTGCTTCCGGATCGTCTCCGCGGCGATTACGCCGGCAGGACCGTTGCCGATGATCACGTGATGCATGGGCTTGGTCTCCGCTTCCCCGGTGAAAGAGGAAGGCGACCGGCAGGCTCCACCGGTCGCCTCTCGTCACGCCGGCTGCCGCCTACAGCCCGAGCCGCTTGACGGTCTCCGGCTTCAAGCGGCCGTCCTTGGTCCAGCCGCGCACCTCGTAGTACTCCGGCAGCATCTTGCCCAGCTCATTGACCTTGCCCTTCGCCGGGCCGGAGTTCGCCGGCTCGGCAAGCAGCCGATGCGGCAGGTTGTCGTCGGCCGCCGTGAAGCCGGCTCTCAGGTTGAACTGGCGCTCCAGGTTCCAGATGCGCTCGCCGACGCGGCCGAGGTTCTCCATCGACCAGTCGCCCTCGCAAGCGGCGGCGAGCTGCGGTGCCACGTCCTGCAGCGTCCACGCGAAGGAGGTGAACAGGCAGATGCCGGCGGAATCGAAGACCGCCGTGGCGTCTTGGAACGCCTTGACGAGGCCCGCCTTGCCATCGGTCGTATGCGGATCCGTCTTCACCGGGACACCCAGTACCTCGCTCGCGACGGTGTAGCCACGCAGATGGCAGGCGCCGCGATTGGCCGTCGCGTAGGCCAGTCCCATGCCCTGGATGCCGCGCGAATCGTAGGCGGGGAACTCCTGGCCCTTGACCGTCATCGACAATTCGGGATGGCCGTACTTCGCGCACAGGCGCTTCGAGCCGAGGCCGATCTCCTTGCCGAAGCCTTCGCCCTTGGCCGTCATCTCCGCGAAGTAGGTGAGAGCCTTTGCCGAGCCGAACGGCGCCTCGATGCCGAGCTGCTCCTCTTTCAGCACGCCCATCTGGTAGAGCTCCATGATGGCGCCCACGGTCGCGCCGAACGAGATCGGATCGAAGCCGTCCTCGTTGCAGATGAAGTTCGCGTAGGTCAGCGCCTCGAGATCGTTGACGCCGTTGGCGGCGCCAAGCGCCCACGCG
>DASPPM010000092.1:0-5793 GCA_035625535.1 Alphaproteobacteria bacterium
GACGGCGTCCATCGCGTCCACCAGTGCCGCATCGCCCTCGCTCTTGAACACCCAGGTGCCGATCTCGGGCTCGTTGGTGCGCAGATAAAGGATGGCGTCGTCGAGCGCGCGCGCGAGCGCGAGCGGCCAGAAATCGGCGCCCGCGGCGTGGATGGCGTCTGCGCTCTCGGGCACGGGCGTTGCGGGTCCGAGCACCGTGATTCCCGCCGTGCGCAGAGCGCGGTCGAGGTTCACGCGCAAAGCGGGGTAGCTGATGCGCTCGCTCTCGCGCGTGACCGCAAGGGGGGCGAGACGGATGCCCTTGGCCCCTTGTGGCCGCGGCGAGCCTTCGGCGAGTGTGCGCGCGCGGGCCTTCGCCGTCTCCTCGAGCTTCGAGCGCGGCACGAGCTCGTCGACGAGGCGCCAATCGAGCGCGCGCTTGCCCCTCACCCCTTCCTCGGTGGTGCAAAAGAAATCGGCGCGGTCGCGGCGCACCTTGCGCTTGTCGACGAGGCGGGTGAGGCCGCCGGTACCGGGGAGCACGGCGAGGAGCGGCACCTCGGGCAGCGACACCGAGGTGCTGCCGTCATCGGCCATGACGATCAAGTCGCAGGCGAGCGCCAGCTCGTAGCCGCCGCCGGCGCAGGGCCCGCCCACCGCGCAGACGAAGGAGAGGCCGCCGTGCCGGCTCGCATCCTCCATGCCGTTGCGCGTCTCGTTGGTGAATTTGCAGAAATTGACCTTCTCGCTGTGGCTCGACTGGCTCAGCATGCGGATGTTGGCACCCGCCGAGAACACGCGCTCCTTGCCCGAGGTGATAAGCACGCAACCGACCTCCGGGTGCTCGAAGCGGATGCGCTGAAGCGCGTCGTGGAGCTCGATGTCGACGCCCAAGTCGTAGGAGTTGAGCTTGAGCTCGTAGCCCGCCTTGAGGCCGCCATCCTCCTTCACGTCGAGGACGAGGATGGCGAGCCGGCCGTCGATGGCGAGCTTCCAATGCTGGTAGCGCTCCGGCGCGGTCTCGAAGCTGATCATGACAAGTCCCGCCTTGGTTCGGCCCACAGGCTTGCAGGCACTATAGTGCATAGTACGACGAGCGCAAGCACTATTTTGCGCAAGAGCGGCGCTTAGGCGCGCAGGCGCACCGCGCGCTCGGGAGAGATACCGGCGGCGCGCAAGAGCTCGCTCAAGCTCTCCTCCTCGCTTTGTCCGGTGGTGTCCACCACGGCGTCCGCCTTGGCGTAGAGCGGATCGCGCTCGGCGAGGATGCTGCGCAGGTCCGCCATCGCCTCGGCATTGCCGGCCATCGGGCGATAGTCGCCCTGGGCGATGACGCGGCTCATGTGCTCCTCGGGCGCTGCCTTGATCCAGAGGGTGTAGCAGGCGCGCAGCAGGAGCTCGTAAGTGCCCGGCTCGGAGACGATGCTGCCGCCGGTCTCGATGACCGCGCGCTCGTGACTCTGCAGCACGCGCTCGAGCGCGCGCCGCTCGAGGCGGCGATAGGCGGCCTGGCCCGAGAGCGAGAAAATCTCGCTGAGGCTCATGCCGGAATCGCGCTCGATCTCGGCCCCCATGTCGAGGAAGGGCGCGCCGAGACGCTCGGCAAGGCGGCGCCCAAGCGTGGTTTTGCCGGCGCCGCGCAGACCGATGAGGGCGAGGCGGCTGCCGCGCTCGCCGCCCATGGCCTGGCCGAAGTGGGTGCGCAAAAGGCCGTGCGCTTGGGCGAGCTCCTCGGGCGAGAGCCGCTCGAGGAGCTGGCGCGCAAGGGTGAACTCGACGGCACGGTCGGGCCCCTCGCGCGTCAGATCGGCGAGCGGCAGACCCATGGCGCGGGCGATCTGGCGCAGCAAGAGAATCGAGACATTGCCCTGTCCGCTCTCGAGCTGGGCGAGATAACGCTCCGAGACGCCCGAATCGCGCGCCAGGATTTTGCGCGTCATGCCGCGCCGGGCGCGCGCATTGCGCACGCGCTCGCCTATCTGCCTGAGATAGGCTTCGCTGCCGTCGAGTGCCACGGCGTTATGTCTCTCGAGCGTTCGCGACGGCGCCATCGCCTGGTCTCCGTTTCGTGCTGAAACCGCAACGAGAAGCCTACACCGCATTCGGGCTATATGCAATATAATGCTTGTCACCTCTTCGACAATGCACTATGGTCGGGCATCTGTCGCCGCGCTTGCCGCTGCCCGGCGCGCTGGGAGGAGTTGTGAGCACGTCCTTTACCATTCTGGTCGGGACCATGACCGGCACGGCCGAGCTCGTGGCCGAGGAGATCAAGGATGCGCTCGAGCCCAAGGGCCACGCCATCGAGATCCGGGCGATGGACGGCCTTGATGCCGAGGTGTTCGCGCCCGGCCGCGCCTACCTCATCTGCACCTCGACCTACGGCCAGGGCGATGTGCCCGACAATGCAATGCGGCTCTACGACGATCTCAAGGAGCGCCGGCCCGATCTTAAGGGCGTGCGCTATGGCGTGCTCGCCCTCGGCGACCACACCTATGCGCAGACCTTTTGCCACGGCGGCCAGCGTTTCGACGAGCTCTTGGGGGAGCTTAACGCAGAGCGGATCGGCGCTATGATGAAGCACGATGCGAGTGCCGGCACCGTGCCGGAGGAAGCGGGGGTGGCCTGGGCCGAGGAGTGGGTCCGGGCCCTTGCCGCCCGCCTGAGCGAGGCTGCCTGAGAGCGAAAGCGGGGTTTGCGATGGAACGAGAAAGCTTCGAGAAGCTGGTGTCGGAAGTCACCCGCGAGCTTGCCGGCAAGCCGCTCGATGCAGCACTTGCGGCCGAGCTCAACGCCAAGTTCCCGCCGGCCGGAGCCGCCTTCAAGGCGATCGAGGCCGCCTGCCACGAGGCGATCAAGGACGGCTGGATGTGCAATCGCGCGGCGGGCGGCATCAAGTTCGGCCGCGTCGCCAAGCCCTCCCCGGCACTTGCCGGCTTCAGCATCGACGTGGTGGACATGGCCGACGTCAAGGGGCCGCACCATCGCCATCCGCAAGGCGAGATCGACATGATCATGCCGGTAACGAAGGGTGCGGCGTTCGACGGCCATGGCGCGGGCTGGTGCGTCTATGCGCCCGACACCGCCCATCATCCGACCGTGCGCGGCGGCCGCGCCCTCGTCCTTTACCTGCTGCCCGCGGGCGCCATCGAGTTCACCGGGGCCCCGTGAGTCCTCGGCCGCAATGAGCGCCCCCACGCCCTTCACCGTCGTCGACCGCTCCACCTCGCCGCCGCGCGTGCAGCTGCCGCGCCTCTACAATGCGGCGGTCGATTTCATCGATCGCCATCTCGCGGAGGGACGCGGCGACAGAATCGCGGTGCGCGACGACCGCGGCAGCACCAGCTACCGCGCGCTCGCCGAGCGCGTGAACCGTTGCGGCAACATGATGCGCGAGCTCGGCATCCGGCCCGAGGACCGGGTCCTCTTGCTGATGCTCGACAGCGTCGAATTCCCGGCGCTCTTCTTCGGGGCGATCAAGCTCGGCGCCGTTCCGGTGCCGCTCAACACGCTCCTCACCCCCGAGGACTACGACTTCGTGCTGCGCCACAGCCGCGCGCGCCTCCTCGTGGTGTCGGCACCGCTTTACGACAAGGTGGCGCCCGTCCTCGCGCGGCACGCCTCCCTCGAGCGCGTGGTGGTCGACGGCCCGGGCGGCCACGGCAAGCCCGTCCTCGCCGAGCTCTTAGCCAAGGCATCGCCCCGGCTCGAGGCGGCGCCCACGGTGGCGGACGACATCGCCTTCTGGCTCTATACCTCCGGCTCGACCGGCCAGCCCAAGGCCGCCGTCCACCTGCAAAGCGACATGGTCTACGCGTGCGAGCTCTACGCGCAGCCCATCCTCGGCATGCGCGAGGACGACGTTGTGTTCTCGGCGGCGAAGCTGTTCTTTGCCTACGGCCTCGGCAACGGCATGTATTTCCCCCTCCGCGTGGGGGCGACGGCACTCCTCATGGCCGAGCGGCCGACGCCGCAGGCGGTCTCGAAGCGCATCGTCGAGCAGCGCCCGACGCTCTTCTTCGGCGTGCCCACGCTCTACGCGGCTCTCCTTGCCGATCCCGCCCTGCCTGGCAAGGGCAAGCATGCCTTGCGCGCCTGCGTCTCTGCGGGCGAGGCGTTGCCCGAGCCGATCGCGCGGCACTGGAAGGACCATGTCGGGGTCGACATCCTGGACGGCATCGGCTCGACCGAGATGACCCATATCTTCATCTCCAATCGCCCGGGCGAGCTGCGTTACGGCAGCACGGGGAAAGCCGTGCCGGGCTACGAGCTCAAGCTCGTGGGAGACGACGGCGCCTTGGTCGGGCCCGGCGAGATCGGCGATCTCTATGTGAGCGGGCCGTCGAGCGCCATCATGTATTGGAGCGATCGGGCGCGGAGCCTCGAATCCTTCCACGGGCGGTGGACCAAGACCGGCGACAAATACATGGTCGACGCCGACGGCTTCTACGTCTACCAGGGCCGCTCGGACGACATGCTCAAGGTGGGTGGCATCTTCGTCTCGCCCTTCGAGGTCGAGGCGGCGATTGCGAGCCATGAGGCGGTCCTGGAGGCGGCGGTCGTCGGCCATGACGACGAGAACAAGCTCGTCAAGCCCAAGGCCTTCGTGGTGCTCAAGAGCGGCATCTCGCCGTCGAACGCGCTTGCCGAGGCGCTCCAGGCCCATGTGAAGGCCAAGCTCGCGCACTACAAGTTTCCGCGCTGGGTCGAGTTCGTGCCGGAGCTGCCGAAGACGGCAACCGGGAAAATCCAGCGCTTCAAGCTCAGGCGGATGTGAGCGGCCGCAGCCGATGACGTGGCTCACGGTTGCGGGCGTGCGCCTCGAGGTGGTGCGCTACCGGCCGCGCGGGAGCGGCACAGGCTCGGCTCCGCGGCCGACCCTCGTCTTCCTCCACGAGGGATTGGGCGCCGTCAGCTTGTGGCGCGATTTCCCGCAGGCGCTCGCGGATGCCACGGGCTGCCCGGCGCTCGCCTATAGCCGTCAGGGCTACGGCCGCTCCGATCCGGTCGCCCTGCCGCGGCCGTTGAGCTTCATGCACGACGAGGCGCGGGCAGCACTTCCGGCCCTGCTCGAGGCCGCAGGGATCGATCAGGCGATCCTCGTCGGCCACTCGGACGGCGCTTCGATCGCGCTCATTTACGCCGGCGAGAACGGCAGACGCCTCCGCGCCCTCGTGCTCGAGGCCCCTCATGTCTTCGTTGAGGAGTCGGGCCTCGCCTCGATCGCGCGCGCGCGCGAGAGTTACCGTACGGGCGATCTCCGCGAGAAGCTCGCCCGCCATCACGGCGCCAACGTCGATGGCGCCTTCTACGGCTGGGCCGACAGCTGGCTCGACCCCGCGTTCAAAGCCTGGAACCTCGAGGAATTCCTCCCCGCCATCAAGGTGCCGACCTTGGTCATCCAGGGCGAGCGTGACGAATACGGCACGCTCGAGCAGGTCGAGCGCATCCGCCGCCAAATTTCGGCGCCGGTCGAGTGCCTCATCCTCCGCGACTGCGGTCATTCGCCCCACCGCGACCAGCGTGCGGCGACGCTCAAGGCGATGACGGAATTCATCCGGAAGCTCGTGTGAGCGTGCCATGCCCTCGTCCTTCGAGACGCCGCCTTCGGCGGCCCTCAGGACGAGGGCACAGGATTAACAGCAAAGCAGCCCTCATGGTGAGGAGTGCCGCCTAGAGTATGTCCCGTTGATTTGGAAGCAGCCCCCTCACCCTACCCTCTCCCCCTCGGAGGGGGAGAGGGTTGCGTAGGCTTAGCGAGACGAAGTCGAGCTTAGCCGGAGCTGGGTGAGGGGGTGATTCCGCGCCATCGGA
>DASPPM010000093.1:0-12696 GCA_035625535.1 Alphaproteobacteria bacterium
AGGCGGGGGCGGCCGTAGGCGCCCATGACAATGAGGTCGACGCCGAGGTCGGAGGCGCGCGAGAGGATGACATCGCTGGCGTCGATATCATCGGCGAAAGCATGCGCCGCTTCCGCCTTGAGGCCGTGGCGCGCGAGATGGAGCGCTATATCGGCGCCGGGCACCTCGCCGTGGCCGCGCTCGCCGCCTCTCGGGTTCACGGCCAGCACCGTGATGGCCTTGGCCTGCGCAAGCAGTGGCAAGGCGTCGTTGACGGCGCGCGTCGCTTGCGCGCTGGCGTTCCAGGCGATGAGCACGCGCTGGCCAAGCGTGGGAAAGCGGCCCGCATAGGGCACCATGAGGACGGGCCGGCCCGAATCCAACACCACGCGCTCGGCGAGATCGAGCTCCTTGGGGGACAGCGCCTCATCGGGGTCGGGCTGGCCGATCACCGCGAGGTCGGCATAGCGCGTGTTGAGGGTCGCCTTCGCGCCGCTATCCTCCTCCACCTCGCGCCACTCGATGCTGATGCCGGCCTTGCGTCCGCGCTCTTCGAACTCGGCTTTGGCTTTGTTGCGCTCGTCGGCCAAAAGCCCGCGTTGCGCGGCGATGAGTCCGGCCGCCAGCTGCGAGGTGAGAAACGCCGGCGTGAAGAAGTCCGCGGCGGTATACAGGCCGACGAGATGGGCGTCCGAAGCTTGTGCCAGCCGAATGGCCATATCGAGACGTCTGACGCGATGCTTGGAGTTGTTCAGGTGGACAAGGAGATCCTTGTACGCCATGACGAAGTCCTCCGCTGAAATCCATTTATCCTGCGCGACGGCGGGAGTAGACCCTGGCAAGGAGGCGCGCTCATTGACTTGGGTCAAGGGTCCGGGCAGGCGCTCATCGGGGCCCGGCCCGAGGCGGTCGGCTGTCGAGATGTCTCCAGGGCGCTAGCTCCCCTGTGCCGTGGCGCCGAGCGCGCGCATGTCGGAGAGCTGCACGCGCGAGTTGTCGAGAAGGCGAATGGCACCCGAGGTCTTGAGCTGCGTGAAGACGCGGCTCACCGTCTCGGTGGTGAGCCCGAGAAAGTCGGCAATGTCCGTGCGTCCCATCGGCAGATGGATGGGATTGTCGGGCTGTCCGCGCCGGCCGGCGCGGCGCGAAATCATCAAGAGGAAGGACGCGATCTTCTCCTGCGCGGTCTTGCGGCCCAGGAGGAGCATCTGGTCCTGCGCCTCGATAAGCTCGTTCGAGGCCATGCTGAGCATGCGGTTCTCGAGATGCGGCATCTCGCGCATGAGCGCATGGAGCTTGGTTCGCGGGAAACGGCAGACGCTGGTGGCGACGACGGTTTCGGCCGTATAGGCGTAGTTGTCGTGGACCGCGAGGCCGACGAAATCGCCCGGATAGAGGAATCCGGTGACCTGACGCCTGCCGTCGGCCAAGAGCTTGTGGACCCGAATCATGCCGCCCGTGACGTTGAACAGGAACTCGGCGGGGTCGCCTTCGTAGAACAACGTCTGCTGCGGCTGCATCCCGAGCGTGCTCATGATTGCCGTGAGCCGAGCAAGCTCGTCCGGGTCGAGCGCGCTGCAAACGGAAATGTCGCGGACCTCGCAAGCCGCGCATGGGCTCGCAACCGCACGGGCGGCGATACCTCGTCCCGCTCGCCTTCGCGTGGACATTGCCGATCCCATCCCCAGTCCAAGCCCAGCCGCCCACCAGTCTACTGCGCCCGGCCGGACGAAACAATTTCGGCACGGCGCGGCCCCTGGCTCGCCATGGCGTCACGGGCGGCCCGGCCAAGTGTACCCTGAACACGGGAGATACATCGATTCTTGATTCATATCAATGCCGGTCCAATGCCGTTATGGCTTACTTGAGGCGTCCGAAATGCATAGCGAAGGGCTCGTTTCCGGAGATGGGCAGACGATACGAAGTGCGCCCGCTTCCTCTAAGCCGGCTGCCGCAGGTCTATCCGCTTGTTCATGCCATAGCCCCCCGCCTCGGGCTTGGTGAGTGGCTCGCCCATGGGCGGACGCTGTGCGCGGCGGGCCGAGAGCGGGAGGCGGGGCTGATTGCCGCCCAAGGCGCAGATGGTTACATCTACGGCCTGTTCAGTTACAGGATCCTGCCGGATATTCAGCACGGACGAACCTTCCGGGTCGAGAACTTCGTGGTCCTCGATCTCGTCGACGGCGCCGGCGCGGCCGAGGCGCTCATCGCCGCAATCGACAATCTGGCCCGTAAAACGGACTGCGTGGCCGTCCATGTCATGGTGGCGCAGCAGCAGGGCAGGCGCGCAGCATTCGACGAGCGCCGGCTTGGCCCCTTCTTCCATGCGGGCTACGGGGCGGAGGGGATTGGCATGTGCAAGCGGCTGCTGCCGGAAACCAGGGCCCATGTCGACGCCCTGAGACGTGAGGGCTGATCCCCGGCGGCGGCGTATGGCGGGCGGGCCAAAAAATCCTGCAATAGAATTGATCTGGATCAAATCGCCGTTTGGGGTGTGGTGCTAAGAAGGGGGCCTCTCTAGTCCCTCCCCAGCACATTAGAGAGCCGGCGGTCGCGCAAGCGACCGCCGGAACCGTTTGTGCGGGTCGCGAGCGCACGTGACCCTTGCCCGCCGCGGCGGCGCCTCGTAGAAGGGCCGGCGCCAGCCGGCCTGCAGTTTCGCATCGGCGGCTCGTTGGCCTGGACGGGAGCCCCTCTCTCATAAGGCAGGGTTCGAGGGTGCTGCGGAGGAGAGATGGCGCGGTTGCGTATCGCTACCTTCAACCTCGAGAGCCTCGACGACGAGCCCGGCGCGGTCCCGGCGCTCGCGCAACGCATCGCCGTGCTGCGACCGCAGCTCCGCCGTCTCGACGCCGATCTCCTTTGCTTCCAGGAGGTCAACGCTCAGACGGTCGCGCGCCACCTGCCGCGCCGGCTCACGGCCCTCGATCATCTCCTCGAGGATACGCGCTACCTCGGCTATAACCGCGCGCTGACCGGGCCCATCGCGCACGACGGGCCGGCCGAGCGCCATAATCTCGCGCTCTTGAGCCGCTATCCGATCGCGGCGAGCCGCCAGATCCACCACGAGCTCGTGCCGCCATTGAGCTATCGCTCGGCTACGGCATCGCCGCCCGCCAGGGACGCGCTTACGCTCAGCTGGGACCGGCCCCTCCTCCATGCGGTCATCGAATTGCCGGGGGGCCGCAGGCTGCACGCGCTCAATCTCCACCTCAAGGCGCCCCTTGCGGTCGCCATCCCCGGACAGAAAGTCTCCGCCGCGGAGTGGCGCAGCGTCGGCGGTTGGGCCGAGGGCTTCTTCCTCGCTGCGATGAAACGGGCGGGTCAGGCGCTCGAGGCGCGGCTCGTCGTGGAACGGCTGTTCGACGCCGATCCCTCGGCCCTCATCGCGGTCTGCGGGGATTTCAATGCCGAGGCGCGGGAGACGCCTGTGCGTGTTTTGATCGGCGACGAAAGCGACGGAGGCGGACGAGCGCGTTCGGAGAGGATGCTGATAGCGCTCGAGGAGAGCGTGCCGGCGCCGCGGCGATACTCGGTGCTGCACGCGGGCCGTCCGCTCCTGCTCGACCACGTGCTCGCCTCGCCGGCGCTCGCGGCTTGGCCGCACCGTGTCGAGATCCAGAATGAGGGGCTCTCGGACGAGGCCCGCGATCCCTTGTCCGTCCATCCTTCGCTCGGCTCGTATCATGCCCCCATCGTCGCGGAGCTCGAGATGGCGGATTGAGAGCTCTAATCCGGGACGACGGTGTAGCCGCAGGCACTTCGCGCGTACTCGGTCGCGAATTTGAAATCGGCGGGAAAGCAGGCGTGGATACGATAAAGCGTCTCGCCCTCTGCGACTGCTTCACCCACCTTCTTGAGGAGATCGACACCCGCCCCTTTGTCGGTAGGCGCGCCCGCGAGCCGTGCCGTGCGCGCGATGCGGTAGCAGTCGATCGCCTTGACCCTGCCCCGGGCGGGCGAGGGCACCTCGCGGGTGAGCTGGCCGAGGGGATAAAGCGCGCGGCTCGGTCCCTGGACGGCGATCATGCGCTCCATCTGCGCGAGCGCCTCGCCCGAGGCGAGCAGCTTCTCCGCACGGTCTCGCCCCTCGCCCGCGCGCAGGCGGGGATCGAACTCGAGCACGCGGCCGGCGAGGAAGAGGGAGCGCTCGCGCAAATCGGGCGGCGCCTCCGGCTCGTTGCGGAGGACCTTCATCACGTCGCGCGCCTCGAGCACTGGACCGATGCCGCGCCCAACCGGCTGGGTGCCGTCGGTAAGCACCACGTCGAGCGTCAAGCCGGTGGCCGCGCCCACGTACTCGAAGAGCTTGCGCAGCCGCTCCGCCTCGTCGGGATCGCGCACTTTGGCCGAGGGGCCGACGGGGATATCGACGACGAGATGGGTCGAGCCGGCGGCCAGCTTCTTCGAGATGATCGAGGCGACCATCTGCTCGCGCGGATCGAGGGAGAGCGGGCGCTCGACGGAAATGAGAACGTCGTCCGCCGGCGAGAGATCGACGTGCCCGCCCCAGACCAGGCAGCCCCTCTCTCGGCGCACGATCGAGCGCATCTCCTCGATGCTGAGATCGACGCGGGCGAGCACCTCCATGGTGTCGGCCGTGCCGGCCGGCGAGGTGATGGCGCGGCTTGAGGTCTTGGGAATGGTGAGGCCGTAGGCGGCCACGATGGGCACCACGATCATCGAGGTGCGATTGCCGGGCACTCCGCCGATGCAATGCTTGTCCACGACGCGCCCGCCGTCCCAGCTGAGCTGGGTGCCGACCTTTGCCATCGCCCGCGTGAGGGCCAGGACCTCCTCGACCGCCATGGAGCCCGCGGAGGAGACGAGGAAGGCGGCGATCTCGATCTTGGAATAGCGGTTCGCGGCGATGTCGCGCACGACGGCGTCGATCTCGCGCTCGACGAGCACATGGCCCGCGAGCTTGCGATGGATGGCCTCGAGGCTCTGCGGCGGGCTCGCCTGCGCCACCTCGACGAGCGCTCCTTCCGGCATCCCGAAATGACGGAAGGCGCGCTCGCCCAGGCCGAGCTCGTCCCCCTTCAGTATCGCGGGGTCGTCAACCACATTGAGGATGGCGAGGATGCGACGGTTGTCGGCGGAGATCTCGATCTTCTCAAGCGCCTCGAATTCCTCGGGGCGGTATTGCCGGCAGTCGCGTGCAAGGAAGGCGAGGTTCTCGTGGCGGGCGTCGATCGCGACGCGGCGAAGTTTCAGCATCTGAGCCCATTCCTCCGGCCGGAGCGCAGACGCCGACTATCGCCTGTCGTGGCACAAGTCAACGGCGCCGGCGACAGGCTCGCGGCGGAGGAAAGGAACGCTCGTCGGCACCATAAGGCCGTGTCAAGCCCCCGGTGCCGCGTGCAGCCCAACTTCCGGCCTCTCTACCGCTTTCGCGGCTCGTGGCCCGCGTTAGCAAACCACGAGCCCGCGAAAATCGGCAGCGGGGTCGCGCGTTACTTCGACGCGATGTGGATCTTCTTTTCCTTCGCCTTCGCCTCCTTCGACTTGGGCAGCGACACGAAAAGCACGCCCTTCTCGAACTTGGCCGAGATCTTGTCCGAGTCGACGCCCTCGGGAAGCTCGAAGGACCGCTGCACGGTGCCGTAGCTCCGCTCGCTGAGATAATAGTCCTTCTTCTTCTCCTCGCGCTCCGCCTTCTTCTCGCCGCTGATCGTGAGCACGCCGTCGCTCAGCGTGACGCTCAGGTCCTTCTCGTCGATGCCGGGCAGCTCGGCCTCGATCTGGTAGCCCTCAGGGCTCTCCGAGACGTCGACCTTCGGCATCACCCTGCCGAAGCTGGCGACGAGCGGCTCGCCCATGCGCCGGAACGGATCGAGGCTGAACATGCGGCTCGGGAACGACATCAGGCCCGGCCAGCCGCGGAAGAAGTCGTCGAAAAGACGGTCGACCTCCTCCCGCAGCGTCATCAGCGGGTGCCCGGCCCCCGTCGCAGCCGGCAGCTTGGACGCTTCGGTCCCCTTGCCCGACTTCTCGACTTT
Organism: Alphaproteobacteria bacterium; assembly: GCA_035625535.1. Lineage (GTDB taxonomy): Bacteria > Pseudomonadota > Alphaproteobacteria > JACZXZ01 > JACZXZ01 > DASPPM01. Next base: position 5,982 of record DASPPM010000093.1, read on the forward strand.
CACAGCATGTTCCGTCATGGCACTTGCTCCCTTATCATCGAGATGCGGCCTCACGAATTCTCATATCGGGTAATAATCTCGCCCTTCGAGGGGGACCGCAATGATATGGATCAACGCCGTCCGCATCGGCAAAACTTCACTTCCTTGCAAGGGGGCGGGAGAATGGCGGCCGCGACGGAGTTGGCGGGGGTGTTGAGGCGAGCGCCCATGTCGAGCAAGGCCGCAAGGGCGGAGAAATAGGCCGATGCTTGCCTATGTCGGCTCGTTCACCACAAAAGAGCGCAAGGCGCGCGGCAAAGGGATCGAGGTCTACCGAGTGGCTCCGGACTCGCGAGGCTGGAGCCATGTCCAGCGCGTCGAGGATCTGGTCAATCCCTCCTACTTGGCCGTGGATCGGCGAGGCCGCTTTCTCTATGCCGTTCATGCAGATCTCGACGAGATCAGCGCCTTTGCAATTGATGCGGAGAGGGGGCGGCTCGGCTTCGTCAACAGGCAGCGGGCCGGCGGGCCGAACCTGGTCCATCTCGCGATCGACCCCCGGAATCGCTTCATCGTCACCGCGAACTACGCCAACGGCACGCTCTCGGTCGTGCCGATCGAGGCCGACGGATCGCTCGGAGCGCGCATCCGGACGCTCACGCTCGCCGGCGAGCCGGGCCCGCACAAGCGCGAGCAGACGGGCTCCCATCCCCACCATATTCCCTTCGATCCCTCCGGCCGTTTCGCGCTCGTGCCCGACAAGGGGCTCGACCGAATCTTCGTCTTCCGACTCGACGCTCTTCATGGCAGGCTCGAGCCCAACGATCCCCCCTTCGTCGAGGCAAGGCGCGGTGCCGCCCCCCGGCACATCGCCTTCCATCCCTTCCTTCCGCGCGCCTATGTCGTCAATGAGCTCGACTCGACCGTCACGACCTACCGCTGGGACGGCGAGCGGGGTGAGTTGCAGCCGCTTCAGATCCTGCCCTCGCTGCCCGACAGCTTCACCGGCAACAATACCGGCTCCGAGATCGCCGTGGCACCCTCAGGGGCCTTCGTCTACGCCTCCAACCGCGGGCACGACAGCATCGCCATTTTCGCGATCGAGCGCGCGAGCGGCAGGCTGACGCCGATCGGCTGGGAAGCGACGCAAGGGGAAAAGCCGCGCTTCTTCGCGCTCGCTCCCTCCGGCCGGCAGCTCTACGCCGCCAACGAGGCGAGCGACACCATCGTCGCCTTCGCGGTCGACACGACGACCGGAAAGCTCACGCCAACGGGCGAGCCGGTCGAGAGCGCGAGCCCCTCCTGCATCGTCTTCAGCGGCGAGCGCTAGGGCCGATTCCACTCACGTTGAATCGACAGCTCGCATCGTCATTCCCGCGAAGCTTGTCCCCGCGAAGGCGGGGAGCGGGAGCCCCGGCAGCTTCTGGACCCGCTTGCGCGGGGGTAACGACCGAAGCGTTTCAACTTGACTGGATCGTGCTCCGGCGCTCGGGCGACTCCCGCCCCGCTCAGCGGAAGCTGCCGACTAGAGCGGAATCCATTTCGGTGGAAGCAGCCCCCTCACCCTACCCTCTCCCCCTTTGAGGGGGAGAGGGTTGCGCGGCCTTAGCGAGCGTAGCCGACCCCGGATTTAATCCGGGGTGGGTGAGGGGGCGATTCCGCTTCGTCGGATATTGCTCTAAATTATTGCCCTTCGGTCTGTGTGTTGAAATGGCGCCGGATGGTCTGCGTCAGCTTGACGAACACGGGATCGGCCAAGACATCCAACGAGCGCGGCCGTTCCAGCGGAACGTCATAGACCGCCGCGATCGAGCCCGGCCGGTCGGTCATCACGAGAATGCGGTCGGCGAGAAAAACGGCTTCCGGAATCGAATGGGTGATGAGCAGCACGGTCTTGCGCGTCTCGCGCTGGATGCGCTGCAACTCCACGTTCATGCGCTCGCGCGTCATTGCGTCGAGCGCGCCGAAGGGCTCGTCCATGAGCACGATCTTGGGGTCATGCACAAGTGCGCGGCAGATCGAGGCGCGCTGCTGCATGCCGCCGGAGAGCTGCCAGGGATATTTGTGCTCGAAGCCCTCGAGGCCGACCATCTTGAGAAGCGCCTGCGCGCGTTCCTCGTAGATCTTGCGCGGCAGGTTCTTGACCTCCACCGGCATCATCACATTGCGGAACACGCTGCGCCACGGGAGCAGCATTGCCGTCTGGAACACGATGCCGACGCCGCTGTGCGGCTTGGTGACGACGCTGCCCTCGATGCGGATTTCGCCCGAGCTCGGCATCAGGAGGCCGGCAATCATTTTCAATAACGTGGTCTTGCCGCAGCCGGAGGGGCCGACCAAGACGAGGAATTCGCCGTCGCCGATGGTGATGTCGATCGCCCGTAGCGACGGTATCTCGCCGTCACGTGTACGATATGTCTTCGATATCGCTTTGATTTCGATGACGCTCCGCGCCGCCGGCGAGGCGACAGCGCGGACGTCGCGTTTCATCGTCGCCAGGGTTGCGCTCACTTCGGCAGATAGGCGTTCGTGTAGTAGTCCTTGAGATGCTCTTTTGCCTTTGCGTCGAGCCCGCCGTACTCGACCATCACAGCGACCGTATCCGCCATGTTCTGGTCGCTCACGCGCAGCGGCTCCGTCGATTTCCCGGTCGGATCCTTGTACAGCGGGATCGTGAGCTCGAATCCCTGCGTGAGCGTATCGATCTTGCCGCCCTTCGGATTGGCGTTGAGGATGGCCTGCGCCGCATCTCTCGCATGCATGGAGGCCTCCTGGATGGACTTGACGCTCGCGGCGAGAAACCGCCTCACCAGGTCGGCATGCTCTTTCAGGTAATCCGTGTTGGTGATCACGCCGGAGCTGACGAGATTGATGCCGTAATCGGCGAACCTGATCGGATAGACTTCCTTGCCCGTCGCGTCCTTGATCTTCATGCTCTGGTCCATCACATAACCGAGCAAGAGATCGGCTTGGCCGTTGATGACGGCGTTCAGCTTGGTCGTGGCATCGCCCGAAACAGTCTGGAAATCGCTTTCCTTGAGCCCCGTCTTCTTCAGGAAAAGAGGCCAGATTTGCGACATGGAATCGCCGGGCGTGGTGGCGACGGTCTTGCCTTTGATGTCCGACGGCTTTCTGATGTTCTTGTCGGCAAAGCCCATCACCGACATGGGATTTGTCTGCAAGGCGACGCCCACCGCAATGACCGGCGCGCCCTTCACCGCCGCCCGCATCATGGTGGGCACGTCAACGTAGCCGAAGGGCACGGTTCCTGCCGCGACGACCTGCGCAACGATGCCCGAGCCGCGGCCTTCCTGTATCTCGAGGTCGATCCCCTTCGCCGCGTAGAAGCCTTTTTCCTTGCCGTAATAGAAGGGCGCGTGCTCCCCATAGACATACCAATTCAGCATGAGCGTGACCTTGTCCGCGGCCAATGCCGGCCCCGCGAGCAGGATTGCGCCGAACGCGATCAGCAATCGCAACATACTGTCCTCCCGTTGTCTCGGGTCATGCAGCGAGCATGAAATCCTGGCGCTGGCTCGCGTGCCACGGAATTGCAAGCCGCTCGATCACGTCGACGATCCAGAACAGAATCACGCCGATGAGCGAGAGCAAGACCAGCGCCGCGAACATCGTCGGCAGCTCGAAGTTGCCTATCGAGCGTTGCAGCACGAAGCCAAGCCCCGAGTTCGAGCCGACGAATTCGCCGACCACCGCGCCGACCACGGCAAGCGTGACCGACACCTTGAGCCCGGAGAAGATCGCCGGCAGCGCGTGCGGCAGCCTGATGATGCGGAAGATCTGGAGGCGGTTGGCCTCCATGGCGCGGGCGAGATCGAGCATGTCGGGCTCGACCGATTTGAAGCCCTGCACGGCCGATACGACGACCGGGAAGAAGCCGAGCAAGAATGCCGAGAGCACTTTGGGCATCATGCCGAAGCCGAACCAGACGACGAACAGCGGCGCGATGGCGATCTTCGGGATCGACTGCGAGAACACGAGGAGCGGATAGACGTAGCTCTCGACCGTGCGCGAGCCGACGATCAGCATCGCCATGGGAATGCCGAAGAGAGCGGAAAGGATGAAGCCCTCGACGGTGGCGACGGTGGTCGGCCAAGCCTCCGCGAGCAGCTTCGGCCAATCCTGCCACAGTACGATCAGCACGTCTTTGGGCGCCGGGACCTGGTAGGGCGGTATGTGGAAAATGCGGATGGCGAGATCCCAGCCGACCACGAGCAGCATCAGGAAGATTAACGGCCTGCTCCAGCCGGCCCGAAGCCGGCGATGCCATCCGTTTTGCGACAAGGCCATCACATCCTTCCCGCGGCCAGGCGTCTTGCGGCGCGCCTATGCCAGATGCAACCCGTCGGGCATTAAAGGAGTTGCCGGTGTCGGGGTCAAGCCGGCTCATCGCGCCCTATGCACGGCCGCGCGGCAATGTACGCTGTCTCCTCGGGATGGCCGGATGCTGATCTCGGCGCAGCATCTCAAGGTGCTCGCCCGGGCGCTTGCAGGTTGCCGAGCCGCGTTGCCGTCGCCTCGGCCCGCAGTGCGAGCTCCATCACCTTGAAGCAGTGCGCCTCTGTCATCGCGCGCTCCGTGCGGTCGAGGATATCGGCGATCAGATCGGGGTAATACGGCAAGCCGGCATCGCTGCAGTCGACATAGCGCGTCTCCTTGTTGTCGACCAGGAACAGATGGTTGGTACCGGGACGTCCGGCAATGTCGACGTACTTGCGCAGCTCGATATAACCCTCCGTGCCGAGGATCGTAACGCGCCCGTCGCCCCAGTTTGCCAGGCCGTCGGGGGTGTACCAGTCGACCCGGACATAGCCCCGGCCGTGGTCGCTCTCGAGCAGCATCTCCCCGAAATCCTCGAATTCCGGATCGCCGGGATTGGCGAAATTGCCGACAGCCGCGCTCTTGATCTCGGCGTCGCTCGAGCCGGTAAAGGTCAGGAACTGCTCGATCTGATGGCAGCCGATATCGCACAGCGCACCGCCGTACTGCTCGCGCTCGAAAAACCAAGCCGGGCGCAGGCGGCGGTTCAGCCGATGCGGTCCCAGGCCTACGGTCTGCACGACGCGGCCGATCGCGCCGGCGCGAACGAGCTCGATGGCGCGGGTCACGGCTGCCACCTCGAACCGCTCGGAATAATTGACCGACCAGATGCGTCGCGTCTCGGCGACGGTCCGGCTGAGTGCCGCGAGCTGATCGGAGGTGGTGCAGCCGGGTTTGTCCGCCATCACGTCTTTGCCGTGGCGCATCGCCTCGATTGCGATCGCAGCGCGGTCGGCGGGGATCGCGGCGGTGAGGATCAGCTGCACCGTCGGGTCCTCGAGGAGCCGCCGCTTGTCGGCCACGCGGGGGATGTGCGGGTGGCGCCTGATGAAACCGGCGAGGGGCTGCGGCTCGCCCTCGGTCCAATAGCCGACGCACTCGCTGCCGAGCGCCAAGAGACGCCCCGTCATTTCATAGATATGACGATGATCGAGACCGATCGCTGCGAACTTTATCCGCCGTGAGGATGCCGGCACCATGGTCGTCCGTCCTATGCTTCTGTCCCTCTGCGCTCGAGGCGCTGACTTCGCTTCCTATCCACCATAGGCGTAGAGGGACCCGACCGGCTAGGCTTGATCCAGATGACGTTAGCGAATGCTCTCCTGCCGGGAGGGGCAAGGCCTTCCCTGCCGAAGCTGCCGCAGGGCGATGCCCGGACCGCACGACGGCTGTTCGGTCGGGAGCGGGTTCCTGCTATGCTGGGAACCATTGGAGCGGCTCGCCTGGAAGCACTCGCTTTGGGAGGTGGGGCCATGCTGCGCAGGATCGCGGATATGATGGCGGGTAGCGAGTTCGCCGAGCTGGCGCCAAGCGCCACGGTCTACGAGGCCGCCTGCCTGATGAAGGCGCGGAAATGCGGCTCGGTGCTGGTCACGGCCGAGCACAAGCTCAAGGGCATCTTTACCGAGCGCGATATGATCAACCGGGTCGTTGCCACCAAGCTCGATCCCCTGACGACGCCGCTCGCCCAAGTGATGACCGAGAAGCCCGACACGGTGAGGCCCGAGACGCTCGCGGTCGAGGCGCTTCGCATGATGGAGGACGGCGGCTATCGCCACCTGCCGGTGGTGAAGCGCGGCCGCGTTTTGGGCGTCGTCTCGCGCCGCGACTTTTACGGCGAGGAGAAGGCCGAGGTCGAGAAGGAGCGCTCCCTGTGGGAGCGGATCGGGTAGCGTGGCGGCGGGTGCCGGCCGTCGCCTTCCGTTGGGGCCGCGAAGTCGTGCCCCGCGCGCCATTCCGCACCAAATCAGGCGCGCGCCGGCAAAGAGGGTCCGGAGGAGTGCCGATGTTGCATCGCAATCTGCTTCGCGCGCTCGCAGCCGCGGCGCTGGCCGCGGCGGTCGCATTCTTGGCGCTGCGCGGTCCGGGTGCCCATGCCGACGCGGCGCCGCAGTTGGCACCGGCACCCGCGGTCGATCTCAAGGCCACGGGCGAGCACCAGGTGGCGACGCTCTCGGGCGGCTGTTTTTGGGGCATCCAGGGCGTGTTCGAGCATGTGAAGGGGGTCGAGCGCGCGGTCTCGGGCTATGCCGGCGGGAGCGCCGACACCGCCGACTACGACACCGTCAGCACGGGCAAGACCGGCCACGCCGAGACGGTGCAGATCACTTACGACCCGCGGCAGATCAGCTTCGGCCGCATTCTCCAGATTTTCTTCTCGGTGGCGCTCGATCCGACC
>DASPPM010000094.1:0-4419 GCA_035625535.1 Alphaproteobacteria bacterium
TCGATGGCGTTGTCCGCCCCGCAATATGTAAGCTCCCTTTGCCCGCCTGTCAAAATGCCGAAAGATCAAGCGCCGCTCAAGCCTTGCCCGGGCCCTCCGGCTTCTCTTCCGCCTCCTTGCGCCTGGCTTCCCACTCCGCGCGCAGCTCCTTGCGCTTGGCCTCGATCTCGCGCTCCTTGAGATAGTCCTCGGTGGTCCGCGTGCGCGAGCGCGGCCGCGTCGCAAGGGGCGGGGTCTCGCTCTCGAAGGCGTCGATGACCCGGCAATCCTCGCACATCTTCATGCGCTCGATGCGCGCCGCGTCCTGGTACATCCAATGGCTCCCGGCGAGCCTGCCCATCACCTTCTCGATCGTCGAGCGGGTCGCGAAGGGCTTGCCGCAGCGGACGCAGAGGAAGGGTTCCTCCTCCTTGAGGACAACCGCACTCCGGGCGTCGGCGCCGAAGGCGAGGCGCGGCTCGAGCGTGATCACCTTCTCGGGGCAGGTCACCTTGCACAGGCCGCATTGGATGCAGGCCTGCTCCACGAAGCTCAATTGCGGCTTGTCGGGGTTGTCGAGCAGTGCTGAGGTGGGGCAGGCGCTCACGCAGGCGAGGCAGAGCGTGCAACCCTCGGCCGCGATGCGGACGCGCCCGAAGGGGGCTCCCGGCGGCAGGGGTAGGGTCTCGACCGGTGCGGGTGCCACCTCGTGGAGGTGGCGGAGTGCCAACATGGTGATCGCGCGCTTGCCCCCTATGGGAAGGAAGCTGCCGGCCTTGGGCGGGGCGGGGGCGGGCGAGCGCCACAACGCCGCGGCGACCGCGTCGGGCTCCGCCGCGTCGATGAGCTCGAGCCGGCCGCTGCCGAAGCCCAATCCGGTGAGGAGCGCCTCGCTGAGCCCGAGCTGGCCCGGGAGGTTGCTGCGCTCCTCCGCGCGCTTGGGATCGACGAGCAGCAGCACTTGGGCGGCGCCATAGGCGAAGGCGGCGGCGAGGAAATCGAAGCCGATCTGGCTCACCTCGTTGAGTGCCATGGGAATGACGTGGGCTGGCAGGCCCCGGCCGAAGCGGGCGAGGGCCGCCACCATCTCCTCGCCAAAGGCGCGGTCGTGCAGCAGGAGCACAGGCGCCTCGCCGCCCGCCGCGAGATAGGTCGAGAGCAGCGTGCGGAGGCGCTCGAGGAGCTTTTCGCGCGGCGGCAGCGCGTAGCTCGCGGCGCCTGTCGGGCATACCGAGGCGCAGCCGCCGCAGCCGCCGCACAGATGCGGATCGATTGCGACCACATCGCCCGCAGGGGTGATGGCGGACGCCGGGCAGACGTCGAGGCAGCGCGTGCAGCCCGTCTTGCGGCTGCGCGAATGGGCGCAGAGATCGGCGCGGAAGGCGATGTAGACCGGCTTGTCGAACTCGCCCGTCATGTCGGCGAGCTCGAAGAGGGCCTTCTGCACCGCGGCGGGGTCGCCCCTATCCGGCCGGAAATAGCCGTCGCGCTTGCGGTGGGAGGGGAAGAGGGGGCTCAAGCCGCTGAGGTCGAGGATGAGATCGCAGCGCGACGCCACACCGTTGCGCCCCACCTCGAAGCCGAGGGTCGCGCGCGAGGAAGGTGCTGGCGCCGCGTAGTCGTCGACCACGATATCGAAGGCTCCAAGATGGCCCTTGGCCGCGACGATGGTACCCTTGAGAAGCGGGAACTCGGTGACGAGCGGCGGCGTCACGGCGCCGGGTTCGCTCAAAAGCACGGTCACGTCGAGCCGGTCCTTGAGCTGCCGCGCCGCCTCGAGCGCCGCCTCGTCGCGGCCATAGATGAGGACGGTACCTTCCGACTTGAGCGAGAGCGCGGGCGTGCCCTCGACCTCGAGTGCCGCCTCGGCGAGGAGGGCCGCGATCTTGGGGGTCGCCTTGGCAGCCTCGTCCGACCAGCCGGCCCGCTCGCGGATGTTGACGTAGGCGACCGGCCGCTCGCTTTTGAGCGCCTCGCGCGTCTCCTCGAAAAGCGGCGCTTCCTGCGTGCAAGCGACGATGAGGGCTTCTCCGCCCGAGAGCGCCTGCTCAAATTGGCCGAGCTCGGCGCGGCAGAGCTGGCGATGGGGTGCGAGCGCCTCGCCCTTGCGGCACGCCTTGGCAAGCGCGCGGCCGTCGAGCGGCATGGTGCCCTCGCAGTTGCAGATGAGGAGCTTCTTTCCAACCCTCGTCACGCTCGATCCTCGCTCCCGTACCCCGGGCGCCCGGCCGCGCTCACCTGAGGCTTGTGATTTTAGCCTTTCGTCCCTTCGCCTTTCGACGGCAAAGTTGAAAGCGGCATTGCCTTCGGGGCCGCAAGCGCCGCTATACTGGGCCTGAGCCGGAAGAGGAGAGTGAGCCTTGCCCGAATTGATGAGCACCAAGGAGGTGGCGGATTATCTGCGCGTCAAGGAGCGCAAGATCTACGAGCTGGTGCGCGACGGCCGCATTCCCTGCGCCAAGGTCACCGGCAAGTATCTTTTCCCCAAGCACCTCATCGATCTTTGGCTCGCGCAGAGCACCGACGTCCCGGGCGGCGTGCCGGCGCCCGCGGCCTCGCCGGCGGCCCCTCCCGTCGTCGCCGGCAGCCATGACCCGCTGCTTGAGTGGGCGCTGCGCGAATCCCATTGCGGCTTGGCGCTCTTGGCGAACGGCAGCCTCGATGGCTTAAAGCGCCTGGGCGCCGCTGAGGCGCAGCTCTGCGGCATGCACGTGCTCGACGCGGCCAGCAACGAGTACAACGTTCCGCTGCTCAAGACCGCCTTGCCGAGGCTCGACATCGTGGCGCTCGAGTGGGCTTGGCGCGAGCAGGGCCTGGTGCTGGCGGCGGGCAACCCGCGCGGCATCCTGCATGTGAGCGATCTCGCCACGAGGCAGGCCATGGTGATCGAGCGCCAGCCCGAGTCCGGCAGCCATATCCTGTTCGAGCAGCTGCTCGAGCGGGAAGGCATCGCGCACAAGGCGCTCGCGCGGCTCGCCAAGCCGGCGCTCTCGGAGAGCGACTTGGCGCTTGCGATCGCCGAGCGCAAGGCCGATGCGGGGCTCGCCATCCGTGCCGTCGCGCGCCAATACGGGCTCGATTTCCTGCCGCTCGCGCGCGAGCGCTACGACCTGGTGATGCGCCGGCGCGATTATTTCGAGCCGGCGATGCAGACGCTCCTGGCCTTCACGCGAAACGAGCGCTTCGCTACCCGCGCCGCGGAGATGGGCGGCTACGACATCAGCCATCTCGGGGCCGTGGTTTACAACAGCCCCTGAGGGCTCCGCGGCGTCGCGGCCACTTTCACGAGCTCCCCGTCTTCCTCGCGTTCGGGAAGAAGAGCTCCTCGCCGTTGATCTTGTAGTTGGCGATCGCGCGCTGGCCCTCGGGCGAGAGGAGCCAGTCGATGAAGGCCTGACCCTCCTTGGCCTTGATGCCGGGGAACTTCTTCGGGTTCACGAGCGTGACGCCGTACTGGTTGAACAGGCGCTTGTCGCCCTCGACCAGAATCTCGAGACCGCCCCGGTTCTTGAAGTTGAGCCAGGTGCCGCGGTCCGAGAGCGTATAGCCGCCCATGCCGGAGCTGGCGTTGAGCGTCGCCCCCATGCCGGAGCCGGTGGCGCGGTACCAGCTGCCCGATGCGGCCTTGACGTCGATCGCCGCATCCTGCCAGAGGTCGAGCTCCATCTTGTTCGTGCCGCTGTCGTCGCCGCGCGAGAGGAAAGGCGCCTTGGCGGCGGCGATCCTCTTGAACGCCGCGACGGCGTCCTTGAGCCCGCGAATCTGCGCGGGATCGCTCTTCGGCCCGATGATCACGAAGTCGTTGTACATGACGTCGAAGCGCTCAACCCCGTCGCCCTTGGCTACGAAGGCGAGCTCGGACGGCTTATGGTGGACGAAGAGCACGTCGCCGTCGCCGCGCGAGGCGATCGCGATCGCCTGACCCGTGCCGACGGCCACCACCTTGACCTTGATCCCCGTCTTCTTCTCGAAGATCGGCAGGAGATACTCGAAGAGACCGGAGTCTTCGGTAGAGGTGGTGGAGACGACGACGATCGAGCGCTCCGCCGCGCGCGAGGGGTCGGCAATCGCGAGTATCGAAAGCGCTGCGATGCCGAGGAGGAGACAGAGCACATGGCGGCGGCAATGACGCATCAGCATGGGGATCCTCCGTAGAGTCGCGGCTCGGAAGTTCGTCTCACCCGGAGATAACCGCCATTGCGAGCAGAGCAAACCCCGGCGCACGCGGGGGCTGGATTGCTTCGTCGCCCTTCGGGCGCCTCGCAATGACGTGCGTTTTCCTGATCGGGTGAATTCCATAACAGGACACTCGAGTATTGTGTCGGCCCTACCAGAGGAGCTCGCCGCGCACGAAGGCGCGCGCCTCGGCACTCGTTGGTGCGGAGAAGAAGCGCTCGGCGCTCTCGCGCTCGAGCATGCGGCCGCGGTGAAGGAAGATCA
>DASPPM010000095.1:0-5752 GCA_035625535.1 Alphaproteobacteria bacterium
GCCGGCGAGCACCAGATGGTGCAGCTCGGCTGGACCGGCGACAACGGCGACCCCGACAATTTCCTCTATACGCTGCTCGGCTGCGCCGCGGCCGCACCCGGCGGAGGCAATGTCGCCAAGTGGTGCAACAAGGACTTCGACGCGCTCGTCACCGAGGCGCAACGTACCACCGAGATCGCCAAGCGCACCGAGCTCTACAAGAAGGCCCAGGTCATCTTCAAGGAGGAGGCGCCCTGGTACACCATCGCGCACGCGGTGCAGGTGGCGCCGATGCGCAAGGAGGTCGAGGGCTACACCTTGAGCCCGCTCGGCGCCCACGACTTCACGCACGTCTATTTCAAATAGGCGGGATGAGGCCATGAGGCGACGGTCGGCGCGGCGGGACGGCGAGGATCGCCCCGCCGCCCGGCTCCTGTAGGCGGATGCTGCGCTTCGTCTTCACGCGCCTCACGCTGATTATCCCAACCTTCATCGGGATCACGCTCCTCACGTTTCTTCTAGTGCACGCCGTCCCCGGCGACCCGCTCGAGATTCTCGCGGGCGAGCGCGGAATCACGGCCGCGCGCCACGCACAGCTGCTCCACGACTACGGCCTCGACCGCCCGCTCTACCTCCAGTACCTCGTCTACATGGGTCATGTGCTGCGCGGCGATCTCGGGCTCTCGCTCATCACGCACGCGCCGGTCGTCGACGAGTTCAGGCAGCTCTTTCCCGCGACCGTGGAGCTCTCGCTCTCCGCCATGCTGTTCGCCGTGCTCTTCGGCCTGCCGGCGGGTATCGTCGCCGCGGTCAAGCGCAATTCCGTCTTCGATCACGGCGTGATGGGGGTCTCGCTCACCGGCTATTCGATGCCGATCTTCTGGTGGGGCCTGCTCCTCATCATCCTCTTCTCCAACACGCTCGGCTGGACGCCCGTCTCGGGGCGCATCGCGGTCGAGTACGACGTCGAGCCGGTGACCGGCTTCCTCCTCATCGATGCGCTGCTCTCCGACGACGAGGGCGCCTTCCGCTCCGCCCTTTCGCACCTCATCCTGCCGATGATTGCGCTCGGCACCATCCCGCTCGCGGTGATCGCGCGCATGACGCGCTCCTCCATGCTCGAGGTCCTCGGTGAGGACTACATCCGCACCGCGCGCGCCAAGGGCCTCTCGCCGTTCTTCGTGGTGGGCGTGCACGCCTTGCGCAACGCCCTCATCCCGGTCATCACGGTGATCGGCCTCTACGTCGGCTCGCTCTTCGCCGGCGCCATTCTGACCGAGACCATCTTCTCATGGCCGGGCGTGGGCCACTGGCTGGTCGAGGGGATCAACCGGCGCGACTATCCCGTGCTGCAGGGCGGGGTGCTCCTCATCGGCAGCGTGATCATGATGGTCAATCTCGGGGTCGACTTGCTCTACGGCCTCATCAACCCGCGCATCCGCTACAGACGCTGAGGAGCGCCATGGCCGCCCAGAACGAGCCGCTCATCCTCGAGACCTCAGCCGCCCCGCCCACTCCGCTGCGCGAGTTCTGGAGCTATTTCTCCGACAATCCGGGTGCCGTCGCCGGGCTCGTCGTGATCTTCGTCATCGTGCTCCTCGCCATTTTCGCGGACGTGATCTCGCCGCACTCCCCGGTCGCGACCCACGACGACGCCTTCCTGAAGCCGCCCTTCTGGGAGGAGGGCGGCACGCTCACCTACCCGCTCGGCACCGACGCGATCGGCCGCGACATGCTCTCGCGCATCATCCACGGCACGCGCTACTCCCTTCTCATCGGCAGCATCGTGGTGCTGATCTCGCTCACGCTCGGCATCGTGATCGGCCTCACCGCCGGATTCTTCCAGGGCGTCGTCGGCATCCTCATCATGCGGCTCATGGACGTCATCCTGACCATCCCGGGCCTCCTGCTCGCCATCGTCATCGTGGCGATCCTCGGCCCCGGCCTCACCAACGCGATGATCTCGGTCGCCGTGGTTTATCTGCCGTACTTCGTCCGCATCACGCGCGCCGCCGTCATCGGCGAGCTCGCCAAGGACTACGTCACCGCCTCGCGCGTGAACGGCGCCTCGACGCCGAGACTCATGTTCATCACCGTGCTGCCGAATTGCCTCGCCCCCCTCATCGTGCAGGCGACCCTGAGCTTCTCCGCGGGCATCATCGACGCGGCGGCGCTCGGCTTCCTCGGCCTCGGCGCCCAGCCGCCGACGCCCGAGTGGGGCACGATGCTCGCCGACTCGCGCGAATTCGTGCTGCGCGCCTGGTGGGTGGTGACGCTGCCCGGGCTCGCCATCCTGATCACCGTTCTCGCGGGGAATCTGATGGGCGACGGCTTGCGCGACGCGCTCGATCCGAGGCTCAAACGCTGATGGCGCTCCTCGAGATGGCCAAGCTGAGCGTCGACTTCCCCACCGCCCGCGGCACGCTCAAGGCGGTCGATGGGGTCGGCTTCTCGGTGGAGGAGGGCGACATCCTCGGCATCGTCGGCGAGTCCGGCTCGGGCAAGAGTGTCGCGATGCTGGCGCTCATGGGCCTCGTCGCCTACCCGGGCATCGTCACAGCCGATCGGCTCGTCTTCGGCGGGCACAACCTCCTCTCGCTCAGCGCGCGCGCGCGGCGCCGTATCGCCGGCAAGGACGTCGCCATGATCTTTCAGGAGCCGATGACGAGCCTCAACCCGTGCTTCACCATCGGCTACCAGATCATGGAGACGCTGCGCATCCACGAGGGCGGCACGCGCAGGGCCCGCCGCGAGCGCGCGATCGCACTCCTCGAGCAAGTCGGCATCCCCGCACCCGCGGGCCGGCTCGCCGCCTTCCCGCACCAGCTTTCGGGCGGGATGAACCAGCGCGTGATGATCGCGATCGCGATCGCCTGCAATCCGCGCCTGCTCATCGCCGACGAGCCGACGACGGCCCTCGACGTCACCATCCAGGCGCAGATTCTCGAGCTCCTCATGAGCCTGCAGCGCGAGCGCGGCATGGCGCTCATCCTCATCACCCACGACATGGGCGTGGTCGCCGAGACCGCGGAGCGCGTCACCGTCATGTACGCGGGCCAGATCGTCGAGGAGGCGCCGGTCAAGGAGCTCTTCGTCGCCCCGCGCCACCCCTACACCGCGGCGCTCTTGGCCGCCCTCCCCGAGCGCAGCCGTGGCGAGCGGCGGCTGCCCACGATCTCGGGCCTGGTGCCCGGGCTCGGCGACCGTCCGTCGGGCTGTCTCTTCAATCCGCGTTGCGCCTACGCCCAAGCGCGCTGCCGCAGCGAGGAGCCGCGGCTCGAGGCCTCAGCCGGCCATAGCGTGCGCTGCCATTACCCGCTCTCCGGCGCGCCTCAAGGGAGCGCGCCATGAGCGCCGTGCCGACGGCAGTGCCGCGCGAGGTCGGCGAGGTCCCCGTCGTCGCGGCGGACGGGCTCACTAAAGTCTACAAAGTGCGGCGCGGCGTCTTCGCCCCGTCTGCTGAGCTCCATGCGGTCGACGGCGTGAGCTTCCGTCTAGCGGCGGGCCGCACGCTTGCCGTCGTCGGCGAGTCGGGCTGCGGCAAATCGACGCTCGCTCGCATGGTGACGCTGATCGAGCAACCCACCGCCGGCAGCCTCAAGCTCGTCGGCCACGAGGTCTCCCAAGCCAAGGGGACCGCCCTCGCCTCCCTCCGCCGCCACGTCCAGATCGTCTTCCAGGACCCCTACGGCTCGCTCAACCCGCGGCGCAAGGTGGGCGCCATCCTCGAGGAGCCCCTCGTGATCAACACGAGGATGCCCTCGGGCGAGCGACGTGCCGCGGCGCGCGCCATGATGGCGCGCGTGGGCCTGCGCCCCGAGCATTACGAGCGCTATCCGCACATGTTCTCGGGCGGCCAGCGCCAGCGCATCGCGATCGCGCGGGCGCTCATGCTGCATCCCAGGATCGTGGTGCTGGACGAGCCGGTCTCGGCCCTCGACGTCTCGATCCAGGCCCAGGTGCTCAACCTCTTGATGGATCTGCAGGAGGAATTCGACCTCGCCTACCTGTTCATCTCGCACGGGCTGTCGGTGGTGCGCCATATCGCCGACGAGGTCATGGTGATGTACCTCGGACGCACCGTCGAGCAAGGCCCCAAACAGGCCATCTTCACGGCACCCCGCCATCCCTATACGCGAGCGCTCCTGGCCGCGACCCCCTTCGTCGATCCCCGCCTGCGCGCCCAGCGCGTGACCTTGCGGGGCGAGCTGCCCTCGCCCTTGGACCCGCCGTCGGGCTGCGCCTTCCACACCCGCTGCCCCTTCGCCGACGCGCGCTGCCAAGCCGAGCGGCCGGCGCTCCGCTTGCTCGCGGGCGGGCTCGTCGCCTGCCACCACGCAGAGGCCGTCCTTGGAGACGAGGCACCCCGCGAATGAGGGCAATGCCTGGCGCCGCCGACATCCATGAAGGTTGCCGCATCCCGCTATTCGAAAAAATCATGCAAGGATCACACGGACTCCACTGGACGGTGCGACCTGATTCTCCCTATATAAAAGCCTGGGACCGGGTCGGGTCCCGGCCGCAGAAAGTGGCGTCGGTTGGTGCGGCCTCAAGCGGCGTGTAGACGGCAAAAAGACACCTCGACGAGGGAAAAAGCGCGTCACTGCGGGGCGATCCGGCGCGAAGACCGAATTCGCATGACGTTCGAGCGATCTCAGCGGCCGGTACGCCGGCGCCGCCCGATGTCGTGCAAGGTGCCGGACCAACCAAGGAACCGCGTCGGCCGCCAGCCTTTTGGCGGAATCCTTAACCTCGTCAATATGTTGGATATTGCCGATCCGCTGCCGCACAAGCGCGCGGGCCGCCGCGGGTGCGGCGGCAACCGAATGACAGGCGAATTTATTTAGACAACAACATGCGTCGCACAAGCGTCATTATCATAGCTCTGGTGGTCCTCGGCAATTTCGCCGTCTGGTCGGCCGGCAATCGGCCTATCGAGCTGCCGTCGTGGTGGGGCGTCATTCAGGGCGTCTCCTTCAGCCCCTATCGCGAGACCGAGAACCCGCTCACCGGCAAGTTTCCCACTCGGGCCGAAATCGACAGCGATCTCAAGCTGCTGCAAACCCAAGTCGGGGCGGTGAGAACCTATAGCGCGACCGAGGGGGTCGAGGACGTCCCCGAGCTTGCCAGCGAGTATGGGCTGCATGTCGCCGCCGGCGCCTGGCTCGACAAGCGCGCCGACAACAACCAGCTCGAGCTCGAAAGCCTGGCCGGCATGGTGCGGCTCTATCCCAACATCGATCGGGTGCTGATCGGCAACGAGTCGATCCACCGTGGCGATGTGAGCGTTTCCCAGATGATCCAGTACCTGCGCTGGGCGCGCGGCCGCATCGAGGTGCCGGTGTCGACGGCCGAGCCTGCCTATGTCTGGCTTGCCCATCCCGAGCTCGGCAAGGAGGTCGACTATATCGCCGCGCACGTCCTGCCTTACTGGGAAGGCATCAGGGCCGAAGACGCCGTCAAATACCTGGCCTCCGAGTACCAGCGCCTCAAGGCGGCCTTTCCGCACAAGCCCGTGGTGCTGACCGAGGTCGGCTGGCCGAGCAAGGGCCGGCAAATCGGCCTCGCCAAGGCCAGCCTCGCCAACCAGGCGCTCTTCATGCGCGAGTTCCTCAACTTCGCCGACCGCGAGGGCGTGCAGTACTACCTCATGGAGGCCTTCGACCAGCCTTGGAAGGAGGACATCGAGGGTACCGCCGGGGCCTATTGGGGCCTCTATGACGCCGATCGGCAGGCCAAGTTCTCCTTCGTCGGGCCCATCACCGAGAACCCC
>DASPPM010000096.1:0-6452 GCA_035625535.1 Alphaproteobacteria bacterium
CCGTAGTCGAAGTGGCCTTTGGGCTCGAGCGGGGAGAGCTTCTCGCGCAAGGCCGCCGTCGCGGTCCCGTCGACGCGGTCGTCCACGATGACGACGCCGTACTCCCGCTCGGCGGCGGCCAAGGAGACGAAGCCGCGGCGCACGTCGGCGAGCACGTCTGCGGCCGGACGCTCGAGCGGCGAGCCCCAGCCGCCGGCGCCGCCGGAGGCGATGCGGATCACGTCGCCCGGCCCGGCCTTGAGGATGTCGGTGTTGCCGAGGTCGACCTCGTGGTTGCTGCCCGGATTGAGGAGGAAGCGGGAGGGCCCGCCCGCGTGGCCGCCGAGCACGCCCCAGGCGGTGAAATGGCTGCGGTCGCGATTGCGCGCGGTGATGCGGGTGCCGGGCGAGAACACCTTGAACTCGAGCAGCGTGCCGAGCCCGCCGCGGTGCAATCCCGCCCCGCCCGAATCCCGGGCGAGGCCGTAGTTGAGCACCTTGATCGGCACCTCGACCTCGTTGATCTCGACGGGCGTGTTCTTGAGGAACGAGGAGTTGGCGCCGGAGCCGTCGGCACCGTCCTCGCGCGGGTTGCCGCCGGCGCCGCCGAAGATCGGATCGATCGAAGCGACGACGCGCCGCCCGGTCGCGTTGTCGATGGTATTGACGTTCATGATCGGGCCGCCGCTCGCGGGGCAGGCCGGCATGCGGTCGGGGGCGATCTGGGAGAAGGCGCCTAAGATGACGCCCTGGAGGCGCATGCAGGTGAGGCTGCGCATGCCGACCGCGGCGGGGAACTTCGGGTTGACAATGGTGCCTTCGGGAAGGATGCCGGTTGCGGGCCGCGCGAGCCCCGCATTCAAGAGGATGGTCGGATCGAGCGAATAGAGCGCATAGACGAGACCGACCATGATGAGCACGTGGCGCACGTCTCCGCCCGTCGGCATGTTGAGCGAGGATTCGAGCTGCGGGTCGCTGCCGGTGAAGTCGAGCGTGAGGCTGTCGCCGCGGATGGTGATCTTGAGTGCCAAGCGGCAAGGCTTGCCGCCGACCGAATCCTCGTCGAGATAGTCGCTGAAGAAATACTCGCCGTCCGGCAGGCCGGCGATGACGTTGCGCGCCTGCTGCTCCGCGTAGTCGAGCAGATCCCGTATGCCCTGGCGGAAGGTCGCGATGCCGAACTTGCGGATCATCTCGTGGACCTTGCGCTCGCCGGTGTTCATCGCCGCGATCTGGGCCTTGAGGTCGCCCCAATTCTGCTCCGGCACGCGCACGTTGGCCCAGATCACCTTGAGGAGCCCCTCCTCGAGCCTGCCCGCCCGCGCGAGCTTGGTGGGCGGAATGCGGATGCCCTCCTGATGCACCTCGGTGAGCGAGCGCGAGAGGCTCGCCGGCACGGCACCGCCCACGTCCGTGTTGTGGATGTGGCCGACGGCGAAGGCGACGATCTCGCCCTCGTGGAAGATCGGCTTCCACAAATGGAGGTCCGGCCCGTGCGTGCAGACGAAGCCGCTATAGGGGTCGTTCGTCATGCAGATGTCGCCTTCCTCGTAAGCCGGGATCATGTCGATCACGTTCTTGTAGTCGAGGCAGACGAACCAGGTGGCGCCCAGGTCCTTGGGGGCGGCGAAGGTCAGGCCCTCGGGCGTGGTGAGGCCGGTGGTGAAATCCTCGGTCTCCTTGACGAAGGTCGAGTGCGCCGTGCGGTAGAGCGTGAAGGCCATGCTCTCGGCCGCGGCGCGGCAGTGATTGGCGAGGATTTGCAGGGTGACCTTGTCGATGGCCATTCACGTCCTCCCAGCGCCGGCTTCAGGCGGCGTAGCGCAGCAAGAGATTGCCGTAGGCATCGACGCGCACATCGAAGCCTTCCGGGATGCAGGTCGTGCAGTCGTCCTGGGCGATCACGGCGGGACCGGCAAAGCGCTGGCCCGCGAGAAGTGCCTGCCGTGCGTAAAGCGGGACCGGCCGCACTTTGCCGTCGTAGTGGACAAGCGCACGCTTCTCGGGCCGCGGTGGCGCATCGCTTGACGCGAGAGGCTTGAACTCGGGCTTCGGGCTCGGCCCCAGGATGACGAGGCGCAGGTTGATGATCTGCGCCGGGGCTTCGCGATCGCAGTAGTCGTAGATCTGCTCGTGCTGGCGGTGGAAGGCCTCCGCGATGCGCTCCCACTTGGCATCCTCGATCCAGGCCGCCTCGAGCGGCGTCTCGATCTCGAAGGATTGGCCGCGATAGCGCATGTCCGCGGAATAGAGGAGCGTGTACGGGTCGCGGAAGCCCTGCTCGTCGCGCAGCCAACGCACCGCCTGGGCCAGGAGCTCGGCGAAGCCGCTCCTGAGCTCCTCCTCGAAGCCGGGGCCCACCTCGAGATAGACCGTCTTGATGAAGTCGTTCTTGATGTCGGCGATGAGCCCGCCGAAGGCGCTGAGCACGCCGGGGGTCGTCGGCACCACCACTTGGGCGATGCCGAGCTCGCGCGCGAGGAATGCGGCGAGCATGGGACCGGCACCGCCGAAGGCGATGAGCGCGAAGTCGCGCGGATCGACGCCGTAGCGCGAGACGAGCTTCGATACCTCGACAAAAGTGCCCGAGACGGCCACCTTGATGATCGCCTCCGCGGCCTCTTGGACGCCGAGCTTGAGCCTGGCCGCGATCTCGCCGACGGCGGCCTTGGCCCGTTCGACGTCGATTTGCACGGCGTTGTAGCCGAGCCCGCTCTCTCCGATGAAGCCGCAGACGGCGAAGGCGTCGGTGATGGTGGCGCGCTCGCCACCCTTGCCGTAGCAGGCCGGACCCGGCGTCGAGCCGGCGCTCTCGGGGCCGACCTTGAGCACGCCTATGGGGTCGACCCAGGCGATCGAGCCGCCGCCCTCGCCGACGGAGGTGACGGAGACCGTCGGGATGAAGATGGGGAAATCGCCGACTTGCTCGCCGATGCCGTATTGGGGCTTGCCCTCGACGATGAGCGCCATGTCGGCGCTGGTGCCGCCGATGTCGAGGCTCATCGCGTTCTTGAGGCCGCAGAGGCGCGCCACGTGGCTCGCCCCGATGACTCCGGATGCGGTACCCGAGAGCAGCATCTGGACCGCGTGGCGCTTGCCGAGCTCGGCGCTCATCACCCCGCCGTTCGATTTGGTGATGAGCGGCTCGGCGCCGATGCCCGCACCCTTGAGGGCCGCCTCGAGCGAGGAGAGATAGAAGGCGACGCGCGGCTGCACGTAGCCGCTCACGACCGCGGTCACCGTGCGCTCGTACTCGCGGATGATCGGCCACACCTCGCTCGAGCAGCAGACGAACATCTCGGGCGCCAAGCCGGTCACGATCGCCTTGACGGCCTCCTCGTGCACGGGGTTGCGGTAGGCGTGGAGGAGGGAGACCACGATGCCCTCCGCACCTGCGCGCTTCGCGCTCGCGAGGGCCGCGCGCACGCTCTCCTCGTCGAGCGGCTCGTCGATCGAGCCGTCGGGCGCGATGCGTCCCTTGATCGGGAAGACGCGCTCGCGCGTGACGAGCGGAGCCGGCCGGCGCGAGAAGAGATCGTAGGGGTCGGGCATCTTGAGCCGGGCCAGCTCGAGCACGTCGCAGAAGCCCTCGGTCGCGAAGAGGCAGAGGCGCACGCCCTTGCGCTGGATGACCGTGTTGATGCCGACGGTCGTCCCATGGGTGAAATAGGCGACCTCGCCGGGCTCGACGCCGAAGCGGCTCCTGATCTGCCGCATGCCCTCGATGACTTCCGAGCCCGGCTCCTCGGGCGTGGAGAGCACCTTGAGGGAGTGAAGCTCGCCCGACGCCTCGTTGAAGACGCAGAAATCCGTGAAGGTGCCCCCGATATCGACGCCGATGCGATAAGACATGCCGCTGTCCGCCTTGCCCGCTGCCGCCGATCTCGGGCCCCCGCCGCCGCGATCGTGGGCGCTAGAGTCCGGGTCGTCGGCGGCGCTGTCAACGCTCTTATTGCGCGAAAGGGACCGATCCCCGCGGGACGCGCGCTCAGCTTTTGGCGAAGCGCGCGATGGTGAAATCGGCGATCGGCGTGGCACTCTTGCCGGTCGCGATCAGCTCGGCCATCACCGCACCGACCGCGGGGCCGAGCGCGAAGCCATGGCCGCAGAAGCCGAAGGCGTGGAAGAGGCCCGGCGTGGTGGCACTCGGCCCCATGACGGGAATCATGTCGGGAAGGAAGCCCTCGACGCCGCTCCAGCTGCGGATGAGCTGCAGATGCCCCAAGGCGGGGATGAGGCGTCGGAGGCGGGCGAACTGCTCCTTGAGGCGCTGAGGCACCACATGGGCGAAGCGCTCATCGCGCTCGAGCGCGGTGCGCGGCCCGCCGCCGAAGACGACATTCCCGCGTTTCACCTGACGCACATAGACCGAGCCGTCGGCCGCCCCCACCGTGGGCGGCAGGAAATAGGGCACGGGCTCGGTCACGCCGACGAGCGGACCCAAATGCGTCAAGGGCACCGGCTCGCCGAACGCGGCCGCGATGGCATCACCCCAGGCGCCCGCCACGTTGAGGAGCGAATCCGCGCGCACGCGCAAACCCGTTGCCGTCTCGAGGCGGAAGCGGCCGCCGTCTTTGGCCACAGTCGTCACCTCGCAATGCTCGCGCACCTCGGCACCTAGGGCGCGCGCGGCACGGCCGAAGGCGGGCGCCACCAGCCGCGGGTTGGCGTGGCCGTCGGCTGCCACGAAGGAGGCGCCGAGGGGCTCGCGCCCGAGCCAGGGAAAGCGCGCCGGCAAGGCGTTGCGCCCGATCAGCTCGGCCGCGAGCCCGTAGTGCGCGGCAGCCTCGGCCCAGCTCTCGAGCTTCGCCATGTCGGCCTCGTCGTAGGCCACCATCAGGTGACCGAGCGGCGCGAATTCGCAGTCCTCGCCGACGAGCTCCTCGAGCCGGCCCCAGATCTCGCGTGCGCGCATGGAGAGGGGAAGCTGCGGCAGGTAGCGGTTCTGCTGCCGGATATTGCCGAAATTGACGCCGCTCGCCTGCGCCCCAATGAAGCCGCGCTCGAGGAGCGCCACTTTGCGGCCGAGCTTCTGCAGGTGGAGTGCCGCGCTCGCCCCCATGATGCCGCCGCCCACGATCGCCACCTCGCACTCGATCCGATCCATCGCCCCTCGCTATCGCGCGCGCCCCCCGCCGCCAAAGGATCGCGCGTCAGGCTCGCGCTGTCGAGGGTGATCCGCGAGACGGGCGGGCTAGGAGTGCTCGAGCGTCCGCTCGTGGGTTGACAGGCGGTCGGTTTTGCCGAGACTGGCGGCGGCGGCGCGCGGTGCCGCTTCGCGCGCTGCGGCGAGCGGCGAGGAAGGCAAGGTTTGCATGGCGATGTGTTACCGGACCCTCGGCCGGAGCGGGCTCCAGGTGAGCGTCATCGGGCTCGGCGGCAATGCCTGGGGTGCCAAGGGCCGGCGCGGCTGGGGCGCCTTCGATGCGGGCGAGAGCCGCCCCTTCATCAAGCGCGCGCTCGATCGCGGCATCAATTTCTTCGACACGGCCGACGCCTATAACGCGGGCGAGAGCGAGAAGATTCTCGGCGCGGCGCTCTTGGGCTATGCGCCGCGCGAGGAGGTGGTGATCGCGACCAAGGTCGGCTTGGCGATGAGCGAGCGGCCGAACGGCGTCGGCGTCGGGCGCAAGCATTTGCTGAGCGCGGTCGAGCAAAGCTTGAAGCGCCTCGGCACCGACTATGTCGATCTCCTTTACGTCCATCGTCTCGACGGGGTGACGCCGATCGCCGAGCTCATGGCGACGCTCGAGGTGCTCGTGCGCGCGGGCAAGGTGCGCTATGTCGGCGGCTCGACGATGCCGGCCTACAAGTTCGCGCAGATGATCTCGACCTCCGATGCCCTTCCGCTCGCGCGCCCCATCGCGATGCAGAACCTCTATAATCTCGTGCAGCGCGAGGAGGAGGCCGAGATGCTGCCGCTCTGCGCCGAGGAGGGCATCGGGCTGACACCCTACAGCCCGCTCGCGCGCGGCTTTCTCGGCGCCAACCGGGCGCGCGAGGGCGCGCTCTCGACCGAGCGCGCGCGCACCGACGAGCACGCGCGCGACATCTTCCGTGCGTCCGACTACGACGTGCTCGATCGCGTGCTGGCGACGGCCAAGGCGCACGGCGCCAAGCCCGCGGCGGTGGCCCTCGCCTGGCTCCTCAGCCAGGACGTCGTCGCGGCGCCGGTCATCGGCGTCACGCGCCTCGAGCACATCGACGATGCCCTCGCCGCCATCGATCTACGCTTGGCCAAGGAGGAGATCGCCGCCCTCGAGGCGCCCTACGTGCCGCGTGCGCCCGCTCGCTTGCGCGGCGGCGCCTGAGGAGAGAAGGAAGGATCGGCGATGGTCGACGAGCGGACGGGTAGGGGCACTGAAAATTGCGCCCCCGCGGGCGGGGACACAAATGCCTCGTCCATTGGGTGGCATTCATGAGGATCGGCAGGACGGCTCGCCGTCTCGCCGTCGCGGCTGATCAATGGTGTG
>DASPPM010000097.1:0-2781 GCA_035625535.1 Alphaproteobacteria bacterium
GGGAGAACAGGCTGAGCCAGCCGAAATAGATCGGCAGGAAGATGAGCGCCAGGACATAGAGGACGATGTGATGGCAAAAGGTGATGAAGCTCTTGCACACCGTCCGGCCGATGTAGAGGTCGATCGGCATGGTCGAGCCCGTGATGTAGCTGGCGTTGACGAGGAAGGTGCCCGTGCCGTCGTTGACGAGCGCCGAGATGGCGGTCCAGGTGATCATGCCGAGGCCGATATAGGGCAGGTTCTGCGCGGGGCGGCCGCCGATCACCACGCTCGACACCACCGTCATGCCGCCGACCAGGAATAGGATGTTGATGGTCTCCCAGATCGGCCCGATCTTGGAGCGCCGATAGCGGCAGACCGTGTCCAGCCACGCCCAGGTGAAGCTCCTGCCGATGTTGCCAAGGCAGTTCGCCGCCTGGGCAAAGATCATCGCACCCGCATTCCCCCTCCGCCTTGAGGCTTGCATGGTCATCGTCGGCTCTTCGAGAGGCACCCCTTCGGGGCGCTCTTCAGGATGAGGGAAATTGGTGTGTGGCATAAAGACCTAGTCTCATCCTTGTAAGTCGGTGGGCGTCGCATCGGTAGGATTTGCGGAGCTTATGGCGATGGGGCGAGGGAGCGAAGCGCCGGGTGCAAGAGGCTCAGCCGAGCGCCACGAGATCGAAGGCGATCGAGATGCGGCGTTCGGCCGCGGTGAAGGGCACGGTGCTGTGGTAGATGTAGCCCGGGAAGAGCAGGAGGCGTCCCTCCTTGGGCTGGATGCGGTGGATGAGCGGCGCCGCCTCAAGGCGGAACTGCTCGGGCGGGCGGCCGAGCTCGAACCAGCCCGCCTCGCCGCCGTCCTCCGCCGCCACGACCGGCGGCAGGAGCGGATAATAAACAGCGCCGAGATAGCCGTCGAAATGCACGTGCGGCACGAGGTTGCCCCAGCCGCAGAGGCGCGTCGCCCAGGAGGTAAGCGTCCAGCGCTTGGGAAAGCGCGCGAGAAAGGGATGGGGCGGCGATGGCGGCACGCTCGCGAGATAGCGCGCGACCGCCGCGCGCATGAGGCTCTCGAGCGCCGCCATCGGCCCCTTGGGCTCGGCGAGCAGCTCCCCGGTGATCTCGAGTGCGGGATGGTGATACGTCGGGTGGTCCTCGGGCGGCACCTTGAGCGTGGGATTCGCCTCGACGTGGCGCACGAGGTCGGCATTGAAGGCGGCGAGGCTGCTGTAGCCGGGCGGTGCCTCGAGATCGTGGATCTGCACGAAGCGGTCGAAATCGTAGAGCGTCCGCGCCTCCTCGACGGCACCGACCTCGTTCAAGGTGAGCGCCTTGAGCGCCGTCGCCTCGACACTCGCCGGGAACGCCTCGAGCCAACGCTCGCAGGCGGCAAGCGCCGCGGCACCGTCCCCCAAGGCGAGGAGGCCGTAGGCGAGATTGTTGTGGGCGACCGACCAGTCGGGCTTAAGCGCCAGCGCGCGACGATAGGCGGCGACCGCCTCCTCGAGCCGGCCGAGCCGCTCGAGCGCGATGCCGAGGCTGCGCTCGCTCTCGGCCAAGGGGCCGAAGGCAAGCGCGCGCCGGTAGGCGGCAACCGCCTCCTCTGGCTGGCCGAGGCCGAGCAGCACGGTGCCGAGATTGTGCCAGGCCGGCACGAGCTCGGGGTGGCGCGCGAGCGCTGCGCGATAGGCCTCGGCCGCCGCCTCGAGCGCGCCCGAGCGCTCGAGCGCGAGCGCCAGATTGTACTCCACATCGGGGTAATCGGGCCTGAGCGCGAGCGCCCTGCGGTAGAGCGCCGTCGCCTGCGCAAGCTCGCCGAGCTCGAGCGCAATGCCGCCGGCAAAGCCGAGGAGATCGGCCCGATTGGGCTCGCGCGCGAGCACGTCGAGGCAGATTGCGAGCGCTTCTGTCCGCCGGCCGGCGTGGTAATGCGCGACCGCCCCGCGCAAGAGGCCGCCCACCGGCGGTGGCGCGCGTCGCTTGTCCTTGGCGCGCTTGCGCTCTAGCCGTCTCTGATTGCGCGACATGCGCCATTATGAGGCGGAGGCGCCAAGCCGGCAATATACCCGACCCGTTGGCGCGAGCGGCGCCCGCTCCTGCCAACGCCGCGCCATAGCGCGCTCTGGCGCCGCCTTGGCGACGCGAAAAGCCAGGGATTTTGCCGGCTGCGAATTGGAGATGGCCGGTCCGCGGCTGTGATACGCTCGTCCTGCGATGGCGACGGCCTGCGGCCAAGGCGTTGGGAGCACGATGTCCAAGCTCAAGATCTACGGCGTGCCGATCTCGCGCTCGATCAGCAACATCTGGGCCGCCCTCGAGCTCGGCATCGAATACGAGAACGTGCCGATCGGCTGGCACGACAACTCGATCTACAGCCAGGCCTATCGCGCGATCAACCCGAACGCCCGCGTGCCGGCGATCAAGGACGGCGATTTCATCATGTGGGAATCGCTCGCGATCAATCTCTATCTCGTGAAGAAGCATTCCGGCCCCTTGGCCCCCCGCACGCTCGAGGAGGAGGCGCTGGCCCTGCAATGGACCTTGTGGGCCGCGACCCAGCTCGAGCGGCCGGCCATGCAGTGGGCCTTCCACAGCGCGATCCTCGATCCGGAGGAGCGCCGGCCCGAGCTCGCGGCGAAGGCGCTCGAGGAGCTCGAGCCGCTTCTCGCGGTGCTCGAGGGCGAGCTGGCGAAGAGGCCCTATCTCGCGGCCGAGCGCTTCACCACGGCCGATCTCAATGTCGGCTGCGTCCTGCTGCGCCCGCGCCAGCATCTCGATCTCGCCCGCTTCGAGAGGCTC
>DASPPM010000098.1:0-5301 GCA_035625535.1 Alphaproteobacteria bacterium
AGCGATTACATCTCGAGCATGACGGAGAACTGGATGTCCTTCATCGGCCTTCTCTTCGTCTTCGTGGTGCTGTTCTTCCCGCGCGGCATCCTCGGCTTCGTCGCGCGCAGGGACCAGGGCTGAGGGAACGTCCGTCTAGAGCGGAAGCCGTTTCGGTGGAAGCAGTCCCCTCACCCTGCCCTCTCGCCCTTCGAGGGGGAGAGGGTTGCGCAGGCTTAGCGAGCGTAGCCGACCCCGGATTTAATCCGGGGTGGGTGAGGGGGCGATTCCACTTCGTTGGATATTGCTCTAGTTGATCCACACATCTTTGCGGAGGTGCCGATCGCGATAAGCCCCTCTCCCGCAAGCGGGAGAGGGCTTTCTTGCTTTCTCCCGCTTGCGCGGGAATGACGCTGAATGGCGGGTAGGGCACTGAGAACGATTCATCCATTTTAAACTCGAGCACCGAGCCGCGCTACATCCGATGTATATGGAGGCCGCCGTCCACATAGAACGCATCGCCGGTCGAGAAATGGAATTGGCCGCCGGCAAGCGCCACGGCGACCTGCCCTACGTCCGCGGGCTCGCCCCAGCGCTTGACCGGCGCAATACCCTCGCCGATCAGCCGGTCGTAGCGCTCCTTGACGACGGCCGTCATGTCGGTACGGATGATGCCGGGCCTGATCTCGAAGACCCCGATGCCCGCGTCCGCCAGGCGCACGGCGAGGAGCTTCGTCATCATCGCGAGCCCGGTCTTGGCGATGCAGTATTCGGCGCGGTCCGGCGAGACCAACTCGGCGTTCACCGAGGAGATGGTGATGATCGAGCGCGGATGCGAGGGCGGCGGCGAAGCGAGCCAGCGCCGCGCCACCTCCTGCGTGAGGAAGAAGGTGCCGCGCAAATTGGTCGCCATCTGCTCGTCGAAGCGCTCCGGCGTCACCTCCATCATGTCGCCGCGCTTCCTCACCGAGATGCCGGCATTGTTGACCAGCACCTCGAGCCCGCCGAAGGCCGCGAAGGCGCGCGCGACGAGCTCTCGGTGCGCGCTCGTCTCCGCGATGTTGCCCTCGAGGAAGGCAGTACCGCCTCCGCGCGCCTCGATGCCGGCAAGCGTCGCCGCTGCCGCCTCGTCGCGCACGAGGTCGTTGACGACCACGTCGTAGCCGCCCTCGGCGAACGCCCAGGCGATCGCCCGTCCGATGCCGCGCCGCGCGCCCGTGACGAGGACGCGCGGGCGCGCTTGCCGCGCTGGCTCTCCCCGCTCCGTCATGCCAACAACTGCCTTGCGATGATGAGACGTTGGATCTGGTTGGTGCCTTCGTAGATCTGGGTGATCTTGGCGTCACGGTAGAGCCGCTCCACCTCGATGCCCCGGATATAGCCGATGCCGCCGTGGATCTGCACCGCATTCGCCGTGTGCGCGACCGCCGCATCGCCGGCAAAGCACTTGGCCATCGAGCACTCGACGCTCGCCCGCTCGCCGCGGTCGAGGAGAAGGGCTGCGTGGCGGATCATCAGGCGCGCTGCATGCGCGTCCTTCGCCATGTCCGCGATCATCCACTGCACCGCCTGGAACTCGGCGATCGCCCGGCCGAACTGGCGCCGCGTCTTCGCATAATCGATCGAGGCCTCGAGCGCGGCCTGGAGGATGCCGAGGGCCAAGGCCGCGATCCCGACCCGCCCCTTGTCGAGGAGCGCCATCATGAGGTGGAAGCCGCGATTGAGCGGACCCAGGAGCGCATCCTTGCCGAGGCGGACGTCCTCGAACTCGAGCGCGCCCACCTGGGAGGCGCGCTGGCCCATCTTGTGCTCCTTGCGCCCGGCGCGAAAGCCCGGCATCTCGCGGTCGACGAGGAAGATGCTCATGCCGCGCTTTCCGAGCTCGGGTGCGGTGCGCGCGAGCACCACTGCGAAATCCGCGACCGGCGCGTTGTGGATCCACTGCTTGGCGCCCGAGAGCCGCCACCCATCCGCGGTCTCGACCGCCGTCGTCCTGATCGAGGAGAGGTCCGAGCCCGCCTCCGCTTCCGTGAGCGCGTAGGCGCAGCGCCGCTTGGCCTCGAGCAGCGGGCGCAAGTAACGCCTGTGCTGCTCGGCGCTGCCGTGCTCGGCGAGCAAGGTGCCGACGAGCTCGACCAGCCCGCATTGGTCGGCGATCGAGGAATAGCCGCGGCCGAGCTCCTCCATGACGAGCGCGTAGGAGAGCACGTCCGCACCCGCACCCCCGAGCGCCTCGGGGAGCGTGATGCCGAACATGCCGAGTGCCGCCATCTTATCGTAGAGCTCGGCGGGGAAGCGCTCGGCATCGTCGAGCTCGTTCGCGATCGGGCGGATCTCGCGCTCGGCGAAGCTTCGCGCCGTCTCGCGCATCATGCGGTGGCGCTCGTCCGCCTCCCGCTCGATCTCGATTTGCGCCATCTTTGCCTCCGCCCGCTTCCGGGGTCTCCGCCGCCCCATGCGTCGATCAGAACGCGAGAGGAAGGGCGAGGAGGCGCATCGTAATCAGGAATTGACACCGCGTCACGGAAAACCTTAGAACGATCTAAAACGAGAGTGCGGCAGGGAGGGAAAGCTGAACACGCCGCCTGGCCGTCGGCCTTTTTGCGCGCGCTCCGTGAGCGGGTGAACCATGCTGCGCTACGTCGTCTCCCGGCTCGGGCTGTCGGTCGTCATGGCGCTTCTGGCGACGCTCGTCATCTTTCTCATCGCCAACACCGTCCCCGGCGATCCCGTGCTCGCCCAGCTCGGCGACGTTGCCGCCTCGAACAAGGAATTCGTCGCCGCCTGGCGCGCCAAGTACGGCCTCGACCTGCCCCTGTGGGAGCGCTATTTCGTCTTTCTCAAGGGCCTCGTCCACGGCGATCTCGGCATCTCGATCGCCTCGCAGCGGCCCGTGCTCGACGACATCGAGCAGTTTGCGCCGGCTACGCTCGAGCTTGCCAGCGCGGGCTTCCTCCTCGCACTCGTCGTCGGCATCCCGCTCGGCATCATAGCCGCGGTGCGCCGAGACAGCTGGATCGATCACTTGGCGCGCCTCGTCTCGCTCGTCGGCGTCTCCTCGCCCACCTTCTGGCTCGCCTTCATCATGCTGGCGCTCTTCTACGGCGGGCTTCAGATCGCTCCCGGCCCCGGCCGGCTCGATCCCATCGCCTTCCCGCCGCCGACGGTGACCGGGCTCTACCTCGTCGATACCGCGCTCGCGGGCGACTGGGCGGCCCTCCGCGGCGCCTTGGCGCACCTCATCCTGCCTTCGCTCGTGCTCGCGGCGGCGACGCTCGGCCTGCTTACGCGCACGACGCGCGCGAGCATGCTCGAGAGCATGCAGCAGGACTATGTCCGCATGGCGCGCGCGAAGGGCCTGAGCGAGTGGCGCGTCATCCTCGGCCACGTGCTCCCCAATGCGCTCATCCCGGTCGTGACGCTCGGCGGACTCGCCTACGCGAACCTCTTGACCGGTGCCGTGATGACGGAGACGGTGTTCTCCTGGCCCGGCCTCGGGCGCTACACCTTCACCAGCGCCGCCGCCCTCGACTTCCCGGCCATCATGGGCATTACGCTTATCGTCGCGGTCGCCTACCTCGTCATCAACCTCCTCATCGACATCAGTTACGCGCTCATGGACCCGCGGGTGGTGCGATGACGGCGACAGCCGCCGATACGGCCTTGGCGGCGGCTTCGGCGCCGTTGCCCGCCTCGCGCAGGCGGCGCTGGCTGCGGCGCTATGGGCTCGCGAGCCTGGGGGCCGCGATCATCCTCGCCTGGATCCTGGTGGCGCTTTTTGCGCCCCTGATCGCGCCCTATCTGCCCGACACAGTCGAGGTGACCAAGCGGCTCCAGCCGCCCGAGACGGCTCACTGGCTCGGCACCGACGCGCTCGGGCGCGACGATCTCACGCGCCTCATCTACGGCGCGCGCATCTCGCTCTCGGCCGGCTTCATCGTCGTCATCGTGGGCGCCGTCTTCGGCACGCTCTTGGGCGGGATCGCCGCCTATGCGCGGGGTGCCGTCGAGGAGCTCATCATGCGGGCGACCGACCTCGTGCTCTGCTTCCCGCCGATCATCCTGGCGCTCGCGATCGCGGCTGCGCTCGGCATCGGCACCACCAATACCATCATCGCCATGCTCGTCGTGTGGTGGCCGAAGTTCGCGCGCCTGGCGAGGAGCCTCGTGCTGGTGCAACGCTCGCACGAGTATGTCGAGGCGGCAACCGTGGTGGGTCTCACCCCGGCGCGCATCCTCCTCCGCCACATCATCCCGAATGCGATCGGGCCGCTGGTCGTGCTGGTGACGCTCGACGTCGGCAACGCGATCATCACCTTCGCCGGCCTCTCCTTCCTCGGGCTCGGCGTGGTGCCGCCGACGCCCGAGTGGGGCTCGATGGTGGCCGAGGGGCGCGAGCTCGTCGAGCAATGGTGGGTCGCGGCCTTCCCCGGGCTTGCCATCCTCACCATCGTGCTCGGCTTCAATTTCCTCGGCGACGGCATCCGCGATTGGCTCGACCCCAAGGCGCGCCGGCGATGACGGCAGCACCCCCCAACGGACGGAGCGAAAGGCCGGCGGCCGCAGCCGCCGTGCGCTCCGCTGCGGCACCTCCGGTACTCGAGGTGCGCGATCTCAAGACGCAGTTCTTCACCGACGAGGGCATCGTGCACGCGGTCGACGGCGTCAGTTTCTCGGTCGCAGCGGGCGAGACGCTTGGCATCGTCGGCGAGTCGGGCTCGGGGAAGAGTGTGACGGCCCTCTCCCTCATGCGCCTCCTCGAGGAGCCGAGCCGCATCACCGGCGGCGGCATCCGCTTCCAGGGCCGCGACGTGATGGCGATGACGCCGGGCGAGCTGCGCGCGCTCCGCGGCGGGGGCATCGCCATGGTCTTCCAGGACCCGATGACCTCGCTCAACCCGGTGCTGCGCATCGCGCGCCAGCTCGTCGAGACCATGGTCGTGCACGGGCGCTACACGGCGGACGCGGCGGCCGAGCGCGCGGTCAAGCTGCTCGGACGCATGGGCATCCCCGCGCCCGAGCGCGCGATCCACAGCTATCCGCACCAGTTCTCGGGCGGCATGCGCCAGCGCGTGGCGCTCGCCATCGGCATGAGCAACGACCCGGCCCTCCTCCTCGCCGACGAGCCTACGACCGCGCTCGACGTGACCATCCAGGCCCAAATCCTCGACCTTCTGCGCGAGCTCAACCGCGACTTCGGCACCGCCATCGTGCTGATCAGCCACGATCTCGGCGTCATCGCCACCGTGTGCGCGCGCGTCATCGTGATGTACGCCGGCGAGGTGGTCGAGGAAGCGCCGGCAGACGCCCTCCTCTCCGACC
>DASPPM010000099.1:0-9554 GCA_035625535.1 Alphaproteobacteria bacterium
GTCGGCACGGAGTGCAAGGTCAATTTGCTGAAATGCCGTTTCCGGCGGGTGGCGCGAGGCTTTGCCGCCAAGCGCCAAGGGACTATCATCGTGGGGCGCTTGCGGCGAGCGCTGCTGCGCTGCCACAACTGGAGGCGGGGAGGGGTCATGTCGCAAATCTCGGGCGTGTGGCTGCCCGTCATCACGCCGTTCGTCGACGGCGAGGTCGATTTCGCGAGCTACGAGCGCTTGCTCGAGCACGCGCTCGGCAAGGGGGTTACGGGCATCTTCCCGCTCGGCACCACCGGCGAGAGCCCCACCATCGAGGACGACGAGATGGAGGCGATCGTCGAGCGCACCGTGAGCGTCGTCGCGGGCCGGGTGCCGGTCTTCGTGGGCGTCGGCGGCAATGCGACCAGGAAGGTCGTCAAGTCGCTGAAGCGGCTCGAGCGCTACGCGTTCGCCGGCATCGTCTCGGTCTGTCCCTATTACAACCGGCCGAGCCAGGAAGGCATGCGCGAGCATTTCACGCGCATCGCCGAGGCGACCGACCGCGAGATCGTCATCTACAACATTCCCTACCGCACCGGCGTCAACCTGGCGAACGACACGCTCTTGGAGCTCGCCGAACTTCCCAACATCGTCGGCGTCAAGGACTCTTCCGGCAACCTCGCCCAGTCGATCGAGCTCCTGCGCCGGCGGCCCAAGGCATTCGCGGTGATGACCGGGGAGGACCCCTATTTCTATACGATGCTCGCGCATGGCGCCGACGGCGGCATCCTGGCCTCCGCCCACCTCAAGACGGAGCTCTTCGTCGCCGTCTACGAGCGCATGCTGGCGAACGACCATCGCGGCGCGCGCGCCCTCTGGTCCGGGCTCGAGACCCTGGTGCCGCTCCTCTTCAAGGAAGCCAACCCGATGCCGATCAAGCACTGCTTGTGGCGCCGGGGCCTCATCCGCTCGGCGGAGTGCCGCCTGCCGCTCTCGCGGGTCTCGCGCGCGCTCGCCGATGAGCTCGAGCGGCTGGAGGACGCTGCCGCCGACCGGGCCGCGGAATAGTCTCTCTGAGGGAGGGCGTATGCTCACGAGGATTTGGCGCTCGGCAGCGCTTGCTCTGTTCGTGCTTGCGGCCGTAGCAGTCGCCCCACGCGCGGCCCGCGCCGAGGCCGGCGAGATCCGTCTCGCCAAGCAGTTTTCCATGGGCTACGTGCAGCTCAACATCCTCGAGCACCGGCATCTCATCGAGCAGCACGCCAAGACGCTCGGTCTCGGCGAGGTGAAGACGGTGTGGTCGACCTTCAGCGGCCCGGATGCCATGAACACCGCCCTCATCTCGGGCAACGTCGACGTGGTCTCGGGGGGCGTGCCGGGGCTGGTGACGCTGTGGGCCAAGACCAAGGGTACCCCGCAGGAGGCGCGGGGCATCTCGGCCTTGAGTTCGCAACCCTTCCTCCTCAACACGCGCAATCCCAACATCAAGAGCGTGCGGGACTTCACGGACGCCGACCGCATCGCGGTTCCCGCGATCAAGGTCTCGGTGCAGGCGGTGACGCTCGAGATGGCGGCGGCCCAGGCCTTCGGCAAGGAGAACTACGCCAGGCTCGACCATTTGACGGTGTCGCTCTCGCCACCCGATGCCACCATCGGGCTCCTCTCCGGCGGCAGCGCCTTCGACAGCGTCTTCAGCGTGCCGCCCTTCCAGGACCAGCAGCTCCAGGCCGCCGGCATCCACACGGTGCTCAACTCCTTCGACGTGCTCGGCGGCTCGACCAGCTTCACCGTCGCCTGGACCTCGCGCAAGTTCCACGACGAGAACCCGAAGCTCTACCAGGCGCTCCTCGCTGCACTCGAGGAGGCGACGCAAATCCTGAATGCGGACAAGCGCGCGGGGGCGGCACTTTGGATCGAGGACTCGAAGTCGAAGCTTCCCCTCGACATGGTGGCCGGCATCATCGCCGGCCCGCAGGTCAAATGGACCATGACGCCGGAGAACACCATGAAGTTCGCGCGCTTCATGTACGAGGTCGGCACCATCAAGGAGAAGCCGGACTCGTGGAAGGACCTCTTCTTCCCCGAGATCGCGCGGTTGCCGGGAAGC
This sequence comes from Alphaproteobacteria bacterium, assembly GCA_035625535.1. Taxonomy (GTDB): domain Bacteria; phylum Pseudomonadota; class Alphaproteobacteria; order JACZXZ01; family JACZXZ01; genus DASPPM01. Next base: position 2,078 of record DASPPM010000099.1, read on the forward strand.
TGAGCGCGGGAGCGCCCGTGAGGCTCGTGAGCTTCCTGCCGCCGGGCTTGGCCGCCGCAGGGGCGAGGCCGGCGCTGATCGCCTACCTCTCCGCCTTTGTGACGCTCGGGCCCGGCGACGTCGTGCGCATGGAAGTCCCCGGCATCGGCGTGCTCGAGAATCGCATCGTGTAGACGAAAAAAGTTTCGCCACGGAGAACACATAGTGACGTAAGACGGTTAGAGACATTTTTTGCTGGCGAGACAGCGCGCTAGCGCGATAGTATGCGCGCTTAACGTTGACGCAACCGGGGGGCGGTGATGCATCGAATGCTGATGCTTGCATTGCTAGTCTTGGTTGCTGTCATTCCGATGCTTGATGCCAGCGCGGCAAGCCACGAACGCCGTGTAGCGCTGGTGATCGGCAATAATGCCTATCACAACGTAAGCCCCCTCAAAAAAGCGATCAACGACGCGCGTGCCGTCGCCAAGACCCTGCAAGGGGCCGGATTTGAGGTGATCGAATTAGAGAACGCGGATCGCCTCACCATGATCCGGGCGCTGACTGAGTTCACCGACAAGATCACGGGCGGCGGGGTGGGCGTACTCTATTACGCGGGCCACGGCGTGCAGATTGGCGGCAGCAATTACCTTATCCCGGTCGATGTGCCGGCCCTGCAGAATCCGGACGAGCTTCGTGACGTGAGCATCGAATTGGGGCGCATCCTCGAGCGCCTGTCGGAAGCAAAGGCCAAGCTCAACATTGTCATCCTCGACGCTTGCCGAGAGAATCCGTTCCCAAAGGTGGTGGGACGGCGCCTCGGCGGCACGCGCGGGCTGACCATGCCGGAAGCGCCAAGCGGCATTCTGATCATCTATTCGGCGGGGCTGAATCAGGTGGCGTTAGATAATTTGGGGCCCGATGACCAGAATCCCAACGGCCTATTCACGCGCAAGCTACTGCCGGTCATACGAGAGCCTGGGCTGCGGCTCGACGAGGCGGTACGACGTATTCGGCGCGACGTATCGCAGTCTGCCCATGATGCTGGGGGCGAGCAAAGCCCCGCGATCTATGACCAGACGGATGGCGACTTCTATTTCGTGCCACCTTTGAGCCCTGCTGCGGCGTCGCCTGCTCAAGCAAGCTCATCCGCAGCCTTCGATGCACGACAGCTTGAGCTCGTGTTTTGGGAGAGCATCAAGGACAGTAAAACTGCCGCCGATTTCGAGGCTTATCTCGAGCAGTACCCCGATGGTACGTATGCGAATCTCTCGCGCAATCGCCTGAATGCGCTGTCTGCCGCAAAGCAGGGCTCCTTGCCGCCTTCCAACCGGTCGCCTGTTGAAGAAAGTACAGCGCCGGCGCCCCAAATCCCGGCGCCGACGGCGTTGCTCATGCCTAAGACGGAACCGGGAATTTCGTCGGAGGAGGTCAACCGCAAGGGCGACGAAGCCCTCGGCAAGAAAGACTACGCGGAAGCGATGCGATTGTTTCGAGCGAGTGCCGAGCAGGGGAATGCGGTGGCGCAGCATGTAGTCGGTGTGCTTTACGCAAATGGCCTAGGCGTGGCGCAAGACTTCACCGAAGCGATGAAATGGTACCGTATGGCCGCCGATCAGGGGCTTGCTCGGGCGCAGAACTGCCTCGGGTTGCATTACGAAAAAGGCTGGGGCGTGCAGAGGGACTATGCCGAAGCCGTACGCTGGTTCCTCAAGGCAGCCAATCAACACAACTATCAGGCCCAGAAAAACATGAGCTTCCTTTACGTCAACGGCTTAGGGGTGACCGCCAGTTATCTCGAGGCGATGAGTTGGTACTCGAAGGACAGCGATCCGAAGGCATCTGCAACAACCACCGGGCCACTTGCGAAGTTTGAAGGGTGCCGGATAAGCCAGTAGTCAATTGGAAGGTAGCCGCTTTGGCGAGAGATTTTCTTGCAAGCGACCCTTCCATAATGCGAGTCGGTCGACCCTATCAAGTTCTGGGGCGCGGGAGGCCCTCGGGCCCGGCGACGTCGTGCGCATGGAAGTCCCGGGCATCGGCGTGCTCGAGAATCCCATCGTGTAGCGCAGATCCCCGTTTACACGGTACCTCCCTCACCCAGCTCCGGGTAAGGCTCGGCTTCGCCTCGCCAACCCTGCGCAACCCTCTCCCCCTTCAGGGGGAGAGGGGAGGGTGAGGGGGGCGTCCGGGGTTGGCGGCGGCGTAGCGCGCCGGGTCGCCGAGCACCTGGGTGCGCCACATCAGGCGGTGCTCGTCGGCCGCGTAGCCGCCCGTCGCCATATGGATGGTCGCGATGTTGTCCCACATGAGGACGTCGCCGACCCGCCATTTGTGGCGGTACTGGAATTCCGCTCTGGTCTGGAGCTCGAAGAGGAAGTCGAGGAGCTCCCGGCTCTCGCGCGCCGGCAGGCCCGCGATCTCGACGGTATAGCCCGGATCGGCGTAGAGGTGCTTCCGCCCGGTGAAGGGATGGCGCACCACCATGGGATGGCGGACGGGGGGCTTTGAGGCCTTCTGCGCCTCGCTCAGCGGCGGCCGCGGCGAGCCCTTCTCGCGGATCATGTAGTCGTAGAACTTCGAGAAGTGGTGCACGGCCTCGAGGCCTGCGAGACGCGACTTGAGCGCCGGATCGAGGGCGTCATAGGCGGCGGCAGTGGCGGCGAAGAGCGTGTCGCCGAGCGGCGCGCCGTCGCGCATTGGCACCTCGAGGGCATAGAGGATCGAGGCGCGCGCCGGGGTCGCGTTGTACGACATGTCGGCATGCCAGCCTTGCCCCGCATCGGGCGAGCCGAGCAGCGTGCCGTCGGCCCTGCGCTTGTTCGAGAGGATGTTGACGTAAGGGAACTCGGGGTGGTGGAAGGAGCTCGCGACGTTGAGCTCGAGCGCGCCTAAGCGGCGGCTGAAGTCGATGAGCTCGCGCTCGTCGAGATGCTGGTCCGAGATGGCGACGACGGCGTAGCGGTGGAAGGCGCCTTCGAGGGCCGCGAAGGCGGCCTCGTCGAGGTCGCCCGCGAGCTCGAGCCCGTCGATGCGCGCACCTAGATGCTTGCCGAGCGGCGTTACCTTCATGTTTCCATTCACACGGTTTCTCCCGCTCCCCCGCATTATATGCCCACTCTACGACGCGGGCCACGTTCGGCTCTCTGCCTCCACGTCGCGGCCCCCCTTCTAATGCTGCATGCCCCATTTGCGCACGGTCGCCGCCTCGAGGTTGCGGAAGATGCCGTTCTCGACGAGGAGCCCGATGATGATGACGCTCGCCAGCCCGGCGAAGACGGCGGGGATGTCGAGATCGTTCTTGCGCTCGAAGATGAACCAGCCGAGCCCGCCCGAGCCCGAGGTGACGCCGAAGATGAGCTCCGCGGCGATGAGGGTGCGCCAGGCGAAGGCCCAGCCGATCTTGAGGCCCGCGAGGATGCTCGGGAAGGCGGCGGGGACGAGGATGCGCGCGACGTAGCGCGGGCCCCTCAAGCCGTAGTTGCGGCCCACCATGCGCAGCGTGCTCGAGACGGCGGTGAAGCCCGCGTGGGTGTTGAGCGCCACCGGCCACAGCACCGAATGGATGAGGACGAAGACGGTGCTGCCGTTGCCGAGGCCGAACCAGAGCAGCGCGATCGGCAGAAGGGCGATCGAGGGCAGCGGATTGAACATCGCGGTGAGCGTCTCGAGCAGATCGCTGCCGATACGCGAGCTCACCGCAAAGGCGCTCAGCAGCATGGCGAGCGCCAGGCCGGCCGCATAGCCCATGAGCAGGACCTTGAGCGAGAGTGCCGCGCGCGCGAGCAAGCCGCCCGAGACGATGGCCTGGAAAAGCGCCTTGGCGGTGGCGGTGAAGCTCGGCAGCAGGAGCGGGTTGTCGAGCGCGGCGGCATAAATCTGCCACACCGCGCAGAGGAGCGCTAGGACGGCGAGCTTGCGCGCGAAGGCGCTGCCATAGACGCGCTCGGCGAGCGTGAGCGGCTTCTCGATCACGGCGGCCATGGGCTGATCGATGCCGGGCATAACGAACTCCGGACGAGAGGGCTCGACATTAGGCATAGGCCACCTCGCTCGGCGCATCGGCGTCGGCAAAGAGGATGCGGTGGATGCGCTCCGAGAGCTTGAGTCCGCTCTCTCGGTCGGCCGCATCCGTCCCGTCGCTGTTGAGCTCGGCGCGCACGCGCCCGGGATGCGGGCTCAAGAGCAGAATGCGCCTTCCCAGCTTGACCGCCTCGGGGATGGAATGGGTGACGAAAAGGACCGTGAAGCGCGTCTCCTCCCAGAGCTGCAGCAGCTCCTCCTGCATTCTCTGACGCGTGAGCGCGTCGAGGGCCGCGAAGGGCTCGTCCATGAGGAGGATGTCCGGCTCCATCGCCAGCGCGCGCGCGATGGCGACACGCTGCTTCATGCCGCCGGAGAGCGTGTGGGGATAGTTGTCCGCGAACTGGGTGAGGTTGACCTTCGCGATCGCCTGCATCGCCTTGTCGCGGGCCTGCCTCGGGGGCAGCCCGCGTGCGGCCGCGAGCGGAAAGGCGACGTTCTCCTTCACGCTCTTCCACGGCAGGAGCTGGTCGAACTCCTGGAAGACCATGATGCGGTCGGGACCGGGGCTGCGGATCACCTGGCCCTTGAGCCGGATGCTGCCCTCGACCGGGGTCAGATATCCGCCGACGGCCTTGAGCAGCGTCGACTTGCCGCAGCCCGAGGGGCCGAGGAGCACGAAGCGGTCGGCCGCATGCACCTTGAAGCCGACCCGGTAGATCGCGGTGAGGAGGTGGTGAGGCGTCTTGTACTGCAGCGTGACACCGTCGACCTCGAGCAGGGGCGGGGTCTCGGCCATCGCGTTTGCTCCTCGTAGGGAAAGAAAAATCCCGCGGCCTGGCGAGTGCCACGATCGCGCGCCAGTGCCGACTCCGAGCCTCGACTATAGGGCAAGGCTCGCGCGCGATACCACCTTCGGCCGCCGCGTCGGACCGGGCCGAGGGTCGTCTTGACGCTCGCGGGGCGGCCATGCGACGGTTGTCGCAAAGGGCGCACCACTTACCGGTAACGGCTTGGTCTAGCGGAGATTTTCCGCTTGGGACTGGGATTGCGGAGGAGGCAGAGGCGAGGCATGGAGCGTGCTCGGAAAGCGGCCAAGGGCGAGCGGGCGGCACGCCGCGCCAAAGGACGCAGGCGCCAAGCCACGCCGTCCTCCCCGGCGCCGGTCAAGGCCAAGCGCGCCAAGCGGCAGCCCGGTGCTGGGGCTGCAAAGAGGCCGCCGCCGCGCGCACAAAAGACGCGCGCGCGCAAGGCCTCGCCGCCATCGGCTGCAAAGCCTCGAGGCGCGCGCGTCGGCAGCGAGGAGCGCTACCGTCTCGCGGCGGCGGCGGCGGCACCGATCCTCCTGCTCGCGCCGAACCTGGTCGTGCTCGAGTTCAATCGCGAGGCCGAGCGGCTCTATGGGCTCGCGCGCGACGATGTGATCGGCAAGGACTATTTCCGCACGCTCGACCGCGACGGGCGCGGCGGGCTCAGCCGTGCCGATCTGGGCGAGGCGCTCAAGGCGCGCACGGTGCGCGGGATCGAGGGGCGCGTGCGCCGGCCCGACGGGACGGAGCGCGTGCTGCTGTGGAACGCGACGCGCGTCGACGATCCGGCCGGCCGGGCGCTCGGCGTGATCGCCGTGGCCCAGGACATCACCGAGCGCCAAAGCGCCGAGGAGGCGCTCAGGGAGCGCGAGGCGCGCCTGCGCTCGATCATCGAGACGGCACCCGATGCCATCATCACGATCGACGAGCGCGGCATCGTGCAATCCTTCAGCGGCGCCGCCGAGAAGCTTTTCGGCTACGCGGCCGGCGAGGTGATCGGGCGGAACGTCAAGATGCTCATGCCCTCTCCCCACCAAGAGAACCACGACGCCTACCTTGCGCGCTACCTCCGCACGGGGGAGAAGCGCATCATCGGCATCGGCCGCGAGGTCGAGGCCCGGCGCAAGGACGGCACCATTTTTCCGATGGAGCTCGCGGTCGGCGAGGTCAAGCTCGGCGCGACGCACATCTTCACCGGCTTCATCCGCGACTTGAGTGCGCGCGCCGGGCTCGAGCAGGAGCTGCGTCAGGCGCAGAAGATGGAGGCGATCGGCCAGCTCACCGGCGGCGTCGCGCACGACTTCAACAATCTGATCACCGTGATCACCGGCAATCTCGAGATGCTCGAGCAGCGGCTGGATCGGGCGGAGGACCGCGAGATCCTCGGCGAGGTGCGCGAGGCCGCCGAGCTCGGCGCCAAGCTCGCGAGCCGCCTTCTCGCCTTCGGGCGGCGCCAACCGCTCAATCCGAGGCCGATCGACCTGAGCGCGCACGCAGCCGGCATCAGCGAGCTCCTGCGCCGCAGCCTCGGCGAGATGATTCGCATCGAGACCCGGCTCGCCGCCGGTCTGCCTTTGACCTTGGCCGACCCGGGGCAAGTGGAGAACGTGCTGCTCAACCTCGCGATCAACGCCCGCGACGCCATGCCGGAGGGCGGCCGGCTCATCATCCAGACGGAGCCGGCCGAGATCGACGCGGACTATGCGGCACTCGAGCTCGGTCTCAGGCCGGGCCCTTACGTCTTGCTTGCCGTCACGGACACCGGCCACGGCATGGCGCCGGAGGTGCTCGAGCGCGCCTTCGAGCCGTTCTTCACCACCAAGGGGGCGGGGATCGGAAGCGGGCTCGGCCTCAGCATGGTCTACGGCTTCGTCAAGCAGTCGGGCGGCCACGTCCGCCTCTACAGCGAGCCCGGCAGGGGGACGACCGTGCGCATCTATCTCCCGGCGAGCGGCGGAGGTGCTGCACACCGGGAAGCGAGGGCGGCTCACGGCGCGGGGCGGGCGCCCGCGGGCGAGATCGTCCTCGTGGTCGAGGACGACGAACGCGTGCGGCGGACCTCGGTGCGGCGGCTCAAGGAGCTGGGCTACGAGGTGCTCGATGTCGCAAGCGGAAAGGCGGCCCTCGAGACGATCGAGCGGGGCGAGCCGATCGACCTCCTCTTCACCGACGTGGTGATGCCGGGGGGCATGACCGGGATCGATCTTGCCCGCGCGGCACGCGCGCTCAGACCTGAGCTCAAGATCCTCTTCACCTCCGGCTATGCCGATCCCGCGGTCGTCGAGGACGGCATGCCGGCCAACGCCCTCTGGCTCGGCAAGCCCTACAGCAACGCCGACCTCGCCGCGCGGCTCAGGGAGCTGCTCGAGGGCTAAGGCGCCATAACCCTCTCCCGCTTGCGGGAGAGGGGCTTTTTGCATTCCCTGTCGGCGCGAAGAGACGCACACCCTAGAGTATGTCCCGTTGATTTGGAAGCAGCCCCCTCACCCTACCCTCTCCCCCTCGGAGGGGGGGAGGGTTGCGTCGGCTTAGCGAGACGAAGTCGAGCTTAGCCGTTTGACGCCTGCCAAGCGTCCACTGGACGCTTGGCCCGAACATGCCAGTGGCATGTTCGGCTGGCGTCAAAGGGTGAGGGGGTGATTCCGCGCCATCGGAACATGCTTTAG
>DASPPM010000100.1:0-10285 GCA_035625535.1 Alphaproteobacteria bacterium
ACGAAAATCTTGATGCGGAACTCGAGCTCGCGGAGCGCACGCCTGAAGGCGTCCCGCTTCTGCATCTCGGTCCCCTCGACCGCCACCGGATCGGCCAAGCCCCAGTGCGCGGTCACCGGCTGACCGGGCCAGACGGGACACGGCTCATTCGCCGCCCGGTCGCACACGGTGAAGACGAGGTCCATCTCCGGCGCTCCCGGCTTGGCGAACTCGTCCCAGCTCTTGCTGCGCAGTCCCTCGGTCGGCAGGCGCAGCTTTCTCAGCAGCTCGAGGGCGTAGGGATGCGGTGCCGGCTTCGGGAAGCTGCCGGCGCTGAACGCGTTGAAACGACCCTTGCCCCAGTGCCTGAGGAGCGACTCCGCGAGGATGCTCCTCGCGGAGTTCCCCGTGCACAAGAACAGCACGTTGAAGGTCTTCTTGGTCATCGGGCGATCCTGGGCTCGAGTGCCGCCGGCCGATTTGGCCGGCTCAACGGCGCCGCGCACGGGAAGGCGCTTCACGGCGCTCCGTCCCCCTGGCCTTGGGTCTGGCAGCGATGGGCGCCGGCTCGCAGTCGGGAAGGCCGCATGCCGCCGGATGGCCTCCGCAGCAGTTCTCGGTCAGATAGGCGATGAGCGTCCGCACGCGCTCGAAGTCCGCGGAATAGACCAGCGACCGCCCCTCTCGCTCGACATCGATGAGGCCCGCATGCTTGAGGTGACTGAGGTGGAAGGAGAGGGTCGCCGGCGCGAGATTGAGACGCTCGCCGATCTGGCCGGCGGCGATCCCGGCGGGCCCCGCCTCGACCAGGAGCCGGAAGATGTCGAGCCGCGTCTCGTGCGACAGGCCGCCGAGGGCCGCGAGCGCGTCTGTCTTTTCCATATTTCGAGTATCGTCGAATTTTCTGGTCATTGTCAACCGCGGCCCTTCGATATTGCACAAACATCGGGCTTCGATGCTCTGCGACAGCATGTATCCCGAGGTGGGGCGGTTTCACCCCATCCTTCGAGACGCCGCCTGCGGCGGCTCCTCAGGATGAGGCGAAACCCTAAACACCGAGTCCTCATACTGAGGAGCGTCGCGCTTGCGACGCGTCTCGAAGGATGAGGATTGAGCCAAACTGAGCCGCTGCCAACGGCCTGCGCAGGTTTTTCAACACGCCCACGACGGCATTCGGCGCTCTACCTGATCTCGATCTGATGCGCGAGCGTCTTGCCGTCGGACCAGGTCAGCTGCGTGAAGCCGAGCAGCTTGCAGAGATCGAAGAAGTTGTAGACGGCGCTGACCGAGTTCTCCTTGAAGTAGGGCGTGAGCCGCGCGATCGCGGTCAGCATGGCGAAGAGCGCGCGCGCCCGATAGAGCGTGTTGTAGGCGTCGTCGGTGGTCGCGACGATGATCAGCCTGTTGGCCTCGTCCCCCTTGGCGAACATGATGAACTGCGGCGCATAGTGATTGTTGAGCATTTCCTGCGTCATGCCGATGACGAAGCCGAGACGGCGCTCGCGCGTGGAGTCGGCGAGCGTGACAGCTATGGAGCGATAGACCTCGCGCGACTGCGGCGGCGGGTAATAGTAGTTGGCGTCCCGGTCGCCGCCGGAGCGCTCGGGTTCCGCGACCGGCGCGGCCGTCTGCGCTCGTGCCTCGCCTAACATCCCGGCGCCGGCCAGTGCCAGGAGTGTCAACGCGAGCAGCCTCGAAAGCCCTTCCCTCATTACCATCCCCCTCGGCTTGACGCCGCCACGATGAGCCGGAGCCGCACCCTTGGCAAGGCCCGGGGCAATTCTTCTGCCGCTCGCCGCTCGTCGCGCTTTGGCCTCGGGAAGGCCCCTATGGCGCGGCGCGGCGGCTTGGCTATACTCGCTTCCCCTTTACCGATGGAGCCCCCATGGCCGCCACGCCGAAGCTCGCCTTCCTCGCCTCCGAGACGGAAAAGGCCAAGGACGCCTTGCGGCGCCTGGTGGCGCGCTACGGCAACGTCCCGATCGAGGAGGCCGATGCGATCGTTCCCTTGGGCGGGGACGGCTTCATGCTCGAATCCCTCCATCGCTACATGGGCCTCAAGAAGCCGATCTACGGCATGCAGCGCGGCTCGATCGGCTTCCTGATGAACGAGTACCGCGAGGAACGATTGCCGCGGCGCGTGGCTCTGGCGCAGGGCTACAAGCTCCATCCATTGCGCATGAAAGTATTGACGCTCTCGGGCAACCGCATCCAGGCGCTCGCCATCAACGAGGTCTCCCTTCTGCGCGAGACGCGTCAGAGTGCGAAGCTGGGCATCGATGTCGACGGCGTCACCCGCTTGGACGAGCTCATCTGCGACGGCATCCTCGTCTCCACCCCCGCCGGCAGCACCGCCTACAATCTTTCCGCCCACGGCCCGATCGTTCCGCTGGGCTCGGGCGTGCTCGCGCTGACGCCGATCTGTCCCTTCCGGCCGCGGCGCTGGCGCGGCGCGCTCTTGCCCCAATCGGCCAAGGTGAAGTTCCGCATCCTCGAGGCCGAGAAGCGGCCGGTGAGCGCCGTCGCCGATTACACGGAGGCGCGCGACGTCGTCGAGGTCGAGGTGGCCGAGGACCGCAAAGTCAGCTTGACTTTGCTCTTCGACCCCGAGCACAACCTGGAGGAACGGATTCTCAAGGAACAGTTCGGGTCCTAGCCGCATTGCGATCATGAGCACGCCGCGTCCCCGGAGCCGCGAATGGATCGAGCGGCTCATCGCCTTCCCGACCGTGAGCCGGGATTCGAATCTCGCCCTCATCGGATGCGTGCGCGACTTTCTCGCGGACCACGGCATCCAAGCCCTTCTCGTCCACGACGAGAGCGGGAAGAAGGCCAACCTCTACGCCACGCTCGGCCCGAGCGACCGCCCGGGCATCATGCTCTCGGGCCACACCGACGTGGTTTCCGTCGAGGGACAAGACTGGCAGAGCGACCCCTTCGCCCTCGTCGAGCGCGAGGGCAGGTTCTACGGCCGCGGGGTGAGCGACATGAAGTCCTTCATCGCGGTCGTGCTCGCCTACGTGCCGCGCTTCCTCGAGCGCAAGCTCGAGACGCCGGTCCACTTGGCCCTCTCCTACGACGAGGAGGTGGGCTGCCTGGGCGTGCGGCGGCTCATCCGCCAGTTCGACGCGATGCCGGTCCGCCCCGCCTTCTGCATCGTGGGCGAGCCGACGCTCATGCAGGTGGTGAGCGGGCACAAGGGCAAGCTCGGCTGCCGCTGCGCGGTGCGCGGCCTCGAAGCGCACTCGGCCCTCACCCATCGCGGCGTGAATGCCGTCGAGATTGCCGCCGAGATCATCGCCCAGCTGCGGCGCATGCGCAAGCGCATCGAGAAGACGGGGCCCTTCGACGACGGCTTCGATCCGCCCTACACCACCGTGCACACGGGCGTGGTGCAGGGCGGCACCCAGCTCAACATCGTGCCGCGCGATTGCGTCTTCGATTTCGAGTTCCGCACGCTGCCCTCCGAGAATCCCCATGTGCTCCTCGACGAGGTCAAGAGCTTCGCCGAGCGCCAACTCCTGCCCGAGATGAAGACGGTCACGGCCGAGGCCGCCATTCGCTGGGAGACGCTCTCGGACTCGCCCGGCCTCGACACCGACGAGGAGGCCGCGGTCACGCGTCTCGTCAAGCAGCTCACCGGCGGCAACCGCACGGGCAAGCTCTCCTTCGGCACCGAGGCGGGGCTCTTCTCCGAGGCGCAGATCCCGACCGTCGTCTGCGGCCCCGGCTCGATCGAGCAGGCCCACAAGCCCGACGAATGGGTGGCGCTCGAGCAGATCGCGCGCTGCGAGGCGTTCATGGAGCGCCTCGTCGAGCACGTCGCGCGCGGCTGAGCCCGCCGTGGTCACGCCCTATCCGAGATGAGTGAAGCCGCGAGGTTGAGCCCCCCGGACATCGCGCGTTGGCAAAGCGGCAATGCCGGGATCGAGTACGTCCACCGCCGGCAGGGGTGCCGAGCCGGTCCCCATGTGCTGATGACGGCCCTCATGCACGGGAACGAGGCCTGCGGTGCGGCGGCACTCGACCGCCTGCTCGCCTCCGCATTGGCACCTTCGCGCGGCACCTTGACGCTTGCCTTCGCCAATGTCGCGGCCTACGCGCGCATCGATCCCGAGCGGCCGGACCAGGGGCGCTTCGTCGACGAGGACATGAACCGGCTGTGGTCCGAAGACAAGCTCGACGGGCCGCAAGAGAGCAGCGAGCTCGCGCGCGCGCGGCTCTTGAGGCCCTTGGCGGACGCCGCCGATTATCTCCTCGATCTCCATTCGATGATGGACGGAACCACACCTTTGGCACTCTCCGGAACCACGGCGAAGGGCCTGCGCCTCGCGCGACGCGTGGGCTATCCCGCGACCGTCGTAGCCGATGCCGGCCATTTGGGCGGCGTGCGCTTACGCGACTATGACGGCTTCGGCGCTGCCACGGGCGAGAAGGCCGCGCTTCTCGTCGAATGCGGCCAGCATTTCGACGCCCACAGCGCGGCGGTCGCCTTCGAGGCGGCGCTGCGCTTCCTCGCCGCACTCGACATGCTCGACCCCGCCGCTGCCGCCGAGCATCTTTCGTCGGGGCCGCTTTCCGCCCAGCGCTTCATCGAGGTGACGCACGTCGTCACCATCGCGAGCGACGATTTCGCCTTCGCGCGGCCGTGCCGCAGCCTCGAGACGATCGCCAAGGCGGGCACCTTGCTCGCGCGCGACGGCGGACGCGAGGTGCGGACCCCTTACGACGATTGCGTGCCGATCATGCCGGCGCGCACGCTCAAGCCCGGATTGACAGCCGTGCGCCTGGGACGCGTCGTGGCCTCACCTGTCGCGGCGTGAGGGAGCGCGCGGAGCGTGGGCGGCTTGGTCGGCCTGGACGCACTGACGCTGGCGCAAGGCCCTCCTCTTGACGTCTGTAACGTAACGCATTACATGAAGCGATGATACGGACGATTCGCCACAAAGGACTGAGGCGGCTTCACGAGGACGACGATCCGCGCGGCGTGATTGCTGAGCACAGGGCGAAGCTGCGAGACATTCTGGTGCGTCTCGATGCTGCCGGTACGGTTGCGGATATGGACTTGCCGGGGTTCCGGCTGCACCCGCTCAAGGGCGAACTTAGGGGTTTTGTGCCGTGACGGTTCGGGCCAATTGGCGGGTGATCTTTCGCTTTGCGGACCGCGACGTGGTGGACGTCGATTACGTCGATTACCATTGAAGGGAGATCGTCCCATGCCGATGAAGAATCCGCCCCATCCGGGTGGCTTCGTGCTGCGCCAGTGCATCGAGCCTTTGGGCCTGACCATCACTGCCGCCGCCGCCGCGCTTGGCGTCACGCGCACCACCTTGTCCGAACTGGTGAACGGGCGGCGCGGAGTTTCTCCCGAAATGGCCGTCAGGCTGTCCAAGGTGTTCGGCGGCAGTGCCGAAAGCTGGCTCGTGCAACAGGCGCAGTACGACCTCGCACAGGTCAGGGCCGAGGCGATAAAGCTCAAGCGGCTGGAACTGGCTTAAGCCGCCGTTGCGCTGGACCTCTTCCGGCGTCGTGGCCCGACTGCGCGGCTCACGCGGCTCCCGCATGAGCCTCGGCCGGCAGCGCTTTGCGATAGGACCATAAGGCCACCGGCTCGCGCCGTCCGCGCAGCTTGCGCGGCCGATCGGCGACAAAGCCCGCCAATGCCGCTTCCGCCGCCACCGGGGCTTCCTCGCGCGCCGCGTCGACGACGTCCTGGCTCACCAGGATGTCGCTGCCGAGCACGCGGGTGAGGCGCTCGATGCGGCTCGCCACGTTGACGGCGTCGCCGATCACGGCGAACTCGAGACGCCGCTCGTCGCCGATGTCGCCGAGCACGGCCACGCCGTAGTGCACGCCGATGCCGACACGGATCGGGACGGCGCCGCGCGCCGTGCGCTTGGCGTTCCAGCGCTCGAGCTCGTCGATCATGGCCCGCGCCGTCTTGAGCGCATTCAGCGCGTCGCTCCGGCCGGGGCGCGGTGTGCCGAAGGTCGCCATCACGGCGTCGCCGATGTATTTGTCGAGCGTGCCGTGATGCGCGAAGACGACGCGCGCCATGCGGCGGTCGAAGCTGCGCAGGAGCTCCATCACCCGCTCCGGCGGCAGGCGCTCAGAGGTGCGCGTGAAGTCAACGATGTCGGCGAAGAGCACCGCGACCCTCTCGGTGCGCCCGGGCCCGAGCGGCTCCTTGACCTCCTGCAGCTCCTCGATGAGGTTGGGCGAGAAATAGCGGGCGAGCTGGGCGCGGTTGCGCTCGAGCGTGATCTGCCGGCGCACGAGCGCGCGCGTTCGCCAGACCACGACGGAGAGCATCGTCCCCACCAGGAGGAGGAGAAAGATGTCGCTCTCGAAGCCCGCGAGGTCGACGAAGTTGGGATTAAGGATGATCGCCAAAAGTCGGCGCGGATCCTCGGCCCCGATCGCCGCGAGATTGCTCTCGCTGAAGGCGCCCGGCTGCATCAGGATGTAGATGACTGCGGCCGACCAGGCGAGCGATACCGCGACCGCGTTCCAAAGGGTGCGCCAGGGGGTGTAGTGGAACGCGGCGAGCGCCAAGGGAACGAAGAGAATGGCGTAGCTGCCGAAGCGGAGCAGCACGGGAAGCGGCAGCTCCGTCAAGTTCCACGGCATGATCGGCAGCAAATTGTCGACGATGAGGAGCGCGTCGATGCAGGGGAAGAGCGCCGCATACCAGGGAAAGCGGCGCGTGCGGCTCAGCAGGAGGCGGTAAATCCAGCCGAGCGCCACATAGAGCGCGCAGCTGATGAGATGCTCCCGCAGGTGCGGACCGCGGTAGACCGTGAGCAGCCAAGCCGCGAGCGCGACCGCGGCACCCGTGCGCGTCCAGCCGAAAAGACGCAGGTTGGCGAGCTCCTCTCCGCGGAACATGGCCTTGAGGCGATCCTCGCGAATACGGGCGAAGCTCGCCTCGGTTCCGGCTAAGTCGCTCATGCTGCCTCCTCTCGGCGCCGCAGCTGTCAGACGCATGTGACCGTAAGCCCGCCGTCGACCACGAGCTCGGTGCCGGTAATGTACTTGGCCTCGTCCGAGGCGAGGAAGAGCGCGGCGTAAGCCACGTCCCAGGCATCGCCCATGCGGCCCATCGGGCACTGCGCGTCGCGCTTGCGCACCATCTCCTCGGCGTTCGCCCCATAGGCGCCGATAAGCGAGGCATGGATCATCGGCGTGTTCATCAGCCCCGGCAGGATCGAGTTCGCGCGGATGCCGGCCCGCGCGTATTGGAGGGCCACCACACGCGTGAAGTGGATCACCGCCGCCTTGGTCGCCGAGTAGGAGACGTAGGGCACGCCCGTCCAACGGATGCCCGCAATGGAGGCGATATTGACGATCACGCCCTTGCCTTGCCGCTCCATGTGCGGAAGTGCTTCCTTGCAGGTGAGGAACATGCTCTTGAGATTCACGTCGTTGACCCGGTCCCAGCTCTCCTCGCTGGTCTCGACCGGGCCGCCCACCTCGACGATGCCGACGTTGTTGTGCAGCACGTCGATGCGGCCGAACGCCTCGAGGCAGGCCTCCACCATCGCCGCCACCTCCTTCGCCTTGCTCACGTCGCAGGCGACGACCTCGCAAGCGCCGCCCTCACCCTCGATGATGCGCTTGGTCTCGAGTGCCGCCGCGGGCCTCAGGTCGGCCGCGAGCACCCTCGCCCCCTCGCGCGCGAAGAGCACGGCCGCCGCCTTGCCGTTGCCCCAGCCGGGGCCGATCGAGCCGGCACCCGTCACCAGCGCCACCTTGTCCTTGAGCCGCGCCGCCATCGCGAAGTCCCCCTTGCCGCCGCCCGCCACAGAGGTGCGACCTTAGGACCCGCGCGCGCGCGCTGTCCATATGCTATCGGAGAAACGCGGGCGCCTCCGACGCGAAGGCGCGCGCGCAAGCTCGCCGCCTCCCGCCTCACCACCTTCCGCGCCGTCGGTTCCAGGCGTAGAGGCGGTAGGCGAGGCGGTCATAGAGCCAGCCCATGCAGGTGCCGATGCCGGGCAGGCTGATGAGGCGTGCGAGCCAGCGCCAGTGCGGCAGCTCTCGCCAGATCGCGGCGAAGGCCTCCGTCCCGACGCGGAGCCGGCCCTCGCCGTCGATGGCATGGAGCCGCAAGCGGACGTCGTCGACCACGACACCATGGGCCGCGAGCGCGTCGGGTGCGTCGTTGATGTCGACCCACTCACAAGCCGCCCCCGCGCGCGCGGCGCGGCGACGCTGGTCGGCCACGCCCGCGGCGCACACCGGGCACTTGCCGTTGTAGTAGATCCTCACCCCATGAAGCGCTTCCTCATCGCGGCGGTGGAGCCGCCGCCTCCGCCGCCTCCGCCTTGAGCCGCTCCCTGAGCTCGGTCTTGAGGATCTTGCCGTAATTGTTCTTGGGCAGCGCGTCGACGAAGCGGTATTCCTTGGGCCGCTTGAAGCGCGCGATGTTGTCGAGGCAAAGCCGGTCGAGCTCGTCCGCGCCGACGCGCCCGCCCGCGGCCGCGACGACGAAGGCGACGACCTCCTCGCCCCACTCGGGGTGCGCGCGGCCGACCACGGAAACCTCATGCACGGAGGGATGCATGAGCAGCACCTCCTCTACCTCGCGCGGATAAATGTTCGAGCCGCCGCTGATGATGAGGTCCTTGGAGCGGTCCTTGAGCGTCAAGAAGCCCTCCTCGTCGAGGACCCCCACGTCGCCCGTGTGCAGCCAGCCGCCGCGCAAGGCCTCCGCCGTCGCCTCCGGGTTCTGCCAATAGCCTTTCATCACGCAGTCGCCGCGCACGAGCACCTCGCCCGCCTCGCCCACGGCAAGCGGCCTGTCCTCTCTGTCGGCGACACGCACCTCCATGCCCGTATAGGCCGTACCCGCCGAGGCGAGGTGCTGCTCGTAGCGCGGATGGCCGCTTTCCGCATGATGCCGCCGTGTCAAGCAGGTGATCGTCATGGGACTCTCGCCCTGGCCGTAGATTTGCACGAGCCGGTTGCCGAGCAGGGCGAGCGCCTCCTTGAGGTCGGCGAGATACATCGGAGCACCGCCGTAGACGATGGTCTTGAGCCGGGCGAGGTCGGCCTCCTTGAGCCCCGGATAGTCGAGCAGGCGGCGCACCATGGTGGGGGCGTAGAACATGGTGACGCCGCGATGCGCGTTGATCAGGCGGCAGATCTCTGCCGCATCGAAGCCCCCGCTCTCGGGCACGATGTTGCAGGCGGCCTTGGCGACGTGCGGCACCACGTAGAGGCCCGAGCCGTGCGACATGGGGGCTGCGTGGATGATGCCGTCGCCGGGTGCGATGTCGTCGACGTCGGCGAAATAACAAAATGCCGCGGTCACCAGATTGCGATGGCTGAGCATGACGCCCTTAGGCCGGCCCGTGGTGCCGCTCGTATAGAAGAGCCAGGCGGTCTCGTCGCCGTTGCGCTCGGCAGGCGCCAGGGCCTCGGCGCCGAGTAGTGCCGCATACTCGGCACTTCCCGCCTCGATGATGCGCTCGAGTGCCGCCGGCCGCGGCCGGAGCGAGTCAACCGCGGCCGCCAGCTCCGCGGTCGCCAAGCAGGCGCGCGCGCCGCTGTTCTCGAGGATATAGGCGATCTCGCGCGGATGGAGCTTGGCATTGACCGGCACGGCGGCGAGGCCGGCGTGCCAGCACGCGTACATCGCCTCGACATACTCGGGCACGTTCTTCATCACGAGCGCCACGCGGTCGTCGCGGCGGAGCCCGAGCTCCGTCGTGAGCGCGCCGGCGAGCCGCGCCACGCGGCGCCCAAGCGTGCGGTAGTCGAAGAGCACCTTCCCACCGAGCGCGACCGCGGGATGCTCGGGCGAATGACGGGCGGCGTTGCTCAGCATCTCTGCGAGGTTCATGATTTCTCCGGCTCTCCTGGGTGCCCCTTGCGAGCGCTCGCGGGCCCTAGGACTGAAGCAAAGCCGCGGCTCGGACGCAAGTGACCACGAGAGGCGGTGGTGGGTCAGTTTCACCTCATCCTTCGCGACGGCCGCTTCACGGCCTCCTCAGGATGAGGCGAAACCCAAACTCCAGGTCATCATCCTGAGGAGCGTCGCTTGCAGCGCGTCGCGAAGGATGGGGACTTGGGCAACGCGACCAACCAGCCAAAAGCCGTCTGCCGCGCGGATTGCCAACCCCCGCGCGCCCCCGCTTATCCCTTGCGCCCTTGCGGCGGGCGGAGTTTGATAATGCTCAACGACAAGACGACGACGCGAGGGAGGACCCATGCTAGGCACCATGATGCGCTTCCCGCTGACCTTGAGCGCGATGCTCGAGCACGCGGGCAAGCTCCACGGCGAGGTCGAGATCGTCTCCCG
>DASPPM010000101.1:0-2122 GCA_035625535.1 Alphaproteobacteria bacterium
GGGCGCATCAAGCTCGACGACACGCTCGCGGTGAGCGAGAAGGCCTGGCGCACCGGCGGCTCGAAGATGTTCGTGCAAGTGGGCAGCCGGGTGCGCGTCGATGACCTCACGCTGGGCATCGCCGTGCAATCGGGTAACGACGCCTGCGTGGTGGTCGCGGAAGGGCTCGCGGGAAGCGAGCAAGCCTTCGCCGAGGAGATGAACAAGAAGGCGAAGGAGCTCGGCCTCGCCGACAGCCATTTCGTCGATGCCTCGGGCCTGCCCGACCCGCAGCAATACATGACCGCGCGCGATCTCGCGACGCTGGCGCGCCGGCTGATCACCGACTTTCCGCAGTACTACCACTACTTCAGGGAGATCGATTTCACTTACGGCGGCATCAAGCAAGGCAATCGCAATCCGCTCCTCTACAAGAATCTCAACGTGGACGGACTGAAGACCGGCCACACCGAAGCGGGAGGCTACGGCCTCACCGCCTCAGCCGTGCGCGACGGCCGGCGGCTCATTCTGGTGCTCAACGGCATGTCCTCGGTCAACGAGCGCTCGCGCGAGTCCGAGAAGCTGTTCGATTGGGGGTACCGGGAGTGGGGCGACTACACGCTTTTCAAGACCGGCGAAAAAGTGAGCGACGCCGAGGTCTGGCTCGGCACGCAGGCGAGCGTGCCGCTCGTGGCCGAGAGCGACGTCGTGGTGACGCTGCCCCATCTCTCGCGCGACAAGATGACCGTGACGGTGAGCTACGACGGGCCGGTGCCGGCGCCGATCGCCAAGGGTGCCGCGATCGGCAAGGTGAGCGTGGCGGCGCCGGACGTGCCGAGCGTGGAGGCTCCGCTCGCCGCCGCCGAGCCGGTCGCTCGCCTCGGCTCCTTCGGCCGCATCGCCGCCGCGGTACGCTATCTCATCTGGGGCCCGTCGAAGTGAGCCGAGCGGCTCCTTCCCCGAATGCGCCTCCTTCCCATCGATGAGCCGCGGCTCCTTCATCACGCTCGAGGGCGGGGAGGGGACGGGGAAGAGCAGCCAGATGCCCTTGCTCGCCTCGGCCCTCGGCGCGATCGGGCTCGAGGTCTTGGCCACGCGCGAGCCGGGAGGCGCTCCCGGCGCCGAGGAGATCCGCAAGCTTCTGGTCGACGGCGAGGTCGGGCGCTGGGACCCGCTCAGCGAGCTTCTGCTCTATGTAGCGGCTCGACGCGAGCACGTCGTGCGAACGATCGAGCCCGCGCTCGCGCGCGGCGCCTGGGTGCTGTGCGACCGCTTCGCCGACTCGACGATCGCCTATCAAGGCTATGGGCACGGCCTCGGACGCGAGGCCTGTGAGCGCGCGCACAGGCTTGCCCTCGGCGGCTTCGCGCCCGACCTCACCTTGATCCTGGACCTTCCCGTCGAGATCGGACTCGCGCGTGCGGCGGGCAGGGCCGGGGCCGAGACCCGTTACGAGCGCATGGACCTCGCCTTCCACGAGCGCCTCAGAGCGGGCTTTCTCGAGATCGCGCGCTCGGCCCCCGGGCGCTGCCGCGTGATCGACGCGCGCGGCTCGCTCGGAGAGGTGCAAGCCGCCCTGCGCCGCGCCATCGCCGAGCGCTTCGCGCTCACGCTATGATGCGGCCATGAGCGACGCCGCGGCAACGCGCGGGCCCGCCCCCCGCGCCAACCCGGACCTTTTTGGCCAAGAGGAGGCCGAAGCGGCCCTGCTCGAGGCCTTTCGCGGCAAGCGCCTGGCCCATGCCTGGATTCTCTCCGGGCCACGCGGCATCGGCAAGGCGACGCTTGCCTACCGCTTCGCCCGCTTCATGCTGGCGCACGGGGCCAAAGCGGAGAGTGGCGGCCTCTTCGGGCCGGCAACGCCGCCCGAGAGCCTCGCACTTTCCCCCGACCACCCGGTCTTCCGCCGGGTCGCCTCCGGCGGTCATGCCGATCTCCTGACGCTCGAGCGCCGTTTCGACGAGGACCGCCGGCGCTTCAAAAGCGAGATCAGCGTCGAGGAGGCGCGGGAGGTTGCAGATTTTCTGCACCTGACGCCGGCCGAGGGAGGCTGGCGCATCGTGGTCATCGACGGCGCCGAGGAGATGAATCGCAATGCGGCGAACGCCGTGCTCAAGATCGTCGAGGAGCCCCCACCCAACGC
>DASPPM010000102.1:0-8425 GCA_035625535.1 Alphaproteobacteria bacterium
CGCGCTCGGCCACGAGAATGCCGGCCTCTTCTCGAACAACGACGAGCTCGCTCAGCGCCTCACCAGGGCGGGCAAGGCGGTGGGGGAGCCGCTCTGGCGCATGCCGATGAGCGAAGAGTACGACAAGGCGATCAAATCCGAAGCAGCCGACATGAAGAACGTGGGCAATCGGGCGGCCGGCAGCATCACGGCCGCGCAGTTCCTCCAGCGCTTCGTCAAGGACGTGCCGTGGGCGCACCTCGACATCGCGGGCGTCACTTGGTCGACGAAGGACAAGCCCACGGTGCCCAAGGGCGGCACGGCCTTCGGCGTGCGTCTCCTCGAGCGCCTCGTCGCGGACTATTACGAGGGCCGCTGAATGCCCGCGCCGGACGGGCGAAGCACTCCGACCGAGGCCGGGGGCCGCGCGCCGTGAGCGAGGTCTGGTTCTATCAGCTGCAACGTCAGGCCCTCGAGGCGGCGCTGCCGGCGCTTCTCGAGAAAGCGCTCGCGGCCGGCAAGCGCGCGGTCGTGATGCTCGGCTCCGAGGAGCGCGTGGAGGCCATCGACAATCTGCTCTGGACTTACGACGATCGCAGCTTCCTGCCGCACGGCAGCGCGCGCGACGGCTTTGCCTCGGAGCAGCCCGTTTGGCTCACAGAAGCGGACGAGAACCCGAACGGCGCGCAGATCCTGGTGCTGGCGGACGGCGCGCGCTCGTCGCACGTGGGCGAGTTCGAGCGCTGCTTCGAGCTCCTCGATGGCAACGATCCTGCGGCCGTGGGCGCGGCCCGCCTGCGCTGGAAGGCTTATAAGGAGGCCGGCCACGAGGTCGCCTACTGGCAGCAGGACGCACGCGGCAAGTGGGAGCGCAAGGCATAAGGGGCGCCGCCCCGGGTTGCGCGAGCGACGCGGCACACGATCGAACTCGAATCACGACGGCCGATGCGGTAGTTTCGAGCCGCGATGCCCCCGGCCGCCGTGCCGCCAAGCGGGCGCGAGCTCAAGTCTCCAGCGGAACCGAGCAATGGCAAAGCTGCTCGACAAGACGGACGGGGTATTTTTTGCCCGCTGGCTGCGCAATCCCCTCAAGACGGCATCGATCGTCCCGAGCGGGGCGGCGCTTGCCAGGCTCATGGCGCGTCAGATCGATCCCCGCCAGCCCGGCATTGTGGTCGAGCTCGGTGCCGGGACAGGCGCCATCACTGTGGCCTTGCTGGGCACGGGCCTGGCCCCCGAGCGGCTCATCGTGGTCGAGCGCGATGGGGTGCTGCATCGCCTCCTTAAGGAGCGCTTTTCCAACCTGCTGATCCTCCGCGATGATGCCGCCAACCTGCGCGCGCGCCTTGCCGAGCGCGGCATCGACCGTGTCGCCGCCGTGGTCTCGAGCCTGCCCTTCCTCGCCATGGGGGAGCGCCAGCAACGGGCGGTGCTGGCCGAGGCGCATGCGCTCCTCGACGACACGGGCGCCTTCATCCAATACACCTACGGGCCGAAATCGCCGGTGCGGCGCGATATGCTCGAAGAATGGGGCTGGACGGCGACGCGGGTGGGCACGGCTTGGCTCAACGTCCCGCCCGCGGTCGTGTGGCGCTTCACCAAGCTCCTCCAAGGCGGAGTGCAGCAGTAGCGGCAAAGAACCGCTAGGAAAGCGCGCTCGCTTCCTCGAAGGCGGCTTGTGCCGCGAGCCAAGCCTCCTCGGCCTCGGCAAGGGCCGCCTTCATCTCGCCGTGCTTGATCTGCAGCCTCATGAGCTCGGCGGTGGGTCCGGCATAGACCGCGGGATCGGCGAGCTTCGCTTCGAGCCGCGTTTTCTCGGCTGCAAGCTTAGCGAGGCGCTTTTCGGCCGCCTCGACCGCGCGCTTGAGGTGCGCGGCCGCGGCGCGCGCCTCGGCGGCGGCGCGGCGGAGCTCCTTCTTGCTGGAGCGCATGCTCCTTGCCTCGCTATCCTTTTTGCGCGCGGTCGGCTCGGCTTGGCGCCGCCGCTCCTCGAGAAGGAGGGCGCGATAATCCTCGAGATCGCCTTCGTAGGCGCCGACCGCTCCGTCCTTGACGAGCCAGAGGCGCTCGGCCGAGAGCTCGATGAGGTGCGGATCGTGGCTTACCAGCACGACGGCACCCGCATACGCATTGAGCGCCTCGACGAGGGCCTCACGCGCGTCGATATCGAGATGGTTGGTCGGCTCGTCGAGCAACATGAGGTGCGGCGCGTTGCGGCTCATGAGCGCAAAGAGGAGGCGCGCCTTCTCGCCGCCCGAGAGCTCGCTCGCCTTCACCTCGGCACGGGCTTGCGAAAAGCCGAAGCGCGCGAGCTGCGCGCGCACCCGGGCCTCGTCCGCCTTGGGCATGAGCCGTACCATGTGATCATAGACCGTGGCGTGCCCGTCGAGCTCGTCGGCTTGGTGCTGGGCGAAATAGCCGACCCTGAGCTTGGCAGAGGCACGGCGTGCGCCGCTCATGGGCTTGAGCCGACCGGCAAGCAGCTTGACGAAGGTCGATTTGCCGTTGCCGTTGGCGCCCAGGAGGGCGATGCGGTCGTCGCTGTCGATGCGGAGCGAGAGGTGCCGGAGCACGGGTCTCTCGGGCGCGTAGCCGACCGCTACGTCATCGAGCACGATAAGCGGGGGAGCGAGCGGTTCGGGGCTCGGGAAATCGAAGCTCGGCACCTCCTCCTCGGCCACCGCCGCGATGGGTTCCATGCGCTCGAGCGCTTTCAGGCGGCTTTGCGCCTGGCGCGCCTTGGTGGCCTTGGCGCGGAAGCGGTCGACGAAGGCCTGGATGCGCCTGCGCTCCGCCATCTGGCGCTGCAGAAGCGCCTGCTGATGCGCGAGCCGCTCGCGCCGCGTCCGCTCGAAGCGGTCGTAGCCGCCGCTATAGAGCACGAGCTTGCCGGCATCGACATGGAGGATTCGGCGCGCCACCTTGTTGAGGAGCTCGCGGTCGTGGCTCACCACGATCACCGTATGCGGATAGCTCGCGAGATACGCTTCGAGCCAGAGCGTCGCCTCCAGATCGAGGTGGTTCGTCGGCTCGTCGAGGAGCAGAAGGTCCGGTGCGGCAAAGAGAACCGCGGCGAGCGCCACCCGCATGCGCCAGCCGCCCGAGAAGTCCGAAAGGGGCCGACCCTGTGCGGCCTCGTCGAAGCCGAGGCCCGCGAGGATGCGCTGCGCGCGCGGCGCCGCACGGTGGGCCTCGATGTCGGCGAGGCGATGGTGGATGTCGGCGATGCGCTGGGGATCGGTCGCGCGCTCCGCCTCCGCGAGGAGGACCGAGCGCTCCCTGTCGGCCCTGAGGACGAAATCGACGAGGCTGAGCGAGAGTGCCGGCACTTCCTGGGCGAGCATGCCCAGACGCAGGCCCGCGGAGAGCCGGACCTCGCCGCCGTCGGGCTCGAGCTCGCCCGCGATCAGGCGGAGCAACGTCGTCTTGCCGGCACCGTTGCGTCCGACCAGGCCGACCCGTGCGCCTTGCGGAATGACGACGCTCGCGCGCTCGAACAGCGTGCGGCCGCCTACTCTATAGGTGAGTTCGCTCAACTGCAGCATGGCGCAATCCCCAGGGCCGCGTGATACAGCGGTTGCCCTTGGCACTCAAGGCGTCTATAAGCGCGGCGCGGAATCGCAAACAGGGAATTCGGCTCGAGGGATGAGGGCGCACATGGCATTGGAGCGCACGCTTTCGATCATCAAGCCCGACGCTACGCGGCGGAACCTCACCGGCAAGATCAACGCCCGCCTCGAGGAGGCCGGGTTGAGGATCGTGGCCCAGAAGCGCCTTCGCTTGAGCCTCGAGCAAGCGCAGAGCTTCTATGCCGTGCACAAGGGGCGGCCCTTCTTCGAAAGCCTGTCCGCCTTCATGAGCTCGGGGCCGGTGGTGGTGCAGGTCCTCGAAGGGGAGAACGCGGTGGCGCGGAACCGGGAGGTGATGGGGGCGACCAATCCGGCCGATGCGGCACCCGGCACGATCCGCAAGGATTTCGCGGAATCGATCGAGGCCAACTCGGTGCACGGCTCGGACGCGCCCTCGACGGCGCGCGCCGAGATCGCCTTTTTCTTCAGCGCGCTCGAGATCGTGGGCTGAGGGGCGGCTGAACGTTAAAGCAGGAAGAGGGCCAGAAGGATGAGAATGACCACCACGAAGGCGGCGCCGTAGAAGATCAGTCGGACGAAGCCGTGCCAGGTGTCGAGATGGGGCTTGAGATCGTGATCGACGGCCATCGCGAAGTCCCTCGTTCCTCACGCTAGACGATATTTAGGAGCCATCTTGCCCGAATGCCGGTCCTGTGGGCAAGGGGCGGCACGGACGAGGTGGCCTCAGGATTCCGCCTTCGGATTGAGCAGCATGCCGGTGGCCGGTACCGCGCCCCGGATCACCACGCGCTCGCCCTCGACCCGCACGCGCCCGGCCGCGATGAGCGCCAATGCCAGAGGATAGGCGCGGTGCTCGGCCGCGAGCACGCGCTCCGCGAGCTTCTCCGCGTCGTCGCCCGCGAGCACGGGAACCGCGGCCTGGACGATGATCGGGCCGTCGTCCACCTTGCTACGCACGAAATGCACCGTGCAGCCGTGCAGGCGCACGCCCGCCTCAAGCGCGCGCTCGTGGGTGTGGAGGCCGGGGAAGGCGGGGAGGAGCGAGGGATGGATGTTGACGAGCCTATCGCGCCAAGCCTCGACGAACCCGGCCGAGAGGATGCGCATGAACCCGGCGTTGCAGACGAGCTCGACGCGGCTCGCCCGCAAGGCTTGATCGAGGGCCGCGTCGAACGCCTCGCGGCTCGCGAACTTACCGTGCTCGATCACCTGGGTCGCAATCCCGGCCTTGGCGGCGCGCTCGAGGCCCTGGGCATCGCGGCGGTTCGAGATCGTCAGCACGATCTCGGCCGGGAAGCCCGCCCCCGCCGCGGCGTCGATGAGCGCCTGCAGATTGCTGCCGCGGCCGGAGATGAGCACGCCTACTCTCAACCGCGCCATGCCGCGTCCATGGTCCGGATGACGACCTCCGGCTCGCCTGTGGATTGGCTCACCACCTTGCCGATGAGGTGGACGCGCTCGCCGGCCGCCTCGAGGACGCGCTTCGCCGCGTCGGCATCGCCGGCGCGGGCGATGGCGACCATGCCGATGCCGCAGTTGAAGGTGCGCGCGAGCTCGCGCGGCGCGATTTGGGCGCTCTTCTTGAGCCAGCGGAAGACCGGCAGGAACGGCCAGCGCTCGGCATCGAGCTCGACGCCGACACCGTGCGGCAGCACGCGCGGGATGTTCTCGAGGAGCCCGCCGCCGGTGATGTGGGCGAGGGCCATGACCTTGGCGGCGCGCACTGCGGCAAGGCAGCTGCGCACATAGATGCGGGTCGGCGTCAACAGCGCCTCGCCGAGCGTGGACCCTTCGGCAAAGGGCGCCGGATCACGGTAGGAAAGGCCGCTCTCCTCGACGATCCGCCGCACCAGCGAGAAGCCGTTCGAGTGAATGCCCGAGGCCGCGAGCCCGAGCACGAGGTCGCCTGCCGCGATCCCCTCGCGGGGAAGCACCTTGCCGCGCTCGACCGCACCGACGGCAAAGCCGGCGAGGTCGTAGTCCGCGTCGTGGTACATTCCCGGCATCTCCGCAGTCTCGCCGCCGACGAGCGCGCAGCCGGCCTCGCGGCAACCCTCGGCGATGCCCTTGATCACGGCAGTGCCCAGCGCCACGTCGAGCCTGCCGGTCGCGAAATAATCGAGCATCAGAAGCGGCTCGGCACCCTGCACGACGAGGTCGTTCACGCACATCGCGACGAGGTCGATGCCGATCCCCTCGTGCCGCCCGGCGGCGATCGCGACCTTGAGCTTGGTGCCGACCCCGTCCGTGGTAGCGACCAGGATGGGGTCGCGGTAGCCGGCGGCCTTCAGATCGAAGAGCGCGCCGAAGCCGCCGAGCGTTGCCTCGGCGCCTGCACGGCGGGTCGCGCGGGCATAAGGCTTGATCGCCTCCACCAGCGCCTCCCCCGCATCGATGTCGACGCCCGCGTCCTTGTAGGTCCTGGTCCGGTTGTGGCGCGGAGTGGTAATCGCTTCCTCGCTTGGGTGAGAGGAGGTATAAGCAGCAGCTAAAGGTCCTCTGCCGACAATACTTGATCCGGAACGGTTTGCAATGTTGCAGCTGGTCGGCCGCCCGATCGTGGTGCTCTCGACGTTCCTCGCTCTCATCGCCTCCTCGGGGAGTGCCGGGGCGGCCGAGGGCGGCAGCGACGTGTTCACGGTGCGCAACGTCGCGGCCGATGCCACCGCCGCGACGGCGGCGGCGGCGCGCGACAAGGCGCTCGCGAGTGCCGAGCGCCTCGCCTTCCAGCGGCTGCTCGCGCGGCTCACGCTCCCGAGCGACGCGCGCCAACTGCCCAAGGTGGGCGACGCCGCGCTCGCGGACCTTACCGAGGGCTTCGAGGTGCAGGAGGAAAAGCACTCGACGGTGCGCTACCTCGCGAGCTTGACCTACCGCTTCAAGCCCGCCCCCGTCGAGCAGCTCCTGCGCGATGCCGGCATCGCCTTCGCGGAGACGCCGAGCAAGCCCGTGCTCGTGCTGCCGGTCCTGCGTACGGGCGACAGTGTGGCGCTCTGGGAGGAGCCCAACCCCTGGCGCACGAGCTGGGCCAATTTGCCGGTGGCGGATGGACTCGTGCCCTTCACGGTGCCGATCGGCGACCTCACCGACATCGCGGCCATCAATGCTCAGGAGGCGAGCAGGGGCGACGCGCAGAAGCTCGGCGCGATTGCGGCACGCTACGACGCCGGGAGCACGCTCGTGGCCAGCGCCACGATCCACACGGCTCCCGACGGCAGCGCCAAGGCCGTCGACCTTGCGGCGAGCCGCTATGGCGCCGGCAACGACGGCCAGGTGGCGATCTCGAGCGTGGCGGCGCGGCCGGGCGAGGCCCTCGATGCCCTGCTCACGCGTGTGGCGCTGCAGCTCGAGAGCGACGTGACCGAGCGTTGGAAGGCCGACAACCTGCTCCATTTCGACCAGGCCCAGGAGGCGCTGGCGACGGTTCCGATCGCCAATCTCGACGCTTGGCTCATGGTGCGCCGCCGGCTCGACCAGGTCGCCAGCATCAAGCGGGCGGCGGTCGTCTTTCTCTCGCGCAGCGAGGCGCAGATCGACGTCCAATACCTGGGCGATCTGGCCCAACTCAAGCTGGCGCTTGCCCAGCGCGACCTGATATTGACGGAGGAGGGGGCAGGCCTCGTCTTGCGTCTCGCCGGCGACACTGCCGTTCCCGGCGGTGGCCCCGCGAGCGGCACCGGGAGTGCCTCGGGTGCTGGTGCGGATACCGGCGCTGCTGCTCGATGAAGAGGCGCGTGGCGGCGCTTGCGCGTGGGCCACGCGCCGCGGCCTCGGCTCTTTCCCTCTGAACGGCGGGGCGGGATCGAGGCAAAGGTTGCCTTCCGAAGGCGGGGAGCGGGCGGGCGAATCGTGATCAATCTACCCAACCTGATATCGCTCGCGCGGCTTTTGGCCTCGCCGCTCGCCGTCTATCTCATCCTCACCGAGGCGTGGGTCTGGGCATTCTGGATTTTCGTGCTGGCGGGTCTCTCGGATGCGCTCGACGGCTTCCTCGCCAAACGTTTCAACGCCCGTACCCTCGTCGGCGGGTATCTCGATCCGCTTGCCGACAAGGCGCTCCTCGTCAGCGTCTTCGTCGTGCTCGGCTATCTCCATCACCTGCCGAATTGGCTCGTCATCCTCGTCGTGTTCCGCGATCTCCTGATCGTCGGCGGCGCGCTCCTCGTGCACACGCTCACGGGCAGTCTCAAGATGCGGCCGCTGATGATCAGCAAGCTCAACACCTTGGCGCAGTTCGTGCTGCCCGCCTATGTGCTGGCGCAGCTCGGTCTCCGCGCCAACTACGAGGGGGTCGTGTCCGCCCTCATCTACCTCGTCGCCGCGACCACCGTGCTCTCGGGTGCTGCGTATCTGGTGAGCTGGGCGCGGCGGGCGGCCGATATCGAGGGCGTGTGATGGACGCCCGGACCCCCGTCCGCGAGCTGCGCTTTTGGCTCATCGGCCTCGCGGTCCTGGCCCTCGCCCTCTACCTCCTGCGCGGCGTGCTGCTTCCCTTCGTCGCGGGCATGGCGGTCGCCTACATGCTCAATCCGGTCGCCGACCGGCTCGAGCGCTGGGGGGCATCGCGCGCGCTCGCCGCCGCTCTCATCATGGCGGTATTCGTCGTGCTGGGGGCGCTCCTGCTGCTCCTGCTCGTGCCCGCACTCCAGGCTCAGGTTGCGAGCTTCGCCGCCCGCTTGCCGCGCTACCTCGACATCTTGCGCGACAGCATCACCCTTTGGGTCCAGCGCATCGAGATGCGCATCGCGCCCGAGGACGCCGAGCGGCTGCGCGCCGCCGCGGCCGAATTCTCGGGCCGCGTGGTCAGCTGGCTCGGCAGCCTGCTCTCCGGCCTATGGAGCGGCGGGCTGGCGCTC
>DASPPM010000103.1:0-2826 GCA_035625535.1 Alphaproteobacteria bacterium
CGATCCGACCGAGGTCGACCATCAGGGCCCGGACTGGGGTCCGCAATACCGCTCCGAGATCTGGGTGGGGGATGCCGATCAGGCGCGGGTGGCGCGCGCCTATTTGGCGCAGCTCGAGGCGGCGCACCTCTGGCCGCGGCCGATCGCGACGCGGGTGGAGGCACTCACCGGCTTTTACCCGGCCGAGGCCTATCACCAGGATTATCTCCTCCTCCATCCCGACCAACCCTATATCGCCTTCCAGGACATGCCCAAGGTGAAGGCGCTCGAGCGGCTCTTCCCCGAAGCCTGGCGGCCCGATGCGGTAACGGTGCTGCCGCAGAGGCCCGCGTCGTAGGAGGCGCGCGCTGCATGGAGGGCCGGCTCCGCCGGCGCTCGCGGCCGCGACGGCGGGTGCGGCGCAGCGCTCGCTCGACAAGAGGACGGCGTCCGGGTTCGGGGCTTGGCCGATGCTCACACGCGGGGGCACCTCTTGACGGGTCGGCGCAAAATCAAATCGGAGAATCGACCGTCTTGCCTCGCTCGGAGGTGTTCATCGCCAAGCGGGCCTCGGCGACCCGATTGATCGTGGTTCTCGCCTCCGGGTTCGCTGCCATGAAGCGCTCAAAATCCGAGCGCCGAAGAACAAGCAACTGACAATAGCTCAGAGCGACGACGTCGGCCCGCCGCGGTTGGCCCGACAAGAGCGCCATCTCCCCGAAAAACTCGCCGCTCCCCAAGCGCACGCGCCGCTCCGGCAGGACCACCTCGACCGCTCCCGATGCGATGAAGAAGACTGCATCGCCCCGCTCTCCTTTGCGAACGATGCGGTCTTTCGGTACGGCGAGCCGCGGGCGCAATAGCCGGCACACGCGGTCGAGCTGGCCCTCATCGAGGCCGGCCAATATATCGAGCCGCTCGATCAGCTGGCGGGTATCAAGACCGATGTCGAAGCGTGGCCGCTGTTGGGCGGCGCGGGCGCCGAGCACGCTGCGTTTCAAATCATCGTAAACCTCATGCGCAATCAGTCCCTCGTCGAACAGGCTTTGGTATCGTGTCATTTCGTGGCGCAGCGTCGATTGACGCAGAAAGCGTGCCTCGAGCTCTGCTGCATAATCGGGGTATTGCCGACGCAAGGCGTCGAGAGCCGCCGCGATCGCGTCCCGTCTCAGGTCGAGGATCTCGCCGGCTACCCCCGCGATGCGCTCCCCGAAGAGCGAGCGAATCTGTTGGTCGTTGAAGGGATGGAGACGCTCTATGACAACGCGCATGATCAGTAGGGTTTCGGCGCGCTCGGCAAGGCGATCGGCGAGCGGTCGGACGATCCCGAGTCGGCGATAGAGGAAATAGGCGATGCGGAAGCCCAGCGGAAACGCGAGCGTCGCCTCGCTGGCTCTCTGGTAGCCGAGACGGCCCTCGCTCCGTGCCGCTTCCGTAATCGCATCCGCGTTGCCGAGCAACACCTCTGCGGCCGCCGGCGAGGCGGTCCGATCGCCCAGCATCTCGAGAACGAGCCCGCGCTCCTTGTTGCCGAGAGCGACGAGGGCGATCGCCAGACGGTCGCGTTCGGTCAAGCTCGCCGGCGGGGTCTCGCCGACATTCGCCGCGGCGATCTTGGCTTCGTAGGGAACGATCACGCGCTCAAGGGCCGGCGAGGAGAGCGCGTGCGTCTGGGCTATCGCTTGCGCCGCCTCGCGAGCCTCGGCGTAGGACAGCGCTAGGATGCGGTCGCGGAGCGCCCGATCTCTCGGCGAAAGACGGTTGAGCCCGAGGAGACCGATCACGATACGCAGTGTCGTGCCGTTGACGAACAGCGTGAACAACACGAAGCCGGTCGCGAGCACGGCGACGAAGCGCTGGATTTCCCGTGGCAGGGCGGCGTTTTCGGTGACCGCCAATGCCAGGACCAATGTCAACGCTCCGCGCAGACCGCCCCAAGTGATCGCGAGCTTGTACGAGGCTTCGATGCGCCGGATCAATCCAAGGCGCTCGAGCGGCGGCAAGAGCACGAACAGCGCGAAAATACGCGCACCGAGTGCCGCGGCGATCAATATCGCCAGCAAGAGTACGTCTCGATATCCTATATCGACCAGTAGTCTCGGCACGAGAATCGAGGCCAACACGAAGATCAGCGAGCGCGCCCAGAACGCGATCTGTCCCCACAGATCGGCGAGGAAGGACCAATTCCCGGGCGAGATCCGGGATGGCCCAAGCGCGCTCAGCGCCAGGCCCGACACCAGCACGGCGACCACGCCGGATACGTGGAACATGCGTTCCGCAGCGATGAACGCCAGATAGGCAAATGCCAAGGTCAGGGTGGCTTCCGCCAGACGGTCATCGCCAAGGCGCGGGATGATCCAGATGAGGAGCCGGCCGGCAAAGAACCCGACCATGCCGCCTCCGACGAAGGACACGGCAAAGTCGCTGAGCCCCGCGATGGCGTCCGGTTCGCGCCCGGTCAGGATCATCGCGAGCAGCACAACGAAGAGGGAAATCGCGGCTGCGTCGTTGAGCAGGGCTTCGCCCTCGACCAGCCGCGTCAGCCGGGCCGGTGCGCCGACATCGCGGAAGATGGCGATGACCGCTGCCGGATCCGTCGTGGCCACGACGGCGCCGAGGAGCAGGCAAACCACGAGCGGAACCCGAGCGAACGGCCACAGCGCAAAGCCGATCACCGCCGTCGTAACGAGCGTCGCGACAACCGCGAGGAGCAGGATCGCGGCAGCGTCCTCGACGGTCCGTCTCACGTCGGTGGCAATCCCGGCCTCGAATATGAGCAGCGGCAGAAACACGTAAATGAAGGTGCTTGAGCTGACCGGCAGTCCGGCAAACAAGCCGGCGGCGGCA
>DASPPM010000104.1:0-12697 GCA_035625535.1 Alphaproteobacteria bacterium
CCCCATGAGCCCGACCAGGACCAGCGTCTTGCCGGGCCTCAGCTGCGGGTTGCTGGGGGGTGGGGCGGGAGGTTGGGTCGCTCTCATGGATGCTCCGAGCGCGCTCGGCACGCCTCGACCGCGCGACGCGTCTTTAGGCACGCGAGGTTTTCCGCGCGACGAGAATGCCGTAATATCGCCACACTGCAACCTTAACACAATGCCCGATCGCGTGTCGCCACGGGTGCTGCACGTTCGAGATGGGGCTCCTTCACCGCGGCGCCTGCCGCCGCAAGCGAACGGACGCGTATGTCCAAGCTCTCCCGCATCATCGCGCTCTTCATCCTCGTCGTCGTCGCCGCCGCAGCCGTCTTCCTCGCCACCTGGCAGATCCCGGCGCCGACGGCCAAAGTCGAGAAGGTCATACCCAATGACCGCTTCCCGCGCTAGCCGCCTTGCGACCGCCCTTTTGGGCGCACTCCTCCTCTCGGCGGCGCACGCCGATGCCGGGGCGAGCCAGCCGCTGCCTCAACTGGCCCAGGCCCAGGGGGCACCCATCCAGATCGTGCCGCTGCCCCCACCCCAGCCCAATGAGGGCGCGACGCCAGGAGCGGGCGCTCAACCGCCGGCCCAGGCCGAGCCGGCCGCACCTGCCGGAACGGGAGCGGCCCCCGCTCAAGCGGGCCAGCCGGCGGGTGCTGCGCAGGCGCCCGCTTGGCCCAAGGGCATCGAGGTCGACAAGCTCGCGGCCACCGGTAGGGAGGCGGCGGGGGTGCTCGATGCGCGGCAGGGCGGTCTTGGCGCCGAGCTCTGGCGCGGCACGCCGCACGCGCTCGTCGAGGGCCTCATTCAGGCGCTGCCTGCGGGTATTCCCTCGCCGGCCCTGCGCGAGCTCGCGCGGCGCCTCCTCCTCACCTCGGCCGTGCCGCCCGAGGGGCCGCCAAGCGGCGGGCCGGATCTCCTCTCCTTGCGCGCGCAAAAGCTCGCCGAGATGGGCGATTTCGCAGACCTCAAGGCGCTCTTGGCCGCGGCCCCCGGTACTGCGGGCGAGGAGACGCTCGCCCGCATCGGGGTGGAGGCGCGCCTGCTTGAGGGCGAGACGGACCTCGTATGCGCGGATATCGGCAACCTCATCCGCAGCTATCACAGCCTCTACTGGCAGAAGGTGCAGGTGTTCTGCCAGGCGCTCGCCAAAAAGAACCAGGAGGTCGATGCCGGCATCGGCCTGCTGCGCGAGGAGGGCGATGACAAGGACGGCGCCTATTTGACGCTGATCGACGCGATCATGGGCAATAAATCGGCCAAGGTGACGAGCCTCGATGCGGCGACGCCGCTCGCCCTCGCCATGATGCGCGCGGCGAAGCAGACGCTGCCCGAGGAGGCGATGCGCCACGCGCAACCGGCGGTCCTGCGCGCGATCGCCGACGGCGCCGAGGCGGGAAGCGATCTCAGCCTCGTCGCCGCCGAGCGCGCCGAGCTGCAGGGGGCGCTCACGGGGGAAGCGCTCCGGCGCATCTATGAGGGCGTCAAGCTGAGCGACGGCGAGCTGCAGAATGCCTTGAGCCGGGCGCAAGCCGAATACGGCCCGCGCGCGCGCGTCCTGCTCTATCGCGCCGCCAAGACCGAGACGGTGCCCACGGCGCGCGCCGAGGCGTTGCGCACGGCCCTCTCGCTCGCCCGCTCGGCCAATCTCTATGAGCTCGCGGTCGCGGTCAATCTGCCGGCCATCGAGGCGCTCACCCCTTCGACCGAGCTCGGCTTTTTCGCGAGCGAGGCGGGCCGGGCCCTCGTCTACGCTGGCGAGATCGACATGGCGGAGGGCTGGTTCTCCGTGGCGGATGCCGGCAGCCGCGCCGCGGACAGTGCGGCCAATGCGGCCACGGAGCTGTGGCCCTATGCGCGCCTTCTGGCGTCGGACGCAGACGCGAAGGATAACGAGCGCCTTCTCGGCTGGCGCACCGAGGAGAAGGCGAAGGCGGGGGCCGAGGCCAAGCTCGTCGACGAGCGTGCCGCGCGCCTGCTCGGCCTCGCTGCCGCACTCGGCAAGCCGTTTCAAGGCGCGGCCTGGCAGTCTCTCTACCTGGCGAGCGATGCGGAGCCGGCGGCGATGCCGCCTCTCCCCCTGTGGCAGGGGCTGCGTGCCGCCGTCCAGGACGGACGGCGCGGCGAGGCGGTGCTTTTGACGCTGCTCGCGGTCGGCTCGGCAGGCCTGCACAACGCCAATCCGATCGCCCTCGCCGCGGTGATCGAGAGCTTGCGCCACCTCGGGCTCGACAAGGACGCGCGCCGGCTGGCCATCGAGGCGGCGGTCGGCGCGGGCATCTAGAGGTGGCCCGGGGGACGCGAAGGGGTCGCGGGCGGCCGCGCAAGCGGGCAGCCGCGCCGCCTTCGCCGCGCCTCGAGGCCTTTCTCGAGATGCTCATCGCCGAGCGTGGTGCTGCGCGCAACACGGTCGAGGCCTATCGCCGCGATCTCGAGGATTGCGCAGCCTTCCTCGGCGAGCGCGGCGGCGCCCTCGATCGCGCGGACGGCCCCGCGATCCGCGCCTATCTGGCGAGGCTCGCGCACGCCGGTGTCAAGCCGCGCACCGCGGCCCGGCGCCTCTCCGCACTGCGGCAGTTCCACCGCTTCCTCTGCGAGGAGGGCGCGCGTCCGGACGACCCCACCGCGGCCCTCGACAGCCCGCGCCAGGGACGCGCACTTCCCAGATATTTGAGCGAGGCGGAGGTGGACGCCCTGCTCGCCGCCGCGCATCGCCGCGAGGGCGCCGAGGGCTTGCGGCTTGCCGCCCTCATCGAGCTCCTCTATGCGACGGGCTTGCGCGCCTCGGAGCTGGTGGCCCTCCCCCTCGCGGCGCTCGCGCGCGACCGCCGCCTCCTCGCCGTGCGCGGGAAAGGCGGCAAGGAGCGTATCGTACCGCTTTCCGCACCCTCGCGCGCGGCGCTCGCTGCCTGGCTCGAGGCGCGGGCGGCACGGCACCCGCGTGGCAAGGAGTCGCGCTGGCTCTTCCCCTCCTTCGGCAAGCAAGGCCATTTGACGCGCCACCGTCTGGGCCAGCTCCTCAAGGCGCTCGCCGGCTCGGCGGGATTGGCACCCGCCAAGGTGTCGCCCCATGTGCTGCGCCACGCCTTTGCCACGCACCTCCTCGGCCGCGGAGCGGACCTGCGCAGCGTGCAGCGCCTCTTGGGCCACGCGGACATCAGCACGACCCAGATCTACACCCACGTGCTCGAGGCGCGCCTCAAGAGCCTCGTCACCGAGCACCACCCGCTTGCCAAGCCGGCAAGACGCTAGCCCTGAAATTGACGACGATGGCTCGAGGATGGGCGCCCGGCGCGCTCTGGCGCGGAGCGGGAGCGATGAACGACGGCTGTCGACGGCGGATGCCTTCCACGAGGTGCCGGGCTCAAATCGCCTTTTCCTTGCTCGCGTCGCTCTGCGGCGGCAGCTCCTTATGTATCCAGCCGCCTTTGAGCACCCTTTGCATCGGCGGCGGCTCCGGCTTGTAATAGATCTGCCCCGTCCTCTTGTCGTGCACGGAGCTCTTGTGGCGGAGTGCCCCGATACTCCCGTTCGGCCGATCCGACATCGCGGCCTCCTTTCATGCCGTCGTGGATCAATAAAGCGGCGATCATCAGGAAAGCGAAGGCGAGCGCTGCGAGGAGAGCGGAGAGCGCGCAGCTGCGCGCGCCGGCTCGCTCGGCGTTGTTCGCGCGATTGTGAATGGCGCCTTCCGCGTATTGCTCGATCATGGCCTCGCGCACGTCGGCGGCGATCGCCTCCTCGATCTCGGCGGGCGCGAGTTCCGTGTGGCGATAGTAGCGCCGCAGATTCCTGATGTAGGCGTTGAGCTCGTTCTCGCGCATGAGGTAGGCGAAGCTTCGCGGCCAGAGCGAGCGCAGCAGAAAGAAGAGCGCAAGAAAGGCGAAGACGCCCAGGAACGACAAAATGAAATAGATCGCTAAAGAAAAGAGCGACCAAGACAACACGGGGATGGCCGGCCGCAATACGCCGACGACGATCGCCAATACAGCCAAAGCCGTTGCAAAAGACGGAAGGCTCCTCGTCAGGTTCTCCTCTTGAGCCATCTCCCGCCTGTAGCTGTCGGCCAGGATCATTTCCAGGTATTCGTTCGCATCCATGTCTTCGCCCGCGCGGCTTTACCCGTAACGCGGCCAACCCCACATGCGAGAAACATGATAGGGCCTCCCGCGTCGCGTGTCTATATGCTCACTTTTTCTCGTTTCTTGCACATGTTGCGGCAGTGCCTCAGAGGGCGCATCGGAGCCGCGATTGTCCGCTGGATTTCAAAGCGCGGGAGCGGGCAAGGAACCTCGGCTGCGCTCTTTGCAGAGCCGCAGGCATAAGCCGCCGGGTATTGGCTTGTCAGTCTTACCTCATCCTTCGAGACGGCCGCTTCGCGGCCTCCTCAGGATGAGGCGAAATTCAAACTCCAAGTCCTCATCCTGAGGAGCGTCGCGCTTGCGACGCGTCTCGAAGGATGAGGAGTTGGGCAACATGACCCACGACGAGCCGCCGCGCGCGATTGACTTTTGCGGTTCGTTGGCCCATACCCCCTTGCGCGGTGCGGAATTATCTCCCGCACGCGCAAATCTCCCCAACTTTTTCCGCCGATGTCCACGATGAGAGGTCGAGGATGAGCTTCAAGATCGTCGAGCAGGCGAGGCCGCGGCTCAACCGCAGTGAGCTCGCCGTCCCCGGCAGCAATCCGAAACTGTTTGAGAAGGCGGCGGCGGCGGCGGCCGACGTCGTCTTTCTCGACCTCGAGGACGCCGTGGCCCCCGACGAAAAGGAGGCGGCGCGGAAGAACGTCATCCAGGCGATCAACGGCATCGACTGGGGAGCCAAGAGCCTCTCGGTGCGCATCAACGGCCTCGACACCCATTACATGTACCGTGATGTGGTCGACGTGCTCGAGCAGACGGGCGAGCGGCTCGACCTGATCATGATCCCCAAGGTCGGCACGCCGTCGGACGTCTACGCGCTCGACATGCTGGTGAGCCAGATCGAGACGGCGAAGCGGAGAAAAAAGCGCATCGGCTTCGAGCTCATCATCGAGACCGCGCTCGGCATGCAGAACGTCGAGACGATCGCGGCGGCGAGCCCGCGGCTCGAGTCGCTGCACTTCGGCGTGGCCGACTACGCGGCATCGACGCGCGCGCGGACGACCAATATCGGCGGACCGAACCCCGACTATGCCGTGCTCACCGACAAGGATGCGGCAGGCGGGCGCGAGCGCCACTGGGGCGACATGTGGCACTACGCGACCGCGCGCCTCGTGGTGGCGGCACGCGCGAACGGCTTGCGGCCGATCGACGGCCCGTTCGGCGATTTCTCCGACGCCGACGGCTTCCGCGCCCAGGCGCGCCGCGCCGCGGCCCTCGGCTGCGAGGGCAAGTGGGCGATCCACCCAAGCCAGGTGGCGCTTGCCAACGAGGAGTTCAGCCCCAGCGAGGCCGAGCTGCGCAAGGCCCGGCGCATCATCGTCGCCATGGCCGAAGCGCAGAAGGAGGGCAAGGGTGCGGTCTCGCTCGACGGCCGGCTGATCGACATCGCCTCCATCCGCCAGGCCCAGGTGCTGGTCGAGAAGGCAAAGCAGATCGGCGCCGCGAAATAGGCGCAAACGCCGCTTTGCCGTCGCGACTCCGCCGGAGCTGTGATAGGTAAGGCCTCGGCCATGCATCACTATCTCGACTTCGAAAAGCCGATCGCGGAGCTCGAGGGCAAGATCGAGGAGCTCAGGCACCTGACCGACGGCGCCGAGCTGAACATCGCCGAGGAGGTCGCGCGCCTTCAGCTCAGGCTCGAGCGGCTCCTGCGCCAGACCTATAGCCGGCTATCGGCATGGCAGAAGGTGCAGGTGGCGCGCCATCCGGAGCGGCCGCGCTTCTCGGACTTCGTCAAGGGCCTGATCGCGGATTTCACCCCGCTCGCCGGCGACCGCACGTTCGGCGAGGACCGCGCGATCGTGGGTGGGCTCGGGCGCTTCCGCGGCCGCTCGCTCGTCGTCATCGGCCACGAGAAGGGCGCCGATACGCAAAGCCGGCTGCGCCACAACTTCGGCATGGCCAAGCCCGAGGGCTATCGCAAGGCGCAGCGCCTCATGCAGCTCGCCGACCGCTTCCAGCTGCCCGTCTTGACGCTCGTCGACACGGCGGGCGCCTATCCGGGGGTGGATGCCGAGGAGCGCGGCCAGGCGGAAGCGATCGCCACGAGCATCGTCACCTGCCTCGAGATTCGCGTCCCGCTCGTGAGCGTCATCATCGGCGAGGGCGGATCGGGCGGCGCCATCGCCCTGGCGGTCGCGAACGCGGTGCTCATGCTCGAGCACGCGGTCTATTCCGTGATCTCGC
Source organism: Alphaproteobacteria bacterium (assembly GCA_035625535.1). GTDB lineage: Bacteria > Pseudomonadota > Alphaproteobacteria > JACZXZ01 > JACZXZ01 > DASPPM01. The sequence continues at coordinate 6,354 of DASPPM010000104.1, forward strand.
CCGAAGGCTGCGGCTCGATCCTCTGGCGCGACGGCGCGCACGTGCAGGAGGCGGCCGAGGCGCTCAAGCTGACCGCCCAGGATCTGCTGCGCCTCGGCATCGTCGATCAGATCGTCCCGGAGCCGCTCGGAGCGGCGCACCGCGAGAAGGAGAAGGCGATCGCCGCCGTCGGCAGCGCGGTCGAGGAGGCGCTGCGCGCGCTCGAGAAGCTCGACGGCAACCAGCTCAGGCAGCGCCGCAGGGCGAAGTTCCTCGAGATGGGGGGTCAGATATCGGATGTCAGATGACAGGGATCAGGTATCAGAGAGCATCTGATGCCTGTCATCTGACATCTGGCCTTAGACCCTGCCGTGGCAGTGCTTGTGCTTCTTGCCCGAGCCGCAGGGGCACGGCGCGTTGCGCGGCACCTTGCCCCAGCTCGTGCTGTCGTTGCGATTGATCCAGCGCGCGGTCGGCTCGAACCAAACAAGGCCCGGCACGGGCGGCCCGGCCTCGGGGCCCGGCGGCCTGCCGCGCAGGATGGGGCCCGCCGGCAGCGGGCGCGCGCCATCGGTGCCGGTCGCGCGCGCCTCGCCGAACATGCCGACCTCTTCGTGCTGTTCCTGGAGCTGGCGCGGCTGCTGCTGCGGCATCAGCTGCTCGGGCTGCTGGATGCGCAGCTCGAGGTGGCACAGCACGCTCGTCACCGTCTCCCGCAGGCGCCCGAGCATGTCCTCGAAGAGCGCGAAGGCCTCGCGTTTGTACTCGATGAGCGGATCGCGCTGGCCGTAGGCCCTGAGCCCGATCGCCTGGCGCAGGTGGTCGAGGGAGAGGAGGTGGTCCTTCCACACCTGGTCGAGGAGCTGCAGGAGGATGCTCTTCTCCGCCATGCGCATGATCTCGGGGCCGTACTGCCCGACCTTCTCGGCCATCTTGTCGGCCGAGGCCTTCTCGCTGCGCTCGAGGACTTCGTTGTCGGAAGTTCCCTCCTCCTTCGCCCAGGCGTCGAAGGGAAGGTCGAGGCCGAGCAGGCGCAACGTCTCCTCGTGCAGGCCCTTGGTGTCCCATTGCTCGGGGTAGGAATGCTCGGGGATGAAGCGCGAGACGGTCGCCCGGATCACGTCTCTGCGCATGTCCTCGACCATCTGCGCCACGTCGTCGGCCTGCATGAGCTCGCGGCGCTGTTCGTAGATGACCTTGCGCTGGTCGTTCATCACGTCGTCGAAGCGCAGCAGGTTCTTGCGGATGTCGAAGTTGCGCGCCTCCACCTTCTGCTGCGCCTTCTCGAGCGCCTTGTTGATCCAAGGGTGGGTGATGGCCTCGCCTTCCTTGAGGCCGAGCTTCTGCAGCATCCCATCCATGCGCTCGGAGCCGAAAATGCGCATGAGGTCGTCCTCGAGCGAGAGGAAGAATTTGGAGGCTCCCGGATCGCCCTGGCGGCCGGAGCGGCCGCGCAGCTGGTTGTCGATGCGCCGGCTCTCGTGCCGCTCAGTGCCGACGACGAGGCAGCCGCCCGCCTGGATCACGATCTCCTTGGCGCGCGCCACCTCGGCGCGCACCTCCTCCTCCTTGGCCTTGTGCAGGCTTTCGTCCGCGATCGAGCCGAGCTCCTGCTTGACCCGCATCTCGACGTTGCCGCCGAGCTGGATGTCGGTGCCGCGGCCCGCCATGTTGGTGGCGATGGTGACGGCGCCCGGCCTGCCGGCCTGCGCGATGATGTAGGCCTCCTGCTCGTGGTAGCGGGCGTTGAGCACCTGGTGCGGCACCTTGCGCTTCTTGAGCATGTCGGAGAGGAGCTCCGACTTCTCGATGGAGACCGTGCCGACGAGCACGGGCTGCTTGCGGGCCTGCGCCTCCATGATGGTGTCGATGATCGCCTCGTTTTTCTCGCGCGCGGTGCGATAGACCTCGTCGTCCATGTCCTTGCGCACGCACGGCAGGTTGGTCGGAATCTCGACGACTTCCAGCTTGTAGATGTCGGCGAATTCCTCGGCCTCGGTCATCGCGGTGCCCGTCATGCCCGCGAGCTTGGGATACATGCGGAAGTAGTTCTGGAAGGTGATGGAAGCGAGCGTCTGGTTCTCGGTCTGCACCTCGACACCTTCCTTCGCCTCGAGCGCCTGGTGCAGCCCGTCGGAATAGCGCCGGCCCTCCATCATGCGGCCGGTGAACTCGTCGATGATGACGACCTTGCCGCCCTTGACGATGTAGTCGGTGTCGCGCTGGAAGAGCTTGTGGGCGCGGAGCGCCTGGTTGACGTGATGGAGCACCGAGATGTTGGCGATGTCGTAGAGTCCGCCGCTCTTCAAGAGCTCCGCCTCGCGCGCCATCTCCTCCACGTGGTTGACGCCCGCCTCGGTGAGCGTCACCGCCCGCGCCTTCTCGTCCTTCTCGTAATCCTCGGGGGCGAGGTGGGGCATGAGCGCGTTGACCTTGACGTAGAGCTCCGAGCTGTCCTCGGCGGGACCCGAGATGATGAGCGGCGTGCGCGCCTCGTCGATGAGGATGCTGTCGACCTCGTCGACGATGGCGTAGTTGAAGGCGCGGTGGACCATGTCGGCCAGCCGGAACTTCATGTTGTCGCGCAGGTAGTCGAAGCCGAACTCGTTGTTGGTGCCGTAGGTGATGTCGCAGGCGTACTGCGCGCGCCGCTCCTCGTCGCTGAGCCCGTGCACGATGCAGCCGACGGAGAGGCCGAGGAAGTGGTAGATCTGGCCCATCCATTCGGAGTCGCGGCGCGCCAGGTAGTCGTTGACCGTGACGATGTGCACGCCCTTGCCGGCCAGCGAATTGAGATAGGCGGCAAGGGTCGAGACCAGCGTCTTGCCTTCGCCCGTCTTCATCTCGGAGATCATGCCGCGGTGGAGCACGATCCCGCCCACGAGCTGCACGTCGAAGTGGCGCTGGCCGAGCGTGCGCTTGGCCGCCTCGCGCACCGTGGCGAAGGCCTCGTGGAGGATACCATCGAGGCTCTCGCCGGCCGCAAGGCGCCCCTTGAGCATGTCCGTGCGCGCGCGCAGCTCGGCGTCCGCGAGCTTCTCGAGCTCGGGCTCGAGCACGTTGATCTCGTCGACATGCGGCTGCAGGCTCTTTAGAAAACGCTCGTTGGCGGAGCCGAACAGCTTCCGGGCGATGGCGCCGAACATGGGGCGGTCCTCGAAGGCGGACAGACGCGGGCCCACTCCGCACGGCGCGGGCCCGCAGCACAGATAAGAGGCTCGGCCGTAGCTGTCAATGATTTGGGCGCCGGCGGCGGGGGCGCCGCGCATGCGGCGGTGCGCCTGCGCGTATCTCTTGCGCGAGGGTGCCGCGAAGGCGCCCGTCGGGCGCGTCGCCAAGCTTTTCTTGTGCCGCGGGGCGCTTTGTGCATTATCGAGCCGCATTTCGCGGCATCAGGGGCACCACGTCGGACGGCGGGGTGCCCGAGAGCACGACTCCCGCCGTCCCTTTGGAGGTGCGTCCATGTTTTCCCCATCCGCCCGGGCGGCACGCGCGGCGGCCGTCCTTGGCACGCTGGCACTCGCAGCCTTTGCCTCCGCGGCCGAGGCGCAAACTTCAGGCGCCCCTCCGGCCGCCGCCGGGGCGGCGGCCGGCGACCCGGTGGTGGCGACCGTCAACGGCAGCGAGATCCACCGCTCGGACGTGGAGGCGGCGCGGCAGGATTTGCCCCAGCAATACCAGTCCTTCCCTTTCGAGATCGTCTACCCGGCCCTGCTCGAGCGGCTGATCGACGGCAAGCTGCTCGTGGCGGCGGCCCGCGCGCAAGGCCTGGCCACGGACCAAGAGGTCAAGGCGCGCGTAGCGCGGCTCGAGGACCAGGTCATTCAAAGCGTCTATCTCACGCGCGCGGTCAAGGCGAAGTTCACGGACGACGTGCTCAAGAAGCGCTACGAGGAGTTCCTCAAGGCGAACCCGCCGGAGCCCGAAGTGCATGCCCGCCACATTCTCGTGAAAAGCGAGGACGAGGCCAAGGCGGCGATCAAGGAGCTCAAGGGCGGGGCCGATTTCGTCGAGCTCGCGAAGAAGAGCTCGAGCGGCCCGTCCGCGGCCAAAGGCGGCGATCTCGGCTTCATCAAGCGCGGCGACGTGGTGCCCGAGTTCGCGGATGCCGCCTTCGCGCTCAAGCCGGGTCAATACACCGAGGCGCCGGTCAAGACCCAGTTCGGCTGGCACGTAATCAAGGTCGAGGAGGTGCGGCAATCCACCCCGCCCACCTTCGAGGAGGAAAAGGACGAGCTCGAGCGCGAGGCGAGCCGCGACATGATCACGGAAATCGTCAACGGGCTGCGCGGGAAGGCCGCCATCACGCGCTTCAATGCGGACGGCTCGCCCAAGACCGAAGGCGACGAGAAGAAGGGCGGTGCCGAGCCAAAGAAGGAATAGTCGGCCCTGTGGCCCGCCGCCCGACGGAGCGGTGCCGCCCTGAGGCACGAGACGAGGACAGCATGCCCGAGCGCTCTCCGCTCGCTCCAACGCGCTTCCCGGATCTGCCGCCGATTGCCGGCGTGCGGCTCGCCGCCGCCGCCTGCGGCATCCGCTACAGGGACCGCAACGACCTCTTGGTCGCGGTGCTCGATCCCGGCACGACGGTGGCGGGGGTCTTGACGCGCTCGCTCACGGCCGGAGCGCCGGTCGAATGGTGCCGCGCCTGCCTTCCGCGCGGGAAGGCGCGGGCGCTCGTGGTCAATTCGGGCAACGCCAACACCTTCACCGGCCGCGGCGGCCGCAAGGTGGTCGAGGAGAGCGCCAAGGCCATGGCGCGGCTCGTCGGCTGCCATCCGCGCGAGGTCTACGTCGCCTCGACCGGCGTGATCGGCCAGCCGCTGCCGGGCGAGAAGATCGTGGCGGCGCTGCCCGCGGCAGTGCAGAGCTTGTCGGAGCGCGCCTGGCCGGAAGCCGCCCAGGCGATCATGACCACCGACACCTTCGCCAAGGGCGCGGCGCGCAGGGCCTCGATCGACGGCACGGCTGTCGCGATCAACGGCATCGCCAAGGGCTCGGGCATGATAGCGCCCGATATGGCGACGATGCTCGCCTTCATCTTCACCGATGCCGCCATCCCGGCAGCGGTGCTGCAGGCGCTTCTCAAGGCGAGCAACGAGCGCTCCTTCAATTCGATCACGGTGGACGGCGACACCTCGACGAGCGATACCTTGCTTCTCGCCGCGACCGGCAAGGCCAAGCACAAGCGCGTCACGCGCGCGGGCGACCCGCGGCTCAAGGACTTCCGCCGCGCGCTCGAGGAGGTCGCGATCGATCTCGCCCAGCAGGTCGTGCGCGACGGCGAGGGGGCCCAGAAGTTCGTCACCATCGAGGTCACGGGTGCGCTCTCGGCCCGCGCCGCGCGGCGCGTCGGGCTCGCCATCGGCAACTCGCCCCTCGTCAAGACGGCCCTCGCGGCCGGCGACGCCAACTGGGGCCGCATCGTCATGGCGGTCGGCAAGGCGGGCGAGCGGGCAGAGCGCGACCGCCTCGCGATCGCCGTCGGCGGCGTGCGCATCGCCGAGAAGGGCGGCGCGGTCGAGGGCTATGACGAGGCGCCGGTCGCGCGCCACATGGCGGGGCGCAACATCCACATCGCGGTCGATCTCGGCGTCGGGCGCGCCCGTGCCACCGTGTGGAGCTGCGATCTCACCCACGGCTACATCGACATCAATGGCAGCTACCGGAGCTGAGAGAGAAGGCGCCATGAGCGGCTGCGCCGGCCCTGGGGAGCAGCCCGCCGCAGCGCTGCCGCTCGTGCTGGTGGCGGCCGCCGCCCTCGTCGATCGCGACGGCCGCGTGCTGCTCGCCGAGCGCCCGGCGGGGAAGTGCATGGCGGGCCTCTGGGAGTTTCCCGGCGGCAAGGTCAAGGACGGCGAGTCGCCCGAGGCTGCCCTCGTGCGCGAGCTTCGCGAGGAGCTCGGCATCGACACGGCGGAGAGCTGCCTGGCCCCGCTCGCCTTCGCCTCCCACCGCTACGAGCGCTTCCACCTCCTGATGCCGCTTTTCGTGTGCCGGGTGTGGAAGGGGACGGCGCGCGCGAAGGAGGGCCAGCGCCTCAAATGGGTGCGGTGCGCGGACTTGCGCAACTACGCCATGCCGCCCGCGGACGCCCCCCTCATCCCGATGATCGAGGAGCTGCTGTAATCGCCGGCGCGACGCATGGGCGTCAAGGCCCTCACCGCTGATCGCGTTTGGCAGAAGCTCGCGCGGCCGCTCGGCATCGCCATTGAAGTGATAAGGCAGGCATCGGCGCTCCGCAGGGAGCCGCCGCCTTGTCGAGGGCGAGGCAGCCGGGCCCTGTCAGCGCGTCCGCAACGATGCGATATAGGCGATGATGTCCTCGATCTGGCGCCGGTCGAGCTCGAGCGGCGGCATCGACC
>DASPPM010000105.1:0-6781 GCA_035625535.1 Alphaproteobacteria bacterium
GAGCCGGCTTGAGACGCCGCAGCAGCACCGCGAGCGTACCCGCAATGCCCTGCGGCATCAAATACATGAAGGCGAGCAAAAAGAGCCCGTAGATGGCCCAGGGGGCGGCATCCGAGATGTCGCTCGCGATGTTGGGGACGAATTGGATGAAGATGCCGCCGAAGACGGCACCCGGGATGGTGGCGATGCCGCCGACGACCGAGCCGACGATGAAGGAGATCGAGAGGAACGGGCTGAAGCTGTCGGGCGCCACGAAGGCGGTGGCAAGTGCTGCGAGCGCGCCGGCGATCCCGGTCATGAGCGCGCTCACGCCGAACGCCATGGTCTTGTAAAGCGCGGTGTTGACGCCCATCGCGACGGCCGAGATCGGGTGGTCGCGTATGGCGACGAGCGCCCTCCCCGTGCGGCTCTTCAGGAGATTGCGCCCCGCCCAGAAGACGAGGAGCAAGAGCGCGAGCGAGAGATAATAAAGCCAGCGGTCGGTACCTACCGGAAACCAGGACGGCGCCGCCGGCTTGGTCAGGAGAATGCCCTGCGAGCCGCCGCTCCAACTGTCGAAATATTTGAGCACCTGCGGGGTCGCGATCGCGAGCGAGAAGGTCACCAGCGCCAGATAGAGGCCCTCGAGCCGCAAGGCCGGCAGCCCGAGCAGCACCCCGATCGCGAAGGACAAGAGTCCCGCCGGCGCTATCGTCAAATAATAGGGCACGCCCCAGCGGTGCATGAGGATCGCCGCGGTGTAGCCGCCGATTGCGAAGAAGGCACCGTGGCCGAGCGAGATCTGCCCGTTGTAGCCGGTCAGGAGATTGAGTCCGAGCAGCGCGATCGCATAGATCATCGCGAGCGTGAGCTGGAACACGTGATAATTGCTGACGAGCCAGGGCAGGGCCAGCGCCGCCGCGATCGCCGCCAGCACGCCGAGCCAGCGCCAGCCGTCGCCGCTCAACCCGGCCGCGCTCTTTCCGGCGAGGTCAATATTTGCGATTTTGCCCGTCCCGACCATGGCTATACGCGCTTGACCATCACGGTACCGAAGAGACCGCTCGGCTTGACCACGAGGATAATGATGATCACGGCGAGCGCAACGGTCAGTTTGAGCTCGGTCGCGATCAGGTAGGTGCCCACGAGGTTCTCAAGCACGCCCACGACGAGGCCGCCGACGACCGCACCCCCCGGGCTCGAGATGCCGCCCAAAAGCGCTGCGGCAAAGGCGTAGAGCAGCACGCCGCTCATCATGTTGGGGTCGAGAAAGAGCACGGGCGCCACCATGATGCCGGCGACCGCTCCCACCGCCGCGGCCAAGCCCCAGCCGATCGCCAGCATCCAGCCGACGCGGATGCCGACGAGCCGCGCCGATTCCGGATTCTGCGCGGCGGCGCGCATGGCGAAGCCGAGCGGGGTGAAGCGGAAGAAGACATAGAGAAGCGCCAGCACTATGAGCGTGACGCCGATCACGCCGAGCTCGCTCGAGGTGATCATGTCGCCCAAGAGCGGCGTGTCGCCGAAGGGGCTCGGGAACTCCTGCACCGTGTAGGTGAAGATCCAGCCGGCCGTACTGTTGAAGATGACGAGGAGCCCGATGAAGACGATCACCTGGGAGAGCACAGGGGCCGACTCGACCGGACGTATGAGGATGCGCTCGATCAAGACCCCGCCCAAGAAGGAGATCGCCACGGTCAGGACGAAGGCGATCCAGAACGGTACCCCCGCCTGAACGAACATCCAGGCGATGTAAGTCGAGAACATCGCCATCTCGCCCTGGGCGAAATTCACCGATTCGGTCGCCTGATGGATCATGACGAGCGCCAAGGCCAGGCTGGCGTAGACGGCACCCGTGGCGAGACCCGAGAGGACTTGCTGGAGGAGCTGCCCCATCGCTTCCCCGTCGCTCCTCAGATTCCGAGATACGAGCGCCGGACCTGCTCGTTCCGCTGAAACTCTTGCGCGGTGCCCGCCATTACCACGCGTCCCGTCTCGAGGAGGTAGGCATGGTCCGCGAGCTCGAGTGCCAAGGCCGCATTCTGCTCGACGAGGAGGATACTGACGCGCTCCTCGCGCCGCACCGTCTCCATGATGTGGAAGATGCTCGCCACCACGAGCGGCGCCAAGCCGAAGGAAGGCTCGTCGAGCACGAGCAGGCGCGGGCGCAGCATGAGCGCCCTCGCGATCGCCAGCATCTGCTGCTCGCCGCCCGAAAGCGTACCCGCCTGCTGCCGGCGCCGCTCGGCAAGGAGGGGGAAATACTGGTACATGCGCTCGATGTCCCGTGCGACGCCGTCGCGCGCGCGGCGGATGTAGGCGCCGATCTTGAGGTTCTCCTCGACCGAGAGATTGACGAAGGTGCCGCGCCCCTCGGGCACCTGGGCGACGCCGAGGCGCACGATGTCCTCGGTCGCCTTGTGATCGATGCGCTTGCCCATGAGGCGGATCTCGCCCGAGCGCGCGACCGTGCCGCAGACGGCACGCAGCGTCGTCGTCTTGCCGGCGCCATTGGCGCCGAGAAGCGCCGTGATCCCGCCTTCGTCGAGTTTGAAAGCGATGCCGTGCAGCACCTCCGTCGGCCCGTAGGCGGCTTTGAGGCCGCTCACCTCGAGGAGGGCCGTCCTCACTGCGCCGACCCCAGATAGGCCCCGATCACGGCCTCGTCCGCCTGCACCGCGGCCGGCGTGCCTTGCGCGATGACGCGTCCGAAGTCGAGTGCCACGACGTGGTCTGAAATGCCCATCACGAAGCTCATGTGATGCTCGACGAGCAGCATGGTGAGGCCGAGGGTTTCGCGAATGCGGCCCAGGAGCGCGCCAAGGGCGGCGACCTCCTCGTGATTGAGGCCGCCGGCCGGCTCGTCGAGAAGGAGGAGCCTGGGCGCGCTCGCGAGCGCGCGGGCGATCTCGGCGCGCTTCTGCGTGCCGAAGGGAAGGCTCGCGATCGGCCGATGCGCCACCTCCTCGAGGTCGAGGAGCCCGAGCATGCGGCGCGCGCCGTCACGGAGCCCGCATTCCTCCTGACGCACGGCAGGAAGTCCGAGCGCATTGCCGAGAAAGCTGCTCGCTCCTGTGCAATGGGCGCCGACCATGACGTTCTCGAGCACGGTCATGGAGCGGAAGAGGGCCAGGTTCTGAAAGGTCCGGCCGATGCCGAGCGCCGCGATGCGGTGCGGAGGAAGTGCCAAGAGCGAGCGTCCGCCGAAGCGGATATCGCCCTCCGCGGGACGGTAGAGGCGCGAGAGGACGTTGAAGAGCGTCGTCTTGCCCGCCCCGTTGGGACCGATCAATCCGACGATCTGCCCCTCGCCCACAGCGAAGGAGACCTTGTCGAGGGCGAGGATGCCGCCGAAGCGGACGCTGATATCCCTCACCTCGAGGAGGGGCTTGCCGAGAGGCGCCTCCTGCGGCCCGCCGCCGCCCGCGCCGGCCAAACGGGGTGCCGCCATCACGGCGTCCCCGCGCGGCAGGCGCGGGCGCGCCTACGCGGCCTGGCGCGCGGCATGGCACAATCCCGCGGTGCCCCGATGCCTTTCGGGCCGATCGACCACTCGAGCGCCTCCCTTCACCCGCGGATTATTATTGCGGCCACCGCTCGTGCCGGCGTCGCCGTCGAGGCGGCGGATACGCGCTCCAAGCGCTCCCGCCTTCCGTTCTATGCCCGCAAGCGTTGCGGCCACTGTTGCACAGCGCCGACATGGCGTCAACGCGAGCGGAACTGTATTCCGCGCTGCGCAATGCGCCGCCGCGTGCGGGCGGAGCTCATGAGAGCGCCGTGTTCCGCTTGAGCTCCAGGCGCGCGATCTGGGCCGCGTGCACCTCGTCGGGACCGTCGGCGAGACGCAAGGTGCGCGCCTGCGCCCAGGCATGCGCCAAGCCGAAGTCCTCGCAGACGCCGCCGCCGCCGTGGACCTGGATGGCGCGGTCGATCACCTGGAGCGCCATGTTGGGGGCGATCACCTTGATCATGGCGATCTCGCTCCGCGCCGCCTTGTTGCCGACCGTATCCATCATGTAGGCCGCCTTGAGCACGAGCAGCCGCGCCTGCTCGATCTCCATGCGCGAGCGCGCGATCATCTCGCCCACCACGCCATGCTCGGCGATCGGCTTGCCGAAGGCGACGCGCGAGCGGGCGCGGGCGCACATGGCCTCGAGCGAGCGCTCGGCCACGCCGACGAGGCGCATGCAGTGGTGGATGCGGCCGGGCCCGAGGCGCCCCTGCGCGATCTCGAAGCCGCGCCCGTCGCCGAGCAGCATGTTGCCCGCCGGCACGCGCACGTTCGTGAACCTGACCTCCCAATGGCCGTGGGGCGCGTGGTCATAGCCGAAGACCGAGAGCGGGCGGACGATCTCGACCCCCGGCGCGCGGCGGGGCACCAGGATCATCGATTGCTGCTTGTGGCGGGCCGCTTGGGGATCGGTCTTGCCCATGAAAATGAGGATCTCGCAGTCCCTGTTGCCGGCGCCGGAGCACCACCATTTGTGGCCGTTGATCACGTACTCGCCACCGTCGCGCTCGATGCGTGCCGAGATGTTGGTGGCATCCGAGGAGGCGACGTGCGGCTCGGTCATGGCGAAGGCCGAGCGGGTACGCCCGTCGAGCAGCGGTACCAGCCAACGCTCCTGCTGCTCGCGCGTGCCGTAGCGGGCAAGCACCTCCATGTTGCCGGTGTCGGGCGCCGAGCAGTTGAACACTTCGGGCGCTATGGGCGAGCGGCCCATGATCTCGCATAGCGGCGCGTACTCGAGGTTGCTGAGCCCCGCCCCCCACTCGGGCTCGGGCAGGAAGAGGTTCCAAAGGCCCGCGGCGCGCGCCTCCTTCTTCATCGCCGCCATGATGGGGGGCGTCGTCCAGCGCTCGGGGCTTGCCTCGAGCTCCTCGAAGAAGCGGCGCTCGTTCGGATAGACCACCTGGTCCATGAACTCGACCAGTTCCTTGCGCAGGCGCTCGACCTTGGGCGAGTGGGAAAAATCCATGACGAGGCCCCTCCTCCTGCAGCCGGTCGGCGACGCCGCTCGGGCGTCGTCCCGCGCCACGCCGGGACTCTGGCATGGCCCTCACGGCATCGTCAACGCGCGCTCAAGGATCACGGCGCCGAAGGGAATATTCCGATTGACGCGGCTTGCGCCATCGGCGCTAAGCTACAGGCGGAAGCTCAGTCGCAACTGCCATGCGAGGAATGGTCATGAAGCCCATGCGAACGGCATTGCTTGCGCTCGTCCTCCTCTTGGCGCTGTGGTCCGCTGCCGCGTCGGCGCAGGACTTGACCGGCGTGTGGTCGGCGAACGATGGAGCGACTTATTTTATCCGTCAAATCGGTCCCGAAATCTGGTGGTTCGGCGACGGAGGTGCCGGCTTCAGCAACGTCGCCCACGGCCGCTTCGAGGGCGACCACATCCGGCTGACGTGGGTGGATGTCCCCAAGGGGGCCACGCGAAGCCAAGGCAAGCTCGTGCTCGTGATGGAGAACCCTGGTCGCATGGTCGCGCGGCGGGCGACGGGCGGCTTCGCCGCACGGGTTTGGACGCGACAATAGAGCCGCCTCCGCGCGGCTCTGCGCCGCCGAACACGGCCTGACGTCGCGCACCGCATTACGGGAGAGATCGATGGCGTCTGTGACCGAGCCGAGCGAGGCCGAGCTTCTCGCCAAGGCCGCCAAGTACAGCTTCCGCGCGCGCATGGACAAGAAGACCGCCGAGGGTCCCGTGTTCGCGCGGGCGAGCGGCTCGGTCGTGACCGACGTGACCGGCAAGACCTATCTCGATTTCAACTCCGGCCAGATGTGCGCGGCGCTCGGCCACAACCATCCCACGATCACGGCCGCCATCAAGGCGGCTTGCGACACCATGATCCACGCGCACAGCAGCCACTATAACGTGAAGGAGATCGAGCTCGCCTACCGCCTCGGCCAGATCATGCCGGCGCCGCTCGAGAAGAGCCTGTTCGGCGAATCGGGCTCGGATGCCAACGAGCTCGCCCTCATGATCGCGCGCAAATACACGGGCGGCCGTGAAGTGGCGAGCCCGCACGTGAGCTTCCACGGGCTCTCGGAGGCGACGCGGGCGGTCACTTTTGCCGGCTGGCACAAGGACCACGGGCCACTGATGCCTGGCGCCTATGCCATTGTGGCGCCCTATTGCTACCGCTGCCCGCTCATGCAGACCTTTCCCGCCTGCGGCTTCGCCTGCCTCAAGACGAGCTTCGAGCTCCTCGACGCGCAAGCGACCGCCCAGCCCGCGGCGGTGATCACCGAGCCGCTCTTCAGCGCGGGCGGAGTGATCGAGCCGCCCGCCGGCTGGCTCAAGGAGCTTGAGGAGATGTGCCATGCGCGCGGCATGCTCCTCATCGTGGACGAGGAGCAGACGGGCCTTGGCAAGCTCGGCAGCCTCATGGGCTTCGAGCGCGACGGCATCGTCCCCGACATCGTCACGCTCGCCAAGCACTTCGGCGGCGGGGTCGGCATCAGCGCCGTCGTCACCTCGGCCGAGATCGAGGAGAAGGTGATCGAGCGCGGCTTCGTGGCCACGCACTCCCACAGCAACGACCCGCTCATCTGCGCCGCCGGCATCGCCAGCCTCGACGTGATCGAGGAGGAGGACGTCCCGGCCAAGGCGCGCGCCATCGGGGCCGCGATGCGCGAGCGCCTGGAGGCCCTCCAGCAGCGCTACGATCTCATCGGCGAGGTACGCGGCCGCGGCCAGCTTCTCGGCCTCGAGCTCGTGCGCGACCGGCAGAGCAAGGAGCCGGCCACAGAGGAGGGCCGCCGCATCCACAAGATGTGCTTCGAGCGCGGCCTCAT
>DASPPM010000106.1:0-3725 GCA_035625535.1 Alphaproteobacteria bacterium
ACATAGAGATTGCCGCGCTGGCGCAGGGCTTGGCGCTTCTCCTCGGCGAGGCCGTTGCGCCGGTAATGCTCGACCCGCTTCTCGATGTCGCCGCCGGACCAGCCGTGGCGCACAAGCTGGCCGGTGAGCCATTCGGCCTGGGTAATCCAGAGCTCGACCCCGAAACGCTCACAGAGCCAGCCGGCGAGCCCGATGTGGTCGGGGTGGAAGTGCGTGATGATGACGCGCTTGACCGGCCGGCCGCCGAGGGTCGCGGCGAAGACGCGCTCCCACAGGACCTTGGTCTCCTCCCCGCGCCCGAAGCCGCTGTCGACGATGCTCCAGCCGCCCTCGTCCTCGAGGAGCCAGAGGTTGATGTGATCGAGGGCGAAGGGAAGCGGCATGCGCAGCCAGCGGATACCCGGCGCCACCGCGAGCGTGGTGCCGGGATCGGGCCGGCCGGGGTGGGGAAAGACGAGGCTGTCGTGAGCCACGGATTTGAGCAGAGGCGCGCCGTTCATGCCGGTCTCCGATCGGGTCAATCCAAGGGCGGCACGGTGCGGCCATCGCGTGAGGTGGCACGCCGCCGCGGCAGAAACTATGCCGCACTGCGGCAAAGGTCAAATTCTTCGGTGCGCGCTTATGCTCGAGGTTCGTGGGCGAGGCTTGCTCTACCTCGGCCGCGGGGAATCCTTTTCAGCGCGTCGCCGATCTCCTGTTCGGCAGAGCGCAACTCGTAAAGCTGCTGCAGGTTCATCCAGAACGCAGCACTCGTGCCGAAGTATCTGGCCAGGCGCAGTGCGGTGTCGGCCGTGATCGCCCGCGTGCCATGCAAAATGCCGGTCACCCTATTGGCCGGAACCCGGATGTCGCGCGCCAACTGTGCAGCCGTAGTGCCGGTGGCCGCGATGGCGTCGGCCAAGTGCTCGCCTGGATGAATTGCGCTCCGCGCCATTGCGCACCTCAATGGTAGTCCTCGATCGTCACGTTTTCGGGTCCGATGGAGCCGTCGGGCCAGTCGAAACAAATCCGCCATTGATCGTTGATGCGGATGCTATATGTACCGGCTCGCCCGCCTTTCAGCTTCTCCAGCCGGTGACCGGGGAAGTTGGCGACATCCCGGAGGGTGGTGGCCGCGTCGAGCCGATCGAGGACCTTTTCCGCGGCACGGCGGAAGGGCTCAAACTGCTTGATCCGCCGGCCTTCCGCGAATTTCCTGGTCCGGCTGTCGCCATAGCTCCGGATCATGTTAACGCATATGACGATTTACGAATTACGTCAAGCATAAATTCACGCGCGCCAGACAAAAAGTCGCCTACGCCTTCGGCGCCGGGTAGCTCACCGCCATGCCGGCGCGCACGTCCTGCTGGATGCCGTACTGCGGGAAGGGGTAGCGGAAGCCGTTCTTGGCGAGTGCCTCCATTCCCGCGATCGCCTTGGCGAGCTGGTCGGGGGGGAGCGCCATCAGCAGCTCGTCGTCGAGCACGCCGCCGTAGCGGCGCTCGGCAAAGCAGGGGATCGAGAGGCTCGGCTGCCGCGTGGTCAAGGCGCGGCCCCACGAGTCGGCGCAGGCCGACTCCCCGACGATGCTCCAATCGAAGCGCTTGTAGCCCGCCCATTGCAGGCCGTTGATGAAATAGATCATGGCGCCGGGGGTGGCGTAGAAGAGGGCGATGTCGGGCGGATCGAGCCGCCCGCTCGCGAGCGGGGCGACTGCGAGCGCCTCGTAGCCGCCGTCGGGAACGCAGTGCATCGCCGCCTGGTGCGCGCGCGCGTCCGCGGGCGAGCTGTACCAGACGCCGACCATGTGCTGCCCCGAGCGCCATGCCTCGTCCTTAGCCTCGCCGAGCCCGACGACGGCGCGGCATTGCGCGCCCACGAGATCCTCGGCGGTGATGCCGACCGTCCAGCCGAGGCGTGCTGCCTGCGCCACCACCTGATCGAGCGTGTGCACCGATTTCGGCCGGCGGATCTTGGGGATCGCCTCCATCTCTTCGCGGCGCGCGAAGAGCTTCATGGCGAAAGGGATCGCGCGCAGCTTCAACAGCCGCTCGAGGTCGAGAACGAGCTTTGGCCAGTCGTGCGTCATCGTCGGCATCCTCGGTGAGGTATTCTCGCGGGGCGATCTTAGGCGCTTTTGTCAGGCCTGTCTTGCGGGCCGAGGGCTTCTTACGCGTTACCTGCCGAGCGCGCGCCAGCCGATGTCGCGGCGGCAGAAGCCCTCCGGCCAACGGATGAGGTCGACCGCGCGATAGGCGCGCTCCCGCGCCTCTCTAAGCGTCGAGGCGCGCGCGGTGACCCCGAGCACGCGGCCGCCGACCGCGATGAGCTTGCCGTCCTTGCGCGCGGTGCCGGCGTGGAAGATCGTCACCCCCTCGACCTCTCTCGCCGCCTCGAGGTTGCGAATCTCGCTGCCCTTGGCGTAAGCGCCGGGATAACCCTTGGCGGCCATGACGACGCAGAGCGAGGGCTCGGCGTGCCAGCGCAAGTCGAAGAACTTGAGCTCGCCGTCGCGCGCGGCGAGGAGTGCCGGAAGCAGATCCGACTTGAGCCGCACGATGAGGGCCTGGCATTCGGGATCACCGAAGCGCACGTTGAACTCGAGGAGCTTGGGGCCCTCTTGGCCGATCATGAGGCCCGCATAGAGGATGCCTTTGAAGGGCCGGCCCTCCTTCGCCATGGCGGCGACGGTGGGGGCGAGGATGCCCTCCTCGATTTTCTTCTGGACGAGAGGCGTGACGACGGGGGCGGGCGAATAGGCGCCCATGCCACCCGTATTCGGCCCGCGGTCCCCGTCAAAGGCGGCCTTGTGGTCCTGCGCCGAGGGTAGCGTGAGGAAATGCGCGCCGTCGACGAGCGCCAGCATGCTCGCCTCCTCACCCGCGAGGAATTCCTCGATGACGAGCTCGCGGCCGGCACGGCCGAGCTGCCCGGCCACAAGCGCCGCATCGATCGCGGCCTCGGCCTCCTCAAGGCTGCGCGCGACCGTGACCCCCTTGCCGGCCGCGAGCCCGTCCGCCTTGACCACGATGGGAGCCCCCCGCGCGCGCACGAAGGCCTTGGCCTTGGCGGGGTCCGCGAAGCGTCCGTAGGCGGCACTCGGGATGCCGTATGTGGCGGCGAGGTCCTTCATGAAGCCCTTCGAGCCCTCGAGCTCGGCTGCTTTGGCACTCGGCCCGAAGGCCTTGATCCCCGCCGCCTCGAGCCGGTCGACGAGGCCGAGCACCAAGGGCCCTTCCGGGCCGACCACGACGAAGTCGATCGCCTGAGCTTCAGCGAAGGCGACCAGGCGGTCGGGCTCCTCGGCGGCGATCGGCACGCATTCGGCCGCTTCGGCGATGCCGGCGTTTCCCGGCGCGCAAAAGATCTTGTCCGCGAGCGGGGAGGCCGCGAGCGCCCACACGAGCGCGTGCTCCCGCCCGCCTCCTCCCACCACGAGTATGCGCATTGCCCACGGCCTCGCTTGCTCCCGGCTCTTCTCTTTGCCTTGCAGAGGGCCCCTCGGCAAGCCTCTTGCGCGGCTTTCATGGCACCTTCTCCCGAGGCATGCAGCTTGCGTCGCTCTCGTGACGCCGCCCGCACTCGTGTAACATGCCAGGAGTGCGATGACCGATAACCTCCTCGCCCCGCCCGGCATGCCGAACCTCCCCGAGTTCTCGGTGAGCGAGCTCTCGGGCCTCTTGAAGCGCACGCTCGAGGAGCGCTTCGACCATGTGCGCGTGCGCGGCGAGATCTCCGGCTTCAAG
>DASPPM010000107.1:0-2428 GCA_035625535.1 Alphaproteobacteria bacterium
GAGCGCCGCCGCGGGCGGCGCATGGCGGCGGTCGAGCTCGGCCAGGAGCTGGCGCAGGAACGTCCGCGCGTCCGCCAGGATGCCGAGCGCCGGCACGTAATTCCGGCCGAGCTCGCGCTCGTCCACGTCGACATGAATGAGCTTGGCCTGCGGGAAATTCCACGAGTATCCCGGCAGCCAGGACGAGGACGAGCGGTCGTCGAAGCGCGCGCCGATCGCGACGACGAGATCGCTGAAGCGGCCGGCCTGGTTCGCGGGATAGGCGCCGTTGCGCCCGATGAAGCCGAGCGAGAGCTCGTCCGTCATGTCGAAGCAGCCCATGCCGTTCGGCGAGCTGATCACGGGGATGCCGAGCCGATGCGCGAGAAGGGTGAGCTCGGCGCCGGCCTCGGAGAGCGTTACGCCGTGGCCGATGAACAGCACCGGCCGGCGCGCGGAGACGATCATTTCCGCGGCCGCGGCGACGTCCTCGGCTGCGGCACCGCTGCGCCGCTGATTGAAGCCGTCCCACGGCGGCTCGAGCGCGACATCCGCCTCCTCTTGGAACAGGTTGAACGGGACATCGACATGCACCGGTCCCGGCCGGCCGCTCGTCATCGCGGTCGCCGCCTGGCGCAACGCGAGCGGCAGCATCTCGACGCGCGTCGGCTGGAAGCTGTGTTTCACCACCGGGCGCACCACGTTGGGAAAATCGGCCTGGTAGTGGCGATTGATCTCCTGGAACGGCCCGCGGTTGAATTGCGAGGTGGGCACGTTCGCGGTGATCGCGAGGAACGCCGAGGAATCGGTCTGCGCCACGGCGAGCGCCATCACCAGGTTCGACGAGCCGGGGCCGCAAGAGGTAAGCGTCGCGACCGGCCGGTGCTTCACCCGGAAATAGGCGTCGGCCATGTGTCCGGCGGTCTGCTCGTGGCGCGGCGAGACATATTTGATCTTGTCGCGCACATCGTAGAGCGCATCCAGGAGGCCCACATTGCCGTGCCCGCAGAGGCCGAAGACGTAGGGGATTTTCTCGGCGATCAGGAATTCGGCGATGAGCTCCGCGCCCTTCATGCGAGCCATGGCGGCAGCGACCTCCCCAAAAAGCGGCGCGCCTCGAGACCTAATCCATCCCACCCGAGCGCTCGGGCCTCACGCACCGACGATGCCGGGCTTGCGCTCGAAATTGTGGATCGCCTCGATGAAGCGCACCGTGCCGGTCTTGGAGCGCATCACGATCGAGTGCGTGCGCCCGCCGCCGTGCCAGCGGCGCACGCCGCGCAGGAGCGAGCCGTCGGTCACACCCGTCGCCGCGAACATGACGTCGCCGTTCGCCATGTCGGTCAGCGAATATTTGCGGCTGAGGTCGTTGACGCCGAGGCGGCGCGCGCGCGCCTTCTCATCGTCGTTGCGGAAGATGAGGCGGCCCTGCATCTGGCCGCCGATGCAGCGCAGAGCCGCCGCCGCGAGCACGCCTTCGGGCGCCCCTCCCGAGCCGAGATAGATGTCGACCCCGCTCTCCTCGAGTGCCGTCGCGATGACGCCGCTCACGTCGCCGTCCGAGATGAGCATGATGCGCGCGCCCGCCTCGCGCACCTTGGCGATGAGCTCGGCATGGCGCGGCCGGTCGAGGATGCAGGCCACGAGGTCGCCCACCTCGCAGTTCTTGGCCTTGGCGAGACGGGCGAGGTTGTCCTTGGGCGCCTCGTCGAGGTCGACGAGGCCGTCGGGAAGCCCGCCGCCGATCGCGATCTTGTCCATGTAGACGTCGGGCGCGTTGAGGAAGCCGCCGTGATCGGCGACGGAGATGACGGCGAGCGCGTTGGGGCCGCCCTTGGCGGTGATGGTGGTGCCCTCGAGCGGATCGAGCGCTATGTCGACCTTGGGTCCCTCGCCGGTGCCGACCTTCTCGCCGATATAGAGCATCGGCGCCTCGTCGCGCTCGCCCTCGCCGATCACCACGGTGCCCTCGATGCGCAGCCCGTTGAGCGCCGAGCGCATCGCGTCGACGGCGGCCTGGTCGGCGGCCTTCTCGTCGCCGCGCCCCATGAGCCGGGAGGCCGCCAAGGCGGCCCATTCGGTCACGCGGACGACCTCGAGGGCCAGGTTACGGTCCATGCGTTGCACGTTGGCCATGTCCTGCTGCCCTTTGTTGTGCGTTTCCCCTGGGGTGCTTGTGCCGATATCAGAGATTACTTCGATTCGTTTATTTTCAACGAATCATTCGTAACCCCCGCGAAAGCGCTCGCGATAAGCCCCTCTCCCGCTTGCGGGGTCGAGCCGCAAAGCGGATCGACGAGGGGCCCGGAGCCGTTAGGCCGTGGGAGGGTGAGGGGCGGCACCAACATCCGGCAGTCCCTCACCCTTCCCATCCCTTCGGGATGGGCCCCTTCCCTCTCCCGCAAGCGGGAGAGGGATTTCTTGCCTACTCCCGCTTGCGCGGGAATGA
>DASPPM010000108.1:0-9256 GCA_035625535.1 Alphaproteobacteria bacterium
CCTTCGCGCCACGAGCTGCAGGCCTTCCTGATCGCCCGCGCGTCGAGCGGTCTCTCGAGCCTCTATCATAATCTCGCCCACGAAGGTCATCCGGGGCTATGGCACCTGCTGCTCCTCGCAGCGGTGCGCCTTCACGACGACCCGATCGTGCTGAGCGTGCTTCAGGCGCTCATCGCCGCGGCGACCCTCTCGCTCATCTGGCTCGCCGCTCCTTTCAACGTGACCGAGAAGGCTCTTCTATCGGCCAGCTACTATATCGCCGTCGAGTACGCGCTCCTGGCGCCGGGCTACGGTCTCGGGGTCGTCCTCTTCTTCGCTTTCATTGCCCTGCGGCGCTCGCCGTGGTCCTGGCTGGCGCTCGGGCTCATGGCCAATATCGCCATCCACCTCATGGCTCTCGCGGCCGTCGGTGGCGCTCTTCTCATTTATCGGGCGCAGCGCTCGCGCCCGGGTATCGCCGTTTTTCTGGCACTCCTCGCCATCGCCGTGATCACCGCGTTTCCGGCCCCGGATACGATCGTGGCAACGCAGCCTCGAGGGCTCGCCTTACGCGCGCTCCTTTCGCTCGCACGCTTGTCCGCGGCTTTGTTGCCCATGAACGCGTCTCAACCCCTCGGCCTCAAGTGGAGCCAAGTCTGCGCCGGGTGCAGTGGGCTCGCTCCGCTCATCCTCGGCGCGCTCGTCCCGGCACTCGGCGCCTTTTCGCTGCGCGCGAGGCCGGCACTCTCTAGCACCTATCTCGCGGCCTGCGGCGCGCTCTTCCTCATCGGCGCCGCGATCTACCTCGGCTACGACCGACATTACGGGCTTGCCTTCGTGGTTCTCGTCGGATTGCACTGGATGGCCCGCGACGACAAGCCGCAGCTCGCGCCGCGCTCGACGTTTCTCTGCTGGCTCATCGTCTCCGCAGCGGCGGGCGTCTGGTCGATTTCTGGGTCTCTCCAAGCCGACGGCTCGAACGGTCGCGCCGCGGCGCGATGGCTCAGCGACCACGCGGAGCCCACTGCGGTCGTGGCCGCCTATCCCGGATGGATGGGCATCGAGATCGCGACCTATCTGCGCGAGCCGATCTACAACCTTCAGGCCCATCGCTATCAAAGCTTCGTCAGCTGGAACTATGCGGCGGATGTCGCGCCGTCGCGCGACGATGTGCGGGAATGGCTCGAGAGCGCACCCAGGACCGGAGCGCTCTACGTGGTCTCGGATCCCACGTCCCTCGCCCCCTTTATCGAGCGCGGCGCGAGCGAGCGTCTCGGCGCAAGCGGCATCCGGCTGATAGAGGCGGCACGCTTCCAAGCCGGCGGCGACGGCTACGTGATCTACCGCGTTCGCTTGGGCGAGCCGTAAGGCAAAGGCAACGGCTCAAAGGCGGCCGGCCCGGAGATCGTCGATCAGCGCCTCGAGCGCGCGACGCATGGCCTCGCGGCTGCCGTAGCGGCAGGTCCATCCCAGCGACCTGATCCGGTCGGTGTTGAGCCTGACCACCGGAACGTCGCCTTTCCAGCCGCGATCGCCGCCGGAATACTCGAAGCGCGGGCGAACGGCAAGGCCGAGAGAGGCGACCGCGAGCTCCGCGATCTCCGTGACCGTGATGTAGTCTCCCGTCGCGACGTTATAGACCTCGTAGGGCTTTGCGCAGTGACGGTTGGCGTGCAGCACCGCAGCGACGACATCCGAGACATGGATGTAGGACTTGCTTTGCGTGCCGTCGCCGAGGATGGCAAGCCGAGTCGAATCCGCGATCAGCCGGCGGGCGAAGTCCAGGCCCACGCCATGCGTCTGGCGCGGGCCGACCACGTTGCCGAAACGGAAGACGCACGCCGTCAAGCCGAACATGAAACAGTAGGCGGCGATCAGCGCCTCGCCCGCGAGCTTGCTCGCGCCATAGGTCGAGATCGGCAGCAGCGGGCCCTGGTCCTCATGAGCCTCGCGCCCGCCGAGCTCGCCGTACACGCCGCTGCCCGAGGCATAGAGAATGCGGGGCACCCCGCTCCGGCGCATCGCCTCGAGCACGTTGTTGGTGAGCTCCGTGCCCTCGCGGAAGTCGATCTCCGGTTCCTGGGCAGCGCGCGCGATGTCGGGATTGGAGGCGAGGTGGAAGACGACATCGTGGCCCGCCACGGCCGCGGCGAGCGCGTGCACGTCGTGAGCGTCGCCGCGCACGACGCTGAAGCGCGGGTCGCCGAGATGGTGCCGATAGTGCCATTCGCGGCCCGAGGAAAAATTATCGTAGAGCGTGACGGCGGCGACCTCGCGATCGGCCAGCAATCGATCGGTGAAGTGGCTGCCCAGGAAGCCAGCACCCCCCACGATCGCATAACGGGCTCCGACGTCCTTGCGGGCGGACGGTTGAGCCATGCTTTTGCGCTCGATGCGGCGGCGAGGTTGTCTTGCCATTTATCGCAGGTTCTATGGTCCTAGGCGAACCGACTGCGCCAAATCCGCTTCAGGGTCCACCAGGCACTCTCCAAGGGACGCATGGTGCTCTCGCCGATCCTCGGCCGATAGGGGACATGGATGAACTTGATCTTCCAGCCTTCGCGCAGCGGACGCAACAAGAGCTCGACCGGCAGGGCGGCACCTTTGCTCTCGTAGCGCAGCCCTTCGATGCGCTTCCTTCGATAAGCGCGCATTCCGCTATGCAGGTCGTCGAGGCGGCGGAGGAAGAGCAGGGATGCGATCAGCGCAAAGCCCCAGTTCGCGAGGAAATTGAGCCATGGCATCGCCGCCGGCTTGCGCGCGAGCCTGGAGCCGTCCACGAGATCATAGCCTTCCTCGAGGACCATGCCGGCCATCGTTTCGATGAATTCGACCGGATAGGTATCGTCGCAGTCAAGGGTCACCACCACCTCGCGCGCGCTCGACCGCAACGCCAGGTCCATGGCCGGGCCATAGCCCGCGGGCGGAAACTGCCTGAGGACGCGCGCGCCGAGCGAGCGAGCGATCTCCGGCGTGGAGTCGCGGCTGCTGTCCACGATCAGGATCTCGGCATCGGCCACCGCGCCTCTAATGTCGCCGATCACCTTGGCGATGGCTTCCGCCTCGTTCATGGTGATCATGGCGACGGTCGTGCGGGCTCCGAATCGGCTCAAGTCCGCTCCTTGCACGTTGGCGACGTTGATGCGCGCGCATCGGCTCTTCCCGGGCGGCCGCTCAGGCGCGCGCCGCACATTTGGGAGAGCTTCCCTCGTAAGCAATCCGCCGGCAAATGACAAAGAGGAAGGCCGCGATCAGGACGGCGCCGATTTGCATCCCAAGGAGGGCTGCAAGGGGGATGACGAGGCCGGGGAAGAGCCAGGCGAGGAGAAGTGCCAGCTTCTCGCCGGGCAGCCAGCCATGCCGCGCGCCGTGCCAGCCGAGCCAGGCGATCGGAAGAATCAGCAACACCAGGTCGTAATTGTAGACGTAAGGCGTGGCCAGCAGGTTGGCGACCACAAGGGTGGACGACTTGAGCGGCTGCGGCGCCCGGCTCCGCCATGCCCACACGACCGCGCCGGCGCCGGCGAGCGCGAAAGCGCCCTGGGCGAGGTAAGCGAGCGGACTGCCGAGGCCGAGCTGGCGCGCCATCACGAAGGCGGACGGCTGCCAGTTCCAAAGAATGAAGACATCCGAGTTCAGGCCCGTCGTTCCCCGAAGCGAGGTATGCGCCTGCCCGAACGCGCGGATGTTGTCGAACAAGGCGAGCCAGATGTCGGCGCCGAAGACGACCGAGCTCGCCGCGATCAGAAGGAGGACGCCGAGCGTGGCCGCAGAGAAGACGGCCCAGCGGCGCGAAACGAGGAGTGCCAACGGCAGAAGCAGGAAGAGATGGGGTTTCACCGCAAGCAGGGCGATGAACGCGCCCGCGACGAATGGCCGCCGCTCGAGCAACAGCAGGCCCCATCCGAACGCAGCCACGAGCAGCAAGCCGAAGTGCGCGGTGTGAAGCGTGAGGAGCGCTCCGGGAAAGGCGAGCCCGAGCCACAGGAAGTGCCGCTCGAGGGCGAGCCGCTTGCCGAGCGTGAGATAGGCCGCAAGTCCGGCCGCATACCATAGCGGCACGGCCCAGAGATAGGGCAGCAACGCAAAAGGCAGCAGAAAAAGCAGCAGCGGCGGCGGGTAGTGCCATGGATAGAGCGGCCGCACCGCGCCGATCACCGCCTTCTGCATTGCGTAGAACGAGGGGAAGTCGTAGATGGCCGAGGGCGTCGGACCGAGCGCCGCCTTGGCCGCGGTCCAGAATTCGATGAAGACATGGCCGAAGGGTATGCCAACGGGATCGATCATCCCGTGCGTGACCGTGAGCGCGGTCCACAATCCTGCGAAGACCACATAAAGCGCGAACAGCGCCGCCGGATAGAAGGTGAGCCGCTCGCGATTGAGCCAAGGAAGCTCGCGCCAGCGGACGAACCGCCCCGCCGCGGTCATACGGCCCTCTCATCCGACTTGTCCCGGACAGCCGACCGAAGGGACCATCCCATCGTGAGGATAGCGGCACGAGCGCCGTCGTTCAACGCGCGGGCGGGGCGCGCGCTAGAAAATCGGCAGGCCTCGCGCCGCGCGCTCCCGGCAGTCGCCGGCGATCTCGGCGTAATCGACCGTCAACTCCTCGCCGATCTCGATGTCTCGCGCCGCCACCACCACGCCGTCCCCATTGACGACGACTTCGTCGCGGGGAGCCAGATTCGGGGTCGACGAGTGATTGATGAAGAGGGTCTGGTCGCCGGGGATGCTGAGCTGCGTCTTGTCCAGGCTCAAGACGCCATAAACATCGGCGAAGCGGCGGACGTGCTCCGGCTGGCGCTCCAGCCACGACGCGGGATGGCGGGTGTCGACGCCGGGTTCGAATTGCCAGACAACCGCACCTCTACGGACGGCTTCGCGCGCAAAGACGCCGATGCCGTGAACGGCGCTCGCGCGCACTTCGACGGCGATCAGCAGCATCGCTTCCTCCGCCCGCGTGCGCTGCCTCGGGGGAGCATGCGGCGCGGGAATGCGGTTGGCGCGCCTGCGGCGCACGGCCTCGGCAGGCGCCGGATCACTTGAAGAAGATGTCCATCAGGTGCAGGAAGGCGGGGCCGCCGATGATCAGAAATACGCAGGGCATGATGAAGACGATCATCGGCACGGTCAGCATGACGGGCATCTTGTTCGCCCGCTCCTCAAGCTTGAGCAGCATGTCGTTGCGCAGCTCGGACGCCACGACGCGCATCGACTGCGCGAGCGGCGTCCCGTAGCGCATGGTCTGGGAGAGCGTCGACACGACCGAGCGCACGCTCGGTATGTCGACGCGATCGGCAAGGTTGAGGAGCGCCTGATCGCGGCTCGGCAGGATCTTGAGGTCCGCCGAGGTAATGGCGAGCTCCTCCGCAAGAATCGGCTGCGAGCGCCTCATCTCGACCACCACGCGATCGAGAGCATCCTCCAGCGCCAAGCCGGCCTCGACCGACACGACGAGGAGCTCGAGCGCATCCGCGAGGCCCATTTCGATCGCCTCTGTCCGTCGGCTCACAAGCGCCTTGACGACGTAACTGGGGATGAAGAAGCCGATCCCGAAACCGAAAAAAGCGAATCCCAGCATGCGAAGGCCGAAGAATTGCGCGCCCACGCGGGAGGAGATAATCGCCATGGCAATGAGGCATGCCAAACCGACGGCGAACCGGAACATCGTGTAAGCGGTGACCGCCCGCTCCGCCGAAACGCCGAAGCGCGCCATGCGCCGGATGATCTCGCGCTCCTCCCGCGCGGGTATGCCGGCGCCCCCCAGGCGAACCGGCCGGGCGGCGATCTTGCGCACCTCGGCGGCTCCGGGGCGGAGGGGCCGGAGCGCATCGACCTTGCGCGTGACGTTGTTGCGCCACTCCATGATGTTATAGGCCGTGAACGCCGCGCCGGCCACGACGAAGGCGCCGGCGGTCAGGCCGCTCAGGACAATGGTGGACGACACAGCCATTGCGGCGCTCTCCTATCGCGCGCTCAGGTCATCGTCGCCTTGCGTATCAACCAGCGCATGGTAAGACCGGCGAGCGTCAAACTCAAAATCGCGATTCCCACCAGCACGTTGCCGCGCGGGTCCGTGATCAGGGGCGCAAGATAGGACGGCGCCATAATCGTCAAGGCGCCGGTGATGAAGAACGGAATCACGGAGAGCACGATGGCCGAGATGCGCACCTCGGCGGTCGCAGCATTGGCCTTCATCCGTATGGCGCGGCGCTTGCGAATGATCTCGCAGAGCGTCTCGAGCGTCACGGCGAGATTCCCGCCCGTAGCGCGCTGGAGCGACACCGCCGTGGCGAAGAAGCGGAAGTCCGCCAAGCCGACCCGCTCGGCCATGTTGGCGAGCGCGTCCTCGAGCGGTATGCCGATCTCGATCTGGGCCGCGACTGCGGCAAAGACGGTGTCGACCGGCGGCGCGGCCCGCTCTCCGAGCGTTCGCATCGTGGCCGTGACCGGCAGGCCGGCGCGCACCATGCGCACGACCATGTCGACGGCGTCGGGAAAGAACGCCACAAACCTGGTCTCGACGCGATGCTGTTCCTGGCGCACGATGACGCGCGGGAGCATGAAGAACGCGGCGAGCGTGATCGGGGCCCAGAGCCAGAGCGGCAGATGCAGCGCCAGGCGAAAGAGGATTATCGCAGTCAGCGCCGCGGCGGATGCGTAGATAAAGAGCCGCATCGTGCTGCTCCGCACGCCCCACGTCGGCCCCGATCCGACAAGGATGGGCCGGAGGCGCGCGGACAGATCCTCGACCCAAGCCGGGGTCCTCTCCTCCTTGACCTGCTTTTTTCTGTCGCCGGGCTCTACGCCCAGGGCACGATCGACTTTCTGCCCCAAGGCGCCGCTTTGCTTGCGCGCCCGGAGCAGAATGAACACCACCGCGGCGGCGCCGACCAGAACCAGAAGTGCTACCAGCAGCGCGAGCACTATCACGCGGACGACCTCTCCAATTTGGAGGCCTCGACAAAGGCATTGGCCAACCCGTAATACTCGAGGCGCGTCAGGAAGTGCGGCCTGACACCCGAGGCTTCGTAGGCGCCGCGCAACGTGCCGTCCGCGTTTTCGCCGAGATACTTGAACGAGAAGAGCGTCGCGAGCAGGATGACCTCGTCTTCCATTCCGACGACCTCGACGACTTCGGTGATCCGCCGCGTGCCGTCCCGCATGCGCTCGACCTGGATCACGAGATCGATGGCGCTCACCATCTGGCCCCGGATCGCCCGGCTCGGCAGGTTGACGTCCGCCATCAGGACCATGTTCTCGATGCGCGCGAGCGCGTCGCGCGCGGTGTTCGCGTGAATGGTGGACATCGAGCCGTTGTGGCCGGTGTTCATCGCCTGCATCATGTCGAACGCCTCGGGGCCGCGCACCTCGCCGACGATGATGCGGTCGGGCCGCATCCGCAGCGCATTGCGCACAAGGTCGCGCTGGGATATCTGGCCGTGGCCCTCGACGTTCGGGGGCCGCGTCTCGAGCTGCACGACATGCGGCTGCTGGAGCTGGAGCTCGGCGGCATCCTCGATCGTGATCACGCGCTCGCCTTGGTCGATGGGATGCGACATCGCGTTGAGAAGCGTCGTCTTGCCCGAACCCGTGCCGCCCGAGATGATGATGTTGAGCCGGCAGCGCGCGCATATCTCGAGCGCGCGCGCGAGCTCGATCGAGCAGCTGCCGATTCGCGCCATTTTCGCCAGGTCGAGAAAGACGCGCGAGAATTTGCGGATCGAGATGCAAGGCCCCTTGAGGCTGAGCGGGGCTATGATGACGTTGACGCGGCTGCCGTCGGCGAGGCGCGCGTCCAGCATCGGACTCGACTCGTCGATGCGCCGGCCGACCGAGGAAGCGATGCGCTGGGCCACGTGGAGCACGTGCGCGTCGTTGCGGAAGCGCACGTTGGTGAGGTCGAGCTTGCCGCGCCGCTCGACGTAGACCTGCCGCGGGCCGTTGATGAGAATGTCGGCGACGTCCGGGTCGCGCAGGAGCGGCTCGAGCGGCCCAAGACCTATCATGTCGTCGACGATCTCGGCGGCCATCACGAGCTGCTCTTCGTGATTGATGAGGAAGCGCCGCTCGTCCGCGACCTCGGAGACGAGCTCTACGACGCGCGTACGGAGCTCGTCCTTGGGCATCACAATGACCGTGGCCGGCTCGATGCGCTGCAACACCTGGTCGTAGATGACGTCGATCGAGACGGAACCGCTCGGACGTACCACCCGCGGCACGGGCAAACTCTCGCTCGGCTGGGTCTCCGCCACCGTCAAGGCAGCCGGCGCTCCTTGGCCGTTTCGTGAAATCCTCAGGCCCATCAGCGAAAGATCCTCCTCCAGATTGGCCGCGACTCCTCGGGCAATGCACCCGCGACGTCGCGGGAGACCGCCGCCATGCCGCGCCGGACGGCGGCACATTTGCCCACTGCTGCAGCGCCCAGGATGGACGCCCTTGCCACCTCGCGGTCATATGGGATGACGATGTCGGGCGGTGAGGCGAACGCGCGCTTGAGCTCGGCGTCCGGCAGGCCGCCGTCGGCGCCTTTTTTGTTGAGGACGTGCAATGTCGCGCGCTCCGGCGTGTTGGCGCCGATCGTCTCGCGCCAACGCGCCACCTCCCGGGCCGAGACGAGGGTAGCATTGCTCACCAGGAGAACCGTGCTCGGCGAGTGCAGCACTTTCGGGAATTCGAGCGCCGCCAGCCACGGAAAATCGACGATCACATAGCGGTATCGGCGCAGCAGCTCGGCGAGGAGCTGCAATGCGGCCTCCTCGGCCGGCATGATGTGCTCGGTAAGCGGCTCGAGTGCCGCAAGCAAGCCGAGCCGAGGCGTAACCTTGGCCACGCCCCGCTCGAGAAACAGGTCATCGATGCGCTCCGGATGCTCGAAGGCTTCCCTGAGCGCGTGGCTCGGCGCCGTGTCGAGTTGAAGCGCCGCATCGCCGGTTTGCAGGTTCAAGTCGAGCAGCAGAACGCGCCTCTCCCGCGCCTCGGCGAGGTGCCAGGCGGTCTGCACCGCGATCGTGGTGGTGCCGACGCCGCCATGGACACCGAGCACGAGGATGAGCTTGCCCGTCCGCGCCGAGCGGCGGTCCACCTCGCCGCTCGCCGCGTCGCCCAGGCTGCGCACTAGCACGCTCGACACGAGCGGCTTGAAGAAATACTCGGCGACGCCCGAATCCTTGAGCTCGCGGTAAAGCACGATGTCGTTGCGTTCGCCCACCACGACCACTTCCGTGCGGGGGTCGCACACCTCCGCCAGCCGGCTGATCATTATGATCGGATCGTC
>DASPPM010000109.1:0-15008 GCA_035625535.1 Alphaproteobacteria bacterium
TGTCAGCTTCGACCACCCGGCGCAGCAGCGCTGGATCAGGACGGTCGGCGAGATGTGCGGCGTCGAGTTGGCACAGGCGCCGCGCGCGACGGACGGCTGCAGCATTCCCACCCTTGCCATCCCGCTTAACGCGATCGCCCTCGGCATGGCGCGGCTGGCGACGCAAGAGGGGCTCGCGGCCGAGCGCCGCGCTGCCGCCAAGCGCGTGCTCGCGGCCGTCGCGGCGCGGCCGGACATGGTGTCGGGCAGCGGGCGCTTCGGCACGGTGGTGATGGAGCGGTGCGCCGGTCGCATTCTGCTCAAGGGTGGTGCCGAGGGCGTCTATTGCGCCGCCGTCCCCCATCTTGGGCTCGGGGTGGCGCTCAAGATCGACGACGGCGCCGCGCGCGCCGCGGAAGTGGCGGTGGCGGCCATTCTGCGCTATTTGGGCGCGCTCGACGACGCCAGCTGGACGGCGCTTGCCCCGCTCTGCCGGCCGATCTTACGGAATTGGAACTCGATCGAGGTCGGCGAAATGCGCGCGGCCGAAGGCTGGCTCGTCGAGGGCGAGACGTGAGCAGAGGGGAAGGGAGCTCTATGCGCGCCATCCTGTGCAAGGCCTGGGGAAGTCCCGCCACGCTCACTTATGAGGAGACGGCAGCTCCGGCGCTTGCTCCCGGACAGGTGCGCTTTACCGTCCACGGTGCCGGAATCAACTTCGCCGACACCCTGATGATCGCCGGCAAGTACCAGGAGAAGCCGCCCTTCCCCTTCGTCCCCGGCCTCGAGGCCGCGGGCATCGTGAGCGAGGTTGGCGCCGGCGTGAAGGAGCTTGAGCTGGGCGACCGCATCCTCGCCTACATGGGACATGGCGGCTACGCCGAGGAGGCCGTCGTGCCCGAGGCGCACGCGGTGCGCATTCCGGCCGAGATGGACCTCATTACCGCGGCCGGCTTTCCCGTCACCTACGGCACCGCGCAACTGGCGCTTGCGTACCGGGCCAAGCTCAAGGCAGGCGAGACGCTCCTCGTCAACGGCGCCTCGAGCGGCGTGGGCTTGACCGCGGTCGAGGTCGGCAAGGCGATGGGTGCCACCGTCATCGCCACGGCAAGCTCGCCCGAGAAGCTCGAGGTCGCAAGGCAGCACGGTGCCGACCACACCATCAACTACACGACGGAGAATTTGCGCGAGCGGGTGAAGGCGCTTACGCACGGCAAGGGGGCCGACGTCGCCTACGACCCGGTCGGCGGCGATGCCTTCGATGCGTCGCTGCGCGCGCTCGCGTGGGAAGGCCGCATCATCGTCATCGGCTTCGCCTCGGGACGAATTCCCTCGGTACCCGCGAACTACGTGCTCATCAAGAGCTGCTCGGTGATCGGCGTCTTGTGGGGCGCCACCTCGCGCCGCAATCCGGCGCTTGCGCGCGCCGGCCTGAGCGAGCTCTTCCGCATGTACGAGCAGGGCCAGCTCAAGCCCCTCGTCTCGCGCACCTTCCGGCTCGATCGAGCGGCGGAGGCGCTCACCCTCATGATGGAGCGCAAGATCACCGGCAAGCTCGTGCTCACGACCGGGCTGAGCGAAAAGTAATTCAGCGCCCTGCCGCCGCGCTCGGCTGCCGCGACGCCTTGTCGTAATCGCGCAGCACCCTTGCGACGCGGATGCGGAAATCCTTGAAGATGCGCGCCTTGCCCTTTGCTTGAGCGGCGCGGTGGCCCGCATGACGATGCCACGCCTCGACCGCCGCCTCGTCGCGCCAGGTCGAGAGCGAGAGATATTTGCCCTTGTTGGCGATGCTCTCGAAGCGCTCGACCGAAATGAAGCCGTCGATCTTGTCGAGCTCGGGGGCAAGCTCCTGCGCGAGATCGAAATACTCGCGCGCGCGCCCCTCGTTGGGGATCACCTCGAAGATCACCACGATCATGACGCCGCCCTCGCTCGCTGGATGGAAGGCGATGATGCGTGGCGCCGTGAGGTCCCGCAACGGATTTCTCGAGGGCGGGACCTCGCGGGCGCTCGCTTCAGCCTCAGGCGCGCCAGAAGGGCTTGCTGTATTCCCGATAGGCCTCGCTGCGGCCGAGACCGATGTCCTTGAGCCCCTCGTCGCCGAGCGCCATGAGCTCGCGCCGGGCGCGCGCGCGTCGGTGCCATTCATCCAAGCGCCGCCCCGCCTCGCCGAGCGCAGCACCTAGCCTTTGCCACGCCGGGGCCGCTCTCTGGTACTTCGTGCGCAGGGCCGAACCCTTGCCGGCGGCAGCTGCGCGGCAGGCCTCTATTTGCATCGTGGTCATCGTCGTTTTCCTCACAAATAAGGGGAGGGCTAGGCCCATCCGCCGTTGCTTCAACCGCCTTGTTTAGGGGAGAATTAGGATGTTTTTCGCTTGCCGACAATCGATTTGTTCTCTTAAGATAGGTGAGATAAAATCACGCGAAAGGAAGGAGCGATGGGCCCGCGTCTACCCCCTCTGAAGGCGCTTCCCGACTTCGAGGCGGCGGCCCGGCATCTGAGCTTCACCAAGGCGGCACTCGAGCTCAACGTCACCCATGGCGCCGTGAGCCGGCAGGTGAAGGCGCTCGAGGACGCGCTTGGGGTCAAGCTCTTCCGCCGGCTCAACCGCGCGCTGCGCTTGACCGACGAGGGCCAGGCCTATGCGCGCACCGTGCGCGAGCTTCTCGAGCGGCTCAAGGAGGCGAGCGAGCGGCTGCGCACGCGCGAGGAGAAGGGCGGGCTCACTGTCAGCACGACCTTTTCCTTCACCAACAAATGGCTCATGCCGCGGCTCGTGCGCTTCCGCGCGCGGCACCCGGAGATCGACGTGCGGCTTCAGGCCAACGACCAGCTCGTCGATTTCGCGCGCGAGAACGTCGACCTCGTCATCCGCTACGGTCGCGGCCGCTATCCGGGCCTCATGGCCGAGCGTCTCATCGCCGACGATTACGTGCCGGTGTCGAGCCCGACGCTCCTCCGCGGCCCGCATCCCTTGCGCAAGCCCGCCGACTTGAAGCACCACACGCTCCTCCATGAGGAGAATGCGCTCCGCCTCGATGCCCAGGGCGAAGCCACCGAGGTGGGCTGGGCGATGTGGCTCAAGGCCGCGCGCGTGGAGGGCGTCGATGCCTCGCGTGGACCCATCTTCAGCCACTCGAGCATGGTGCTGCAGGCGGCGATCAACGGCGAGGGGGTGGCGCTCGGGCGCACCGCGCTCATCGCCGAGGACCTCGCTGCCGGGCGCTTGGTCAAGCCCTTCGAGCTCTTGCTCAAGGTGCCGCTCGCCTATTATATCGTCGCGCCCCCTCGCGCGCTCGAGCGCCCCAAGGTGCGCGCCTTCCGCGATTGGCTCCTCGCCGAGGCGGGCCAAGACAAGCGATCGCCAACCCTGACAGAAGCGGCGCTTGGTTGAGCCTGTCCCGCCTCAGCCGATCACGCGCTTCAAGCGCTCCATGGCGCGCGCGAGCAGCTCGGGCGCCTGGGCGAAGCAGAGGCGCAGGAAGCCCCCCTCGCCACCTTTGCCGAAGGCAGCACCCGGTGCCAACCCAACGCCGGCCTCGGTGACGATGCGCTTGGCGAGCGCCAAGCTGTCGGCGACCCCGTCCACCTCGAAGAAGGCATAGAAGGCCGCGTCCGGCGGGGTGAAGCGCACGCGCGGCATGGTGGCCAAGTGGTCGGCGACGATGTCGCGCCCGCGCCGGCAGCGCTCGACCATTTCCCGCACGAAGGGCTCGCCCTCTTTGAGCGCCGTGACCGCGGCCGGCTGGAGGAAGGTGGGGACACCGCTCACGTTGTGCTGGACCAACTCGCCGAGGAGATCGCCGAGGGCCGCGGGGGCGATGAGCCAGCCGACGCGCCAGCCCGTCATCGCCCAAGCCTTGGAGAAGCTGTTGGCGACGAGGAGCGGATCCTCGGGCTCGGCCAAGTCGAGGAAGGAGGGTGCGGCGCGGCCCTGGTAGACGATGCGCGCATAGACCTCGTCGGCAAGGAGCCAGATGTTGCGCTGCCGGCAGAAGTCAAGCACGGCGCGCTGCTCCTCGCGCGTCATCATCCAGCCCGTCGGGTTGCTCGGCGAGTTGACGAAGATGAGCCGCGTGCCTTTGTCGCAGGCGGCGAAAAGCTGGTCGAGGTCGAGACGCCAGCGGCCCTGCTCGCGCGCGAGCGCGACCTCGCGCGCTTCAGCCCCCATGATCCGCGCTGCGGCCGCGGCATTGGGCCAGAGGGGGGTCACCATGACCGCATTGTCGCCCGCCTCGAGGGTGAGCTGCATCGCCAGCATGATGGCGTTCATGCCGGCCGTGGTGACGCTCACGCGCTCGAACGCCACGGGACGCTGGTAGAGCCCGGAGAGATAGTCGGCGAGGGCCTCGCGCAAGGGCGGGATGCCGCGCGTGTGGGTGTAGAAGGTCTCGCCCCGGTCGAGCGCCTCCTTGGCCGCGCGGCGGATGAACTCGGGCGTGGCGACATCGGACTCGCCGAACCACAGCGGGATCACCTTGGGGTCGCCCAAGGCGAGCTTCGACACATCGGCGATGAGCTGGGGCTCGAGGGCCGAGATCGCGGCGCGGACCGGGCCGGCGAGCTGCGAGGGCTTGCCGAGGAGGCGGGTCGGGATCTGTTTCAATGGCCGAGCTCCGGGAGGTGGGCGTAGAGTTTGAGCGCATCGGGGTTGGCAAGGGCCTCGAGGTTCTTGACCGGGCGGCCGTGCACCACCTCGCGCACCGCGAGCTCGACGATCTTGCCCGATTTCGTGCGCGGGATGTCGTCGACTTGCACGATCCTCGCCGGCACGTGGCGCGGCGTGGTGTTGCGCCGGATCTGGGCCTTGATCTTGTCGGAGAGTGCCGCATCGAGCCTCGTGCCGTCGGTGAGGCGCACGAAGAGCACCACGCGCACGTCGTTCTCCCAGTCCTGGCCGATGACGAGGCTCTCGACCACCTCCTCGAGCTGCTCGACCTGGCGGTAGATCTCCGCGGTGCCGATGCGCACGCCGCCCGGGTTCAAGGTGGCGTCCGAGCGCCCATAGATGACGATGCCGCCATGCTCGGTGGTCATCGACCAGTCGCCATGGCACCAGACGCCGGGAAACTTCTCGAAGTAGGCGGCGCGGTATTTCTTGTCGCCGGGGTCGTTCCAGAAGCCGAGCGGCATCGAGGGAAAAGGCTTGACGCAGACGAGCTCGCCCTTCTCGCGCTCGAGCGGCCGGCCCTCTTCGTCGAACACCTCGACCGCCATGCCAAGTATCTTGGCCTGGATCTCGCCGCGCCAGACGGGCCCCAAGGGATTGCCGCCGACGAAGCAGCCGATGATGTCGGTGCCGCCCGAGACCGAGGCCAAATGGACGTCCTCCTTGATCTGCGCATAGACATAATCGAAGCCCTCGGCAACGAGCGGAGAGCCGGTCGAGCCGATCGCGCGCAGCTTCGCGAGCTTGTGGCTCTTCGCCGGCGAAAGCCCGGCCTTGCGGCAGGCGTCGATGAACTTGGCCGAGGTGCCGAGGAAGCTCATCTCGGCCTCTTGGGCGAAGTCGAACACCACGTTTCCGCTCGGATGAAAGGGCGAGCCGTCGTACAAGAGGAGGGTGGCCTCGGCCGCCAGGCTCGAGGCGAGCCAGTTCCACATCATCCAGCCGCAGGTGGTGAACCAGAAGAGGCGGTCGCCGGGCTTGATGTCGGCGTGGAGCTTGTGCTCCTTGAGATGGGTGAGGAGGGTGCCGCCCGCGCCGTGCACGATGCATTTGGGCGCTCCGGTCGTGCCCGAGGAAAAAAGAATATAGAGCGGGTGGTTGAAGGGAAGCTGGGCGTAGGAGATCCGACGGGGCCGATAGGGGGCCAGATACTCGTGCCACGAGGCGGCGGCGGGGAGGCCGCCGAGCGCGAGCACGTCGCGCGTGTAGGCGACCACGACGACGCGCTTGACGCTCGGCAGGCGCTCGACGATCCCCTTGAGGCGTACCAAACAATCATGGGCCTTGCCGTTGTAATGATAGCCGTCGGCGGCGAACAGCACCTTGGGCTCGATCTGGCCGAAGCGGTCGACGACCCCCTCTACGCCGAAGTCGGGCGAGCTCGTGGACCACACGGCGCCGAGACTCGTCGCCGCCAGCATGGCGATCACGGTCTCCGGCAGGTTGGGGAGCCAGCCCGCGACACGGTCTCCCGGCTCGACGCCGTCGCGCTCGAGCGCCTGGGCCAGGCGCGAGACCGCCTCGTGGAGCTCGCGCCAGCTCATGCGGCGCCGCACCTTGTCCTCGCCCCAGAAGACGAGGGCATCGCTGTCGTCGCTCCGGCGCAGCAGATTCTCCGCGAAGTTGAGCCGAGCATCGGGGAAGAAGCGGCAGCCCGGCATCCGCTCCGGATTTTCCATCACCACATTGCCGCGCCTCTCGGCGACGACGCCGCAGAAATCCCACAGCGAGAGCCAGAACTTCTCCATCTCCTCGATCGAGAAGCGATGGAGGGCTGCATAGTCCTTGAACTCGAGCCGCCAATCCGCTTCCAGCTTGCGCATGAAGGCGGTCATGTTGGCGCTCGCGATGCGCTCGGCATTGGGCCGCCAGAGGGGCTCGGCCATGCGTCTCTCCCTGCCTATTCCCCGGAGCTCGTCCCCTTTCCCGAAAGGCATAGTCATATGACGGCAGAAAGCAACCCCGAAAGTGCGGTGGTCGAGCGGGAGCGGGCTTATCAATTCGCAGCGGGCGCATGGCACCCTTGCAACGGGAGCGGATGCACGCGAGGCTTCTCAACGGCGCGCGACCGCCTTAAGCTGCATGGAGCCGCGGGGGAACGGGGGACGGATGGCAAGGGAACCGCGATGAGACGCGCTCGCCTCGCTTGGCTTGGAATTCTGCTCGCCGCCGGCATGGCGCTTCTCGGCGCCTGCGGGGGGGACGATAAGCCGGACCCGCGCACCCCGCCTGCCAACAGCAGTCCCGCCTTCAAGGAGGGCTATGCCAAGGGCTGTCCCGCCGGGCTCGAGAGTGCGGCCAAACAAGGCTCCAATTGGAACAACTCGAAAGTGGACCAGCGCTACGGCCAGGACCTTGAGTATAAGAAGGGCTGGGACCAGGGCTATTTCACCTGCTACGACAGCCAGCGGAGCACCTCGATCTTCAGCGGCATCAACCCCTTCTGAAACCCGCTCCAAGGGCGTCCCGCAAGCGAGGGCGTGCAACGAGCGACGGAGAGCGAGAAATCCACGACGAGCCGGGGCATAGGGCGATCGCGGCGCCGAGCGCGGAGCGGCCGCTCATCACCATGGCCGTACGCTTCTACAACTGTGCCGCCTTTGTCGAGGCGGCACTCGAGGGCGCCTTCGGACAAAGCTACAGCCCGCTCGAGATCATCGTCGCGGACGATTATTCGAGCGACGGCAGCTTCGAGATCGCCCGGCGGCTTCTCGACGCCTACCGCGGGCCCCACCGGGTGCGCCTCATCCGCAACCCGGCCAATCTCGGCGTCGGCAGCCAGATGGAAGAGATCCGCCGGCACATGAGCGGCGAGATCCTCGTCATCGCGGACGGCGACGACATCTCGCTGCCGACGCGGACCGAGCGCGTCTACGAGGCGCTGTGCCAGGGCGGTCCCTCGCTCATGGGCCTCGATTGCCGCTTCGGCCTGATCGGCGAGAAGGGGCGGCCGATGGAAGGCGTGTCCCCGGCGGTGGCAGGGGTCGGGCCGGCTTCCGAGCTCCTCGATGCCGCTCAAATCGCGCGCGGCCGGGCGGGGCCGCATGGCGCGGTTGCGGCCTACCGCCGGGCCGTGCTCGAGGCGGGCACTTCGCTTGCCGGCTTGCGCCATAGCGAGGACCGCATCCTGGCACTGCGCGCGATCCTGCTCGGCCGGCTGGTGACCATTCCCGAAATCCTCGTGCTGCGGCGCGTGCACCGCTCGAACGTGAGCGGAGCCGTCAGCCCCTCATGGAGCGGCAAGCAATTGCGCGATTGGCTCACCCAAGATCTGCGCCACCGCATCCCCGTCGCGGCGGCGATGCGACAGGACGTGGCGATGATGGCCGCGGCAGGGCGCATCGATGCCGCAAGGGCTGCGCGCGTGAGCGGGGACATCGCCGCCTATGCCCGCGAGGCCAAGCTCCTCCGCGTGGCGCGGCGGCTCGGCCCGCTCGGATTCTTGCCGCTCTATCATGCGCTCAGCCGGCTCGGCGTTCCGCGCAGGGAGAGCGTCCGCGCCCTCCTCACGCAGACCGCACCCTCCCTCGCCATGCTCTTGGTTCGGCGCAATCCCCTTCACCGGGCGCGCGAGCTGGCGCGCCGCGGCTGAGAGGCGGCACTGCCGCCGAACGGCCTCGCCTCGCGCCGCACCATCTGCTAAGGAAGGCCGCCCCGCGCGCGGCCAGGGGAGAAGCGCGTTTCGGAAGGAGAGAGGGTCATGGACGTACGCGGACATGCGGCCATCGTCACGGGTGCCGGCTCGGGTCTCGGCGCCGAGACGGCGCGCCATCTCGCGCGGGCAGGTGCGAAGGTCGCCGTGGTCGACGTGAACATGGCCGCTGCGGAGGCGGTCGCGAAGGAGATCGGCGGGAGTGCGGTGCGCTGCGACGTCTCGGATGCCAAGAGCGGAGAAGCTGCGCTTGCCTTGGCGCGCGACCGGCACGGCCCGGCCCGCGTGCTCGTCAACTGCGCCGGCATCGGCCCCGCCGCGCGCATCGTCGGCAAGGACGGCCCCATGCCGCTCGACCAGTTCAGCAAGGTCATCGCCGTGAACCTGATCGGCAGCTTCAACATGATGCGCCTCGCCGCCGCCGACATGGCCAGGCTCGATCCCCTTGCGGACGGCGAGCGCGGCGTCATCATCTCGACCGCCTCGGTCGCCGCCTTCGAGGGCCAGATCGGACAAGCGGCCTATGCGGCCTCCAAAGGCGGCGTGGTGGCGCTCACGCTCCCCGCCGCGCGCGAGTTCGCCCGCTCGGGCATTCGCGTGCTGGCGATCGCACCCGGGCTCATCGCCACCCCGCTCCTTCTCGGCATGCCGAAGCCAGTGCAGGAGAGCCTGGCGAGCCAGGTGCCCTTCCCGCAGCGCTTCGGCCACCCGCACGAATATGCGCGGCTCTGCCTGCATATCATCGAGAACGTGATGCTCAACGGGGAATGCATTCGCCTCGACGGCGCCATGCGCATGCAGGCGAAATAAGCCGCCTCAGGTACCGAGCTTGTCGATGCGGGCCGCGAGCTCGATGTCGCGCTCTGAAAGCCCGCCGGCGTCGTGGGTGCTGAGCGTGATCTCGACCCGGTTATAGACATTGAACCACTCGGGGTGATGATCCATCTTTTCCGCCAAGAGGGCCACCTGGGTCATGAAGCCGAAGGCCTCGTTGAAATCGGCGAACTTGAAGGCGCGCTGGATGGCGTCGCGCCCGGCCACCTCCTGCCAAAGCGGCACGCGCTTGAGCGCTTCCTTGCGCGCGCCGCCGGCGAGCTTGTCTCTCATCTTCATCCCTCCCTTCGGCTTCCCTCGCCCCACCATGCGCGTGCGAGAGTGGACCGCCCCGGGGTCGCGATCAAGAGCAGAGGGGACTTAGGAGCCTGGCCATGACGAAGAGCTTCACCACCCCGCCCGGACTCGACGATATCGCGGCGATCGGGCGCGCAGCGCTCGCCACCGTCCCTGCCGAGCTCGCCCGCCACGTGCGCAACGTGGTCATCCGCGTGGAGGAATTTTGCGACGAGGAGATCGAGGAGGAAATGGACCTCGAAAGCCCGTTCGACCTGCTCGGCCTCTATCGTGGCGTGGCGCTCAACCGCAAGAGCGTCGCCGACACGCCGCGCGACCTCGACATGATCTTCCTTTACCGGCGCCCCATCCTCGATTATTGGTCGGAGACCGGCGAAGACCTGTTCCATCTGGTCCGCCACGTGCTGATCCACGAGATAGGCCATCATTTCGGCCTGAGCGACGAGGACATGGACCGGCTCGAGCGCTAGGCTCGAGCGCCTCCGCGGCCGCCAGCGGTCGTTGCCGGAAGCGCGCCGTTCCGATATCTTCGCGCCATACGCTCCCGAGGACGCTCCTCAGCCAGACATCATGGGCATGACCGCCGCCGAGTCGGACCGCTACGAGGTCATCACCGATATCGCGTCGCTGCGGGCCCTCGAGGCGGACTGGCAGGACCTCGCCGCCCGCTGCCCGACGCATCGCTTCTCAGAGAGCTTCGCCTGGTGCCTCGCCACCTGGGACGCCGTCGAGGCGCCGCAAGGAGGCCGGCTGCACGCGGTCGTCGCGCGCAATGCCGGCCGCCTCGTCCTCGTCTGGCCGAGCGTCATCCGCCGGACTTTTCTCGCGCGCGAGGCCCATCTCCTCGGAACGAGCTTTGCCGAATATCCGTCCGTCCTGGTCGAAGACGGTCCCGACGCGGACCAGCGCATCGACGCGGCCTGGCGCCTGCTGCGCGCGACCAGCCGGTGCGACATCATGGCCATGCATTTCGTCCTCGCCGGGTCGCCGCTCCATCGCGTGCTCGCAGCCGAGCGGCGGGCGCGCGTCGTCGAGGTCATCCCCACCTTTGCCGTCGCCTGGGACGAGCATCCGACCTGGGATAGTTACCTCCGGCCGCGCCTCCATCGCCACCGCCGCCGCCGCCGGCAGCTCGAGCAGCAGGGCAAGCTCGCCTTCGAGCCGGTGGACGACCCCGCCGCCTGCACGGCGCTCGTCGATTGGACGATCGGCCAGAAACTCAAGCAGCTCGCCGCGACCGGACAGCGGGGGCCCTGGCTCGAAACGACGGCCTATCGCGACCTGCTCGCCGCGGCGGCGAGAGGCGGCAGTGCCGCCGGCCGTCTCGTCGTCTTCGCCCTCAAGCTAGACGGCGGGCCCATCGCCGCCCAAGTGACCCGCGTGGACCGCGTGCGCATCGAGATGCTCGTCACCGTCTTTGACATCGACTACGCGAAATACGGGCCGGGCCAAATTCTCACCGAAAGCTGCCTGCATTGGGCCTTCGAGCAAGGGCTGGAGTACGACTTCCTCGGCTTCGAGCTGCCCTACAAGGTGTTCTGGGCGAACCGCAAGCGCGATGCCTTCGGATACCGCTTCGCCAACAGTCTGTGGGGCGCCGTCTATAGCGGCGGCCGCGCGCGACTCGGCCAGCTGAGGCGGCGCTTGGCGCAAGGCTGGCGGCGACCGAGCAACGCCGTCCCCGGCATTTCCTCGCCGACGCAAGAGGCGGCACAGGAAAAGACTCCGTAGGCGGGGCCATGCCCCGTAGCGCGCGTCAGAGCTCCTGCATCCCGAGCCGCCGGCGCAGCCACCCCGGCAGAAGCGTGCCGAGGAATGCCAAGAGAGCTCCCGCGCGCAAGGACAAGGTGACCGCCGCCTTGACGAGCGCCACGACGCTCAAAGGGAGCACCACGACGCTCGAGCCGACGTCGGGAAGGCAGACGTTCTTCAGCAAGCCGGCACAGCCGTTCGGAAAGATCATTTCGCGGACCCCCCTTTGCATGAGCGACTCCGCGAGGAACGCGCGATGCAGCAGGGAAGGGTTCTTGTCGTAATAGTCGCGGTCGTTGAGCTGATAGGGGATGATCGCGCTCTTTCCCCAGATAAATCCACGACAGAAACTGAACACATATCCGTCCTTTGTCGCGAGGGTCGAATAAAAATGGCCGTTCTGCCTGGATATTCTTTGCTCCCAGCCGAGCATCTCGCTCTCGGGCACCGGCCGCGGGCCGTTCCGCTTGCACATCTCCAGAATCTTGCCGAAGTAATCGTCGGGGGGCCGGTTGGGGAACAGCGCGAAGCAGATCGCCAGCGCGTCTGCCCTTTCGCGCGTCTTGCGCACGTTCCGCCGCGTGTATTTGCCGAGGCTCTTGAGGAATTTCTCGTACGTCTCCGCGAGCGGAAGTATCTCGCGCGTCCTTTTGGGTAGACCGATCATGAGGAGCGGCTTGCCCGCCGAGCGCCTGATCAGCGTCGCCCAAATCGCGTCGGACTTGCGGTAGTTCGCCAAGGTGAGCCTGGCCACGTCGAAAGGCTCGACATCGTGCAAGGTCGAGCAGGCGCGGCCCAATTGCGCGGCGAGATCCTGCTTCTCTCTCAAGAGAACGACGCCGCTCAGGGTTTTCGTCTTGAGCAGGCTCCTGATCGGCGGATAGTACGCGAGCCTGAAAGGGTCGTTGCGGCGGCCTTCGTCGATGAGCGATATCTCAACGTCGTTGAGCGAGGCGCGCAAGGTCAGCTGGAACATTTCCGCCCGCTCGTAGCCGTCTCTCGTCTGCTGGAACGCCTCGTCGTCGAGCGTCGCCGCGCGCATGCCGCCAATGATAGGGCCTGGCTCCGATTGTCGCAGGGCCGGGCTCGAGGCAAGAAGCGACTCTTGCGGCGGTGCTTTCACGTCGTGCTCGCTCGGCATGGCGCGTCCGATCTGCGTCGCGTGTCAGGACACATGCTTGAAAGCACAAGGAATCGAATGCTCACGAAGCATCGGAGACGAAAGCAAATCTAGCCGAAATCGGCCAGTCGATCCAGGCGGTAGTCGCTAAAGCATGTTCCGATGGCGCGGAATCACCCCCTCACCCAGCTCCGGCTAAGCTCGACTTCGTCTTGCTAAGCCTACGCAACCCTCTCCCCCTCCGAGGGGGAGAGGGTAGGGTGAGGGGGCTGCTTCCAAATCAACGGGACATACTCTAGGGCGCGCGGTCGGGGCTGCGGCAAAAGCCGGCAACGCTGCGACAAGAGGCGGTGCGACGTGTGGCGCGCAGACCGCACGTCACCAGCTCGCCGTCATCTCATAGGCATTTGAGCCAGGCGACGATCGAGTCGGCACCCGTGGCCGGGGTGTCGAGATGCCCCTTGGGTACCACGATATATCGGTTGAGGCGATTGGGCGGCAGCTTGTCGAAGGCATAGGACCTCACCGCCACGCGTTCGCCCTCTTCCTCCACGCCGATCAGCCAGAGCACTGCCATGCCCGGCTTCATCCGCGCGGCGTTCTTGGAGATCACCGCGTTGCCGTCGGGATTGTAGTAGCTGAAGTAGTTCTTCGCCGTCGTGTGGGCCCCTTCCATACTGCCATGCCACTGGACCAAATCCTTGAACACCCCCACTTCGCCGCCCTGCCCGGCCGCGATCATCTGGCGTGCCTTGGCCATACCCGGGGCGATCAGCCTCTGTACCTCCGAATCCTCGGCGAAGGGGCCCGGTGAGATGATCACGAGGCCGGCGGCTCCGCCGCGCAACGCCGCATAGCCGAGTGCCGCATTGCCGCCCATGCTGTGGCCGGCCAGCACGATGCGCCGGGCGCCCCGGCGCTCGAGCCCCGTCGCCGCGGTCGCGATCTCGTCCATCGACTCCTCGTAGGTGCGGTCGTATTCGCGCCTGGTCGACCAAGGCATCTCGGGCATTGCCGTGCGGAAGCCGGCGGCGTCGAGCTTCTTCTTGAGCGGCATCAGCCAGTACGAAGGCTCGAGCGTGCCGTGCAGCAGCACGACCCCGGTCGTGGACGGCGAGTGGTCGGCCGGCCGGCAGGCGATTTCGTCCGCGCTTGCCGAGGGACCGGCAAGCAAGAGGACGAGAGCGGCGACGCAGGCAGCAGAGATGAATTTCACCATGATCTATACCGATTCGATTTGCTGCGCCGCGTCCCGGCGCTTCATGCATTTCAGTATAGCACAGGCGAATCCGCACGCAATCGCACGGGCTCTGCGCTTGGGCGTGCCGCGGTCTGCCCAAGCTCAAGCGCGCGATACGAGAAGCTCAAGTGCCCGCGGCCGCGGCGGCCGTCCGCCACGCTCGGCAGAGGGCTCGCTGAATGCGAGATAAGGCGCATGCTTGTCGCCACCGCGCTCGCCGATGCCTTACTAGCGCCGCCCGAGCACCTCCTTGACCCGCCTTATGACAAAGGAGACATCGTCTGTCGACGGCATGAAGAGCGGCATGAGCGCCGCGTGCATATGGCGGCGTACCGCGATCGCCAATACGATGCAGCCGGCCGTGTGCGCCAGCACGACCGATGTCGCGGCGCCGAGGATGCCGAATGCCGGGATCAGGATGACGAGCGCTATCGCGCAAGTCGCGAGCGACATGGACTCGGCCCACGCGATCGTGAGCGGCCGGCCTATTGCCTTGAATGCCTGAGCGAGAAGGTATCCCGACGTCGTCGGCGCAACTCCGAGCGCCAAAATCTGCAGCACACCCGCGGCCGGAAGGTAGGGCCTGCCGTAGACCAGCGTGATCAACCACGGGGCGACAAGTATCAGAATGATGCCGCCCATGACCGAGAGCGCAAGCGCGAGCCGCAAATAGCGGCCTAGAACCTCCGCGCGCACTGCATCGTTCTCGGCCGCGGCCATCTTCGGAAACACGAGCGCTCCGAGGAGCGTGACCAGGCTGCATGCGCTCACATAAACCGAAATTGCCACCAGATAGTTGCCGAAGTCCGCGGCGGGAAGCCATTGACTGATCAGAATCTGATCGAGACGAATATTGGAGAGGGTGAGAAGCGCTCCGACATGGACTCGGGCGCCGTAGCCGAACATCCGCTTCATGAGGCCCAAGTCGGGCCTCACGCCGAACATGCCCAGCCGGCGGAGCAGGATCGCGCCGGTCACGAACACGGTGAGATTGGCCAAAAGCGATGCCGCGACGAAAGCGGCCACCGTGGCCTCGTTCGTGAGCCAAAGCACGACGGCGATGGCGGCATACGCAAGGGACACGAGGATGCGCAGAAAATTCCAGAGAACGAACCGATGGTGCGCTTGGCAGGCGTTGACGACGCATGCGGCGGCGTAGCCAATTGGAATGTAGAGGAGGTACCATTGACTGATGCTGCGCACCGCAGGGTTCCCGCCGAAATTTACGAAGGAAAGAACCACAAAGCCCGCGGCTATGAGGGCGAGACTCAATATCGCCCCTATCCCGAGTGCGGATCCCATGACGCGCGGCGCCGCCGCACGCCGGCCCGCGGTGAAGAATATGATCGCATCGCCGATCGAAAAGCCGCCCAGCGCTGCGATCAGCACCGGCCAAAGCACCGCTTGACCGAGCTCACCGCGCCCCACCGGCATAAGAAGCCGCGCGGCCAGCACGCCGGC